>NZ_JCBDHE010000048.1:0-179145 GCF_059834225.1 Vibrio sp. R10-SG3-ISO3 | reverse complement strand
GAATGCGGGCGACAAAGAGACCGATTCACTTACAGTCGTTTCTGCGGACGGCACCGCGTCAGAAACCATCACAGTCAATATCTTGGGCAGTAACGATGGCGCGACGATCACTCCGTCCGAGAAGGAAGACATCTCAGTCGTGGAAGTGGGTATTGATGGTAATGGCGACTCAATTGGTGACGCCATCGCCGGCGGTCAATTAACCCTGAAAGATGTCGACGACGGTGAGCAGGTGTACCAGCAACCAACCAGCTTGGAAGGCGACTTTGGTACCTTTACGTTCAACATCAACACTGGTGCGTGGACATACACACTCGACCCAACAAAATCGGATCCGCTGAATGCGGGCGACAAAGAGACCGATTCACTTACAGTCGTTTCTGCGGACGGCACCGCGTCAGAAACCATCACAGTCAATATCTTGGGCAGTAACGATGGCGCGACGATCACCCCGTCTGAGAAGGAAGACACCTCAGTCGTGGAAGTGGGTATTGATGGTAATGGCGACTCAATTGGTGACGCCATCGCCGGCGGTCAATTAACCCTGAAAGATGTTGATGACGGTGAACAGGTGTACCAGCAACCAACCAGCTTGGAAGGCGACTTTGGTACCTTTACGTTCAACATCAACACTGGTGCTTGGACATACACACTCGACTCAACAAAATCCGATCCGCTGAATGCGGGCGACAAAGAGACCGATTCACTTACAGTCGTTTCTGCGGACGGCACCGCGTCAGAAACCATCACAGTCAATATCTTGGGCAGTAACGATGGCGCGACGATCACCCCGTCTGAGAAGGAAGACATCTCAGTCGTGGAAGTGGGTATTGATGGCAATGGCGACTCAATTGGTGACGCCATCGCCGGCGGTCAATTAACCCTGAAAGATGTCGACGACGGTGAGCAGGTGTACCAGCAACCAACCAGCTTGGAAGGCGACTTTGGTACCTTTACGTTCAACATCAACACTGGTGCGTGGACATACACACTCGACCCAACAAAATCGGATCCGCTGAATGCGGGCGACAAAGAGACCGATTCACTTACAGTCGTTTCTGCGGACGGCACCGCGTCAGAAACCATCACAGTCAATATCTTGGGCAGCAACGATGGCGCGACGATCACCCCGTCTGAGAAGGAAGACATCTCAGTCGTGGAAGTGGGTATTGATGGTAATGGCGACTCAATTGGTGACGCCATCGCCGGCGGTCAATTAACCCTGAAAGATGTTGATGACGGTGAGCAGGTGTACCAGCAACCAACCAGCTTGGAAGGCGACTTTGGTACCTTTACGTTCAACATCAACACTGGTGCTTGGACATACACACTCGACTCAACAAAATCCGATCCGCTGAATGCGGGCGACAAAGAGACCGATTCACTTACAGTCGTTTCTGCGGACGGCACCGCGTCAGAAACCATCACAGTCAATATCTTGGGCAGTAACGATGGCGCGACGATCACCCCGTCTGAGAAGGAAGACACCTCAGTCGTGGAAGTGGGTATTGATGGTAATGGCGACTCAATTGGTGACGCCATCGCCGGCGGTCAATTAACCCTGAAAGATGTCGACGACGGTGAGCAGGTGTACCAGCAACCAACCAGCTTGGAAGGCGACTTTGGTACCTTTACGTTCAACATCAACACTGGTGCGTGGACATACACACTCGACCCAACAAAATCGGATCCGCTGAATGCGGGCGACAAAGAGACCGATTCACTTACAGTCGTTTCTGCGGACGGCACCGCGTCAGAAACCATCACAGTCAATATCTTGGGCAGTAACGATGGCGCGACGATCACCCCGTCTGAGAAGGAAGACACCTCAGTCGTGGAAGTGGGTATTGATGGTAATGGCGACTCAATTGGTGACGCCATCGCCGGCGGTCAATTAACCCTGAAAGATGTTGATGACGGTGAGCAGGTGTACCAGCAACCAACCAGCTTGGAAGGCGACTTTGGTACCTTTACGTTCAACATCAACACTGGTGCTTGGACATACACACTCGACTCAACAAAATCCGATCCGCTGAATGCGGGCGACAAAGAGACCGATTCACTTACAGTCGTTTCTGCGGACGGCACCGCGTCAGAAACCATCACAGTCAATATCTTGGGCAGTAACGATGGCGCGACGATCACCCCGTCTGAGAAGGAAGACACCTCAGTCGTGGAAGTGGGTATTGATGGTAATGGCGACTCAATTGGTGACGCCATCGCCGGCGGTCAATTAACCCTGAAAGATGTTGATGACGGTGAACAGGTGTACCAGCAACCAACCAGCTTGGAAGGCGACTTTGGTACCTTTACGTTCAACATCAACACTGGTGCTTGGACATACACACTCGACTCAACAAAATCCGATCCGCTGAATGCGGGCGACAAAGAGACCGATTCACTTACAGTCGTTTCTGCGGACGGCACCGCGTCAGAAACCATCACAGTCAATATCTTGGGCAGTAACGATGGCGCGACGATCACCCCGTCTGAGAAGGAAGACATCTCAGTCGTGGAAGTGGGTATTGATGGCAATGGCGACTCAATTGGTGACGCCATCGCCGGCGGTCAATTAACCCTGAAAGATGTCGACGACGGTGAGCAGGTGTACCAGCAACCAACCAGCTTGGAAGGCGACTTTGGTACCTTTACGTTCAACATCAACACTGGTGCGTGGACATACACACTCGACCCAACAAAATCGGATCCGCTGAATGCGGGCGACAAAGAGACCGATTCACTTACAGTCGTTTCTGCGGACGGCACCGCGTCAGAAACCATCACAGTCAATATCTTGGGCAGCAACGATGGCGCGACGATCACCCCGTCTGAGAAGGAAGACATCTCAGTCGTGGAAGTGGGTATTGATGGTAATGGCGACTCAATTGGTGACGCCATCGCCGGCGGTCAATTAACCCTGAAAGATGTTGACGACGGTGAGCAGGTGTACCAGCAACCAACCAGCTTGGAAGGCGACTTTGGTACCTTTACGTTCAACATCAACACTGGTGCGTGGACATACACACTCGACCCAACAAAATCGGATCCGCTGAATGCGGGCGACAAAGAGACCGATTCACTTACAGTCGTTTCTGCGGACGGCACCGCGTCAGAAACCATCACAGTCAATATCTTGGGCAGTAACGATGGCGCGACGATCACCCCGTCTGAGAAGGAAGACACCTCAGTCGTGGAAGTGGGTATTGATGGTAATGGCGACTCAATTGGTGACGCCATCGCCGGCGGTCAATTAACCCTGAAAGATGTCGACGACGGTGAGCAGGTGTACCAGCAACCAACCAGCTTGGAAGGCGACTTTGGTACCTTTACGTTCAACATCAACACTGGTGCGTGGACATACACACTCGACCCAACAAAATCGGATCCGCTGAATGCGGGCGACAAAGAGACCGATTCACTTACAGTCGTTTCTGCGGACGGCACCGCGTCAGAAACCATCACAGTCAATATCTTGGGCAGTAACGATGGCGCGACGATCACCCCGTCTGAGAAGGAAGACACCTCAGTCGTGGAAGTGGGTATTGATGGTAATGGCGACTCAATTGGTGACGCCATCGCCGGCGGTCAATTAACCCTGAAAGATGTTGATGACGGTGAACAGGTGTACCAGCAACCAACCAGCTTGGAAGGCGACTTTGGTACCTTTACGTTCAACATCAACACTGGTGCTTGGACATACACACTCGACTCAACAAAATCCGATCCGCTGAATGCGGGCGACAAAGAGACCGATTCACTTACAGTCGTTTCTGCGGACGGCACCGCGTCAGAAACCATCACAGTCAATATCTTGGGCAGTAACGATGGCGCGACGATCACCCCGTCTGAGAAGGAAGACACCTCAGTCGTGGAAGTGGGTATTGATGGTAATGGCGACTCAATTGGTGACGCCATCGCCGGCGGTCAATTAACCCTGAAAGATGTTGATGACGGTGAACAGGTGTACCAGCAACCAACCAGCTTGGAAGGCGACTTTGGTACCTTTACGTTCAACATCAACACTGGTGCTTGGACATACACACTCGACTCAACAAAATCCGATCCGCTGAATGCGGGCGACAAAGAGACCGATTCACTTACAGTCGTTTCTGCGGACGGCACCGCGTCAGAAACCATCACAGTCAATATCTTGGGCAGTAACGATGGCGCGACGATCACCCCGTCTGAGAAGGAAGACATCTCAGTCGTGGAAGTGGGTATTGATGGCAATGGCGACTCAATTGGTGACGCCATCGCCGGCGGTCAATTAACCCTGAAAGATGTCGACGACGGTGAGCAGGTGTACCAGCAACCAACCAGCTTGGAAGGCGACTTTGGTACCTTTACGTTCAACATCAACACTGGTGCGTGGACATACACACTCGACCCAACAAAATCGGATCCGCTGAATGCGGGCGACAAAGAGACCGATTCACTTACAGTCGTTTCTGCGGACGGCACCGCGTCAGAAACCATCACAGTCAATATCTTGGGCAGCAACGATGGCGCGACGATCACCCCGTCTGAGAAGGAAGACATCTCAGTCGTGGAAGTGGGTATTGATGGTAATGGCGACTCAATTGGTGACGCCATCGCCGGCGGTCAATTAACCCTGAAAGATGTTGACGACGGTGAGCAGGTGTACCAGCAACCAACCAGCTTGGAAGGCGACTTTGGTACCTTTACGTTCAACATCAACACTGGTGCGTGGACATACACACTCGACCCAACAAAATCGGATCCGCTGAATGCGGGCGACAAAGAGACCGATTCACTTACAGTCGTTTCTGCGGACGGCACCGCGTCAGAAACCATCACAGTCAATATCTTGGGCAGTAACGATGGCGCGACGATCACCCCGTCTGAGAAGGAAGACACCTCAGTCGTGGAAGTGGGTATTGATGGTAATGGCGACTCAATTGGTGACGCCATCGCCGGCGGTCAATTAACCCTGAAAGATGTCGACGACGGTGAGCAGGTGTACCAGCAACCAACCAGCTTGGAAGGCGACTTTGGTACCTTTACGTTCAACATCAACACTGGTGCGTGGACATACACACTCGACCCAACAAAATCGGATCCGCTGAATGCGGGCGACAAAGAGACCGATTCACTTACAGTCGTTTCTGCGGACGGCACCGCGTCAGAAACCATCACAGTCAATATCTTGGGCAGTAACGATGGCGCGACGATCACCCCGTCTGAGAAGGAAGACACCTCAGTCGTGGAAGTGGGTATTGATGGTAATGGCGACTCAATTGGTGACGCCATCGCCGGCGGTCAATTAACCCTGAAAGATGTTGATGACGGTGAACAGGTGTACCAGCAACCAACCAGCTTGGAAGGCGACTTTGGTACCTTTACGTTCAACATCAACACTGGTGCTTGGACATACACACTCGACTCAACAAAATCCGATCCGCTGAATGCGGGCGACAAAGAGACCGATTCACTTACAGTCGTTTCTGCGGACGGCACCGCGTCAGAAACCATCACAGTCAATATCTTGGGCAGTAACGATGGCGCGACGATCACCCCGTCTGAGAAGGAAGACACCTCAGTCGTGGAAGTGGGTATTGATGGTAATGGCGACTCAATTGGTGACGCCATCGCCGGCGGTCAATTAACCCTGAAAGATGTTGATGACGGTGAGCAGGTGTACCAGCAACCAACCAGCTTGGAAGGCGACTTTGGTACCTTTACGTTCAACATCAACACTGGTGCTTGGACATACACACTCGACTCAACAAAATCCGATCCGCTGAATGCGGGCGACAAAGAGACCGATTCACTTACAGTCGTTTCTGCGGACGGCACCGCGTCAGAAACCATCACAGTCAATATCTTGGGCAGTAACGATGGCGCGACGATCACCCCGTCTGAGAAGGAAGACATCTCAGTCGTGGAAGTGGGTATTGATGGCAATGGCGACTCAATTGGTGACGCCATCGCCGGCGGTCAATTAACCCTGAAAGATGTCGACGACGGTGAGCAGGTGTACCAGCAACCAACCAGCTTGGAAGGCGACTTTGGTACCTTTACGTTCAACATCAACACTGGTGCGTGGACATACACACTCGACCCAACAAAATCGGATCCGCTGAATGCGGGCGACAAAGAGACCGATTCACTTACAGTCGTTTCTGCGGACGGCACCGCGTCAGAAACCATCACAGTCAATATCTTGGGCAGCAACGATGGCGCGACGATCACCCCGTCTGAGAAGGAAGACATCTCAGTCGTGGAAGTGGGTATTGATGGTAATGGCGACTCAATTGGTGACGCCATCGCCGGCGGTCAATTAACCCTGAAAGATGTTGACGACGGTGAGCAGGTGTACCAGCAACCAACCAGCTTGGAAGGCGACTTTGGTACCTTTACGTTCAACATCAACACTGGTGCGTGGACATACACACTCGACCCAACAAAATCGGATCCGCTGAATGCGGGCGACAAAGAGACCGATTCACTTACAGTCGTTTCTGCGGACGGCACCGCGTCAGAAACCATCACAGTCAATATCTTGGGCAGTAACGATGGCGCGACGATCACCCCGTCTGAGAAGGAAGACACCTCAGTCGTGGAAGTGGGTATTGATGGTAATGGCGACTCAATTGGTGACGCCATCGCCGGCGGTCAATTAACCCTGAAAGATGTTGATGACGGTGAGCAGGTGTACCAGCAACCAACCAGCTTGGAAGGCGACTTTGGCACCTTTACGTTCAACATCAACACTGGTGCTTGGACATACACACTCGACTCAACAAAATCGGATCCGCTGAATGCGGGCGACAAAGAGACCGATTCACTTACAGTCGTTTCTGCGGACGGCACCGCGTCAGAAACCATCACAGTCAATATCTTGGGCAGCAACGATGGCGCGACGATCACCCCGTCTGAGAAGGAAGACATCTCAGTCGTGGAAGTGGGTATTGATGGTAATGGCGACTCAATTGGTGACGCCATCGCCGGCGGTCAATTAACCCTGAAAGATGTTGACGACGGTGAGCAGGTGTACCAGCAACCAACCAGCTTGGAAGGCGACTTTGGTACCTTTACGTTCAACATCAACACTGGTGCGTGGACATACACACTCGACCCAACAAAATCGGATCCGCTGAATGCGGGTGACAAAGAGACCGATTCACTTACAGTCGTTTCTGCGGACGGCACCGCGTCAGAAACCATCACAGTCAATATCTTGGGCAGTAACGATGGCGCGACGATTTCAGTTAAAGATGCTCAGAGCGACGATGTGATTGAAGCTGGTATTGACGGACAAGGGAGCACGATCGGTAATAACTTTGCAAAAGGACAACTTGAAGTCGCAGATGCCGACAGAGGCCAAGACACGTTCGCAGCTGTTGATGGTGCGAAGCTTTCGGGCAGATACGGTGACTTTACCTTCGATGCGTCAACGGGCGCGTGGACATATACCCTCAATGACACCAAAGCGAACAAGCTGGATCAAGGTGACACACACGAAGAGAAGCTGACAGTCAAGTCGCTTGATGGCAGCGCAAGTCATACTATTACCGTAGAAGTTCAAGGAAGCAACGATGCGCCAACAGTGGCAGGTGCACTGAGCAAATCAACGCATGAAGATGCAGCGACAACGACACTGAATCTATTGAAAGGTGCAGATGATGTGGATGCGGATGCAACGTTATCCATCAAAGACATCACTGGTCTAGTTGATGGTTTATCACTGGATGCAGACGGCCACACACTGAACATTGATCCATCATACTTTACCTACCTTGCAAAAGGGGAGAAGGAAGTTATAACTTTGACTTACAAAGTGGTCGATGGTTTAGGTGGTGAGGTTGAGCAAACGGCTGAAGTTACGATCAATGGCCGCAATGATAAAGCGACGATTTCAGTTAAAGACGCTCAGAGCGAAGATGTGATTGAAGCTGGTATTGACGGACAAGGCAGTACGATCGGCAACAACTTTGCAGAAGGACAACTTGAAGTCGCAGATGCCGACAGAGGCCAAGACACGTTCGCAGCTGTTGATGGTGCGAAGCTTTCGGGCAGATACGGTGACTTTACCTTCGATGCGTCAACGGGCGCGTGGACATATACCCTCAATGACACCAAAGCGAACAAACTGGATCAAGGTGACACATACGAAGAGAAGCTGACAGTCAAGTCGCTTGATGGCAGCGCAAGTCATACTATTACCGTAGAAGTTCAAGGAAGCAACGATGCGCCAACAGTGGCAGGTGCACTGAGCAAATCAACGCATGAAGATGCAGCGACAACGACACTGAATCTCTTAAAAGGTGCAGATGATGTGGATGCGGATGCAACGTTATCCATTAAAGACATCACTGGTCTGGTTGATGGTTTATCACTGGATGCAGACGGCCACACGCTGAACATTGATCCGTCATTCTTTACCTACCTTGCTAAAGGGGAAAAGGAAGTCATCACATTGACTTACAAAGTGGTCGATGATTCAGGTGGTGAGGTTGAGCAAACGGCTGAAGTTACGATCAATGGCCGCAATGATAAAGCGACGATTTCAGTTAAAGACGCTCAGAGCGAAGATGTGATTGAAGCTGGTATTGACGGACAAGGCAGTACGATCGGCAACAACTTTGCAGAAGGACAACTTGAAGTCGCAGATGCCGACAGAGGCCAAGACACGTTTGCAGCTGTTGATGGTGCGAAGCTTTCGGGCAGATACGGCGACTTTACCTTCGATGCGTCAACGGGTGCGTGGACATACACCCTTAATGACACCAAAGCGAACAAGCTGGATCAAGGTGACACATACGAAGAGAAGCTGACAGTCAAGTCGCTTGATGGCAGCGCAAGTCATACTATTACCGTAGAAGTTCAAGGAAGCAACGATGCGCCAACAGTGGCAGGTGCACTGAGCAAATCAACGCATGAAGATGCAGCGACAACGACACTGAATCTCTTAAAAGGTGCAGATGATGTGGATGCGGATGCAACGTTATCCATCAAAGACATCACTGGTCTAGTTGATGGTTTATCACTGGATGCAGACGGCCACACACTGAACATTGATCCATCATACTTTACCTACCTTGCAAAAGGGGAGAAGGAAGTTATAACTTTGACTTACAAAGTGGTCGATGGTTTAGGTGGTGAGGTTGAGCAAACGGCTGAAGTTACGATCAATGGCCGCAATGATAAAGCGACGATTTCAGTTAAAGACGCTCAGAGCGAAGATGTGATTGAAGCTGGTATTGACGGACAAGGCAGTACGATCGGCAACAACTTTGCAGAAGGACAACTTGAAGTCGCAGATGCCGACAGAGGCCAAGACACGTTCGCAGCTGTTGATGGTGCGAAGCTTTCGGGCAGATACGGTGACTTTACCTTCGATGCGTCAACGGGCGCGTGGACATATACCCTCAATGACACCAAAGCGAACAAACTGGATCAAGGTGACACATACGAAGAGAAGCTGACAGTCAAGTCGCTTGATGGCAGCGCAAGTCATACTATTACCGTAGAAGTTCAAGGAAGCAACGATGCGCCAACAGTGGCAGGTGCACTGAGCAAATCAACGCATGAAGATGCAGCGACAACGACACTGAATCTCTTAAAAGGTGCAGATGATGTGGATGCGGATGCAACGTTATCCATTAAAGACATCACTGGTCTAGTTGATGGTTTATCACTGGATGCAGACGGCCACACGCTGAACATTGATCCGTCATACTTTACCTACCTTGCTAAAGGGGAAAAGGAAGTCATCACATTGACTTACAAAGTGGTCGATGGTTTAGGGGGTGAGGTTGAGCAAACCGCTGAAGTTACGATTAATGGCCGCAACGACGCACCCACCGCTGTTAATGACTATGGCAAAGGTCTCATATTCCAAGAGTCGTTTGAAGAAAGTGGTTTAGCAAACGGTAAATGGAATACGTTTGCCGATTACAACGGATGGACAATTACTAACTCAGATGGTGAGAAAGCAGAGTTAGAGATCCAAACAGGCAACGTTGGCGGTTCTTCCGCGTCGGATGGCAATGCACATGCGGAGCTTGATGGTCATGAGCTAGTTAGTATTTCAAGAGATTTAGATACTAAAGAAGGCTCTACACATACGGTCACATTTGATTATAAACCGCGACCAAACCATGAAGGCGACAGCGGCCTTACCGTGACGTTTGGTGATACCACTGTCGTTGTTCACTCTGCTCCAAACGGAAACATTTTTGTTACCTCTGGAAATGGCGCTCAATTAGAGGGTCTCACTGTTACACAAGACCCAAGTAATGGTTGGTACACCATCGCCTTTGATGAAACTGTGTCAGATTCTTCTACCACTCTGACTTTCACTGGCAACGGTAATGACGATACCTTCGGTGCATACATTGACAATATCTCGGTAGAAAACGCCTCTGGTTACCAAACTCAAGAAGAGGAAGAAATTCGCTTTACACCTGAAGAACTTCTGGCTAACGATACTGACCCTGATGGCGATGATTTGACTATTATTTCTGTCCAAAACGGAGTTAACGGTGAAGTTACAATGGTTAATGGCGAGATAATTTTCACGCCAGCTAAAGACTTCAATGGTGTCGCCAGTTACGAGTATGTTATCGCTGATCCTAGTGGTGAAACATCAACAGCCACGGTATTTATTAATGTTACTCCAGTCAACGATCCGCCAGTCGCTACTGACGATGGTCACAAACTTGGTGACAACCTGATTGTCAATGGTAGTTTCGAATATTTCACCAGCAGTAACAGCGCACCTGGCTGGGGCGATAGAGCGAGCAACCTAGACGGTTGGGTATTTGATGCCAACTCAGGTAACTTAGACTTGGTTGATGATGGTTATAATCGAGTAGAGACAGATCTTGACCACTTCATCGATATGGAAGGTGAAGGCGGTAGAGGTGACAATGTTACATTGTCTCAGACTGTCGAAGGTGTTGAAGAAGGTAAACCTTACCAAATCTCACTTGATATTGCGTCTAAAGGGAACAACCACACTGCGCAATTGCAAGTAGTCTGGAATGGCGTTGTTATCGCAACTATCACGCCTGACGGTAATTCGATGGAGACGCATACCTTTGAGGTGACTGGTGCGGTAGGAGATAACACGATAAGTTTCGTTGAAGTGGGGGGGGCTGGTGATAACAGTGGCACTTACCTTGATAATATCAAGCTACAAGAAATTCTTGTCGACCTAACAACAGACGAAGATACAACTCTTGAGATTACACATTCTCAACTTCTTGATAACGATTTTGATATCGATGGTGATGATATAACAATTACATCGGTTTCGATGACAGACCCAAGCCATGGTTCGGTCGAGATTATTGGTGGTGAAGTGGTCTTTAACCCGGCAGACAACTTCAATGGTGTAACCACATTTGAGTACACTATCTCAGATGGCAATGGTGGCACAGATACCGCCATCGTTACTGTTAATGTCAAACCAATCAATGATGCGCCTGAGTTCGTTGACGACAAAAATCAGCCATTGGGTGACGATGAAACGATCAACACTTCTACCAAAGAAGATGCTTCCGTATCGGGCAAAGTGAAAGCGACTGATACTGAAGGGGATGACCTTACCTACACCGCTGACAAACCAAGCAATGGTAAAGTGGACATTGATGCTGATGGCAATTGGACTTACACACCAGACCCAGAGTTTGATGGTAAAGACTCATTTGTGATTACCGTCTCAGATGGCAATGGTGGTACAGACACCATCACTGTAAATGTAGATGTTTTACCTGTTGCTGAGCTGACAGTGACGGCAGGCCAACCAGTGACTGAAGGTGATGAGTCCTACTTATCATTCGAAGTTAATCTAGATGAGCTTATTTCTGAGAATATTGGTCTTGCTCTTACCCTTGGTGCCACAGGCGATACGGCGACAAAAGGTATTGATTACGAAGATACGATTTATGTAAAAGAAGGAAATGATTATAAAGCTCTAACAGCCGAGGAGCTTGCTGCTCTTGTTATCGCACAAGGCAAAGATAGCATCGAAGTGTTCGTCAAAGTGATTGACGACAGCCTTCTTGAGGGCCAAGAGACCGTTACCCTAAAAGTATCTTCTGATAGTGAATTCGTTGAAATCCCAAGCCAAGATTCTGCAGAAGGCAAAATTGTGGATGAGACGAATACTACAGATAAAGAGACAGTTACGGTTACCTTAGCAGGCCCAAGTACGGTCATGGAAGGTGATACTAAGACACCATTCACCATCTCTCTGAGTGAAGCGGTACCTGAGAAGAGTGTTATTACTCTTGAATACACTTACACCAATGCTGATAACCAGGATATTGTTGAAGTCATTGAAGTTGAAATCGCTGCTGGTTCCAAAACTGCCAACTTTAACATTGAAACAGTACAAGATAACGAGTACGAACAAGGCCAACAGTTCAACGTTAGTGTCGTATCGGTAAAACATGATGATAAAGATGTTTTCGAACAGCTAGATACTTCATCGGCGAACAGAGATGTTGCAATTGATGATAGTAAAGACAACCCACCAGAGTCGGAAGACTTCTCTATCAACGTGGGTGAGTCTGGGACGGCTAAAGTTATTTTCAATGACGGCGATGGCAGCATTGAAGGTGATGGCTCAGATCATATCTCCGACAATGAAGACGACAATGACAACAATTCGAATACAAACGTTGGTGTTGTCATTACTGAACTACCGGATCACGGTGTATTGAAATACGGTGATAATGTCATTACCAAGGATGACCTTGCTGTCTTTGATGAAAACGGCAACTTAGTCAAAGAAGGTAAGGTGTTTGAAGATCCTAACTTGATTGAGTACATCCGCAGCGAAAATAGTGAAGGGTTCCTACTTGGCGTTAAAGACGAACAAGATGTCGATAGTCATTCGCCTTCGAAAAACAACTTCCACAACTGGGGTGAAGCAACAGATGATCCATCTGTTCGTAAGCTCACGCTTGCCGATGGCGATGTGGTAACCGTTACAGCAAGTAAAGAGGGACAAGGTGACAACGACCTTGTTCAATACAACGAAAACGCAAATCATGTTGGCTACGGTATCGGTGTTGGTCAAGGTAATGGCATTCAGCAAGGCGAGACAATTACGGTTAACTTCGATAGCCGCCCAGCCGACAGCATCACTCTTGGCTTAGATGGCCTTGGTGGCTATTTCGATAAGAACCTAAATAACGGCAATGAATCGAAAGTAACAATTATGGTGACTTGGGTGGATGCTGATAACAACGTCCACAATTCCCCATTCGAGTACCAAAAAGACACCAGTGGCAATAAAGATTTGTTCCATGAAGTCACTATACCTTCAGATTCGTTCGCGCTGCCAGATGGCGCTATGATCCAATCTGTTGATTTGTCTACCGAGGGCAAAGGGAACTGGGAGCTTCGTTACATCGATACCCGTTCTGATGATTCGTTTGATTATCGAGCGATAGATTCCGATAAAAACTACAGTGAAGAGTCAACCGTTACGATTAACAATGCCCCTGATGCGAATGATGATCCGCAAACATACACAGTTCAGTTAGGGATATTCGCAGAAGAACGCAACACTTGGGATTTTGAAGGGGTTACCGTTTCTGGTTATGTCGGCAAGTCTGGTGATTTCAGCCAAAATACAAACACAATTAAAGAACTGACCGTAACCGATGGCTACGAGTTAGGGGTAGAAGGCAACATTAACGGTGGTCCGGCGGCTCAGTTACAGTACAACCGTGCAACTGGTGAGTCTGAGAAGATTGCTATCAGTTTGCCTAAACCAGCGACAAGCTTCTCCTTCGCGGTATCTCATCTTGTTTCAGGTGAAGGTGCAGCAGGAGAGCAAGGTATGTGGACTGCCTACCTAGATGGTAAGCCAGTGCAAAGTGGTGTGTTTAGCCTTGATTCAGGACATACAGGTTCATTTAGTTATGACCTTGATGTTGCGTTCGATACAGTGGTGTTTGAAGCGACTGATTTTGTCGAGGGCGAAGCGAAAAATACCGACTCATCAGATTACTTCCTAGTTGGCTTTGAAGCAACAGGCACAGGCGCTTATGCGGTGAATCAAAGCGAAGGGGAAATCCGTATTCCAATTTCAGAGATTTTATCTAATGATTTCGACCTAGATGGTGACGAAATTACAATTACTGGATTGGGAGATAATAAAGCCTCTATCGATGGTGAGTATGTTGTCTTTGACTTTGATAATAATTTCAGTGGTGAAGAGACATTTGAGTACACTATTTCAGATGGTAATGGTGGCACAGATACGGCGAACATTACGATTATCGTCAATCCAGACGTGCCAGTAGTCAGTGTTGACTCTATCGATGTTAACGTTGTACGAGTCAGTGAAGGTGAATCATTAAGCTTTACCGTGAATTTATCTGGTAGCTCTGTGCTTTCTCAATTGCTTGCGGTTGAGTTTGGTATCAAACCTAACCAAGTAGGTGACGCAGACAATCAAGATGTTGATTTAAGTAATGCCACCTTTACCAACGGTGTCACATACAATGACTATACTGGCGAATTGTTTGTGCCGCCGAATGTAAAATCTTTCGATATCGTCATTCCAACTCTACTAGATGGTGTGGTTGAGCCTAAAGAAACCTATCACATTGAGGTTGGCGGTGTAGCTGCATCTGGGGATATTTTAAATGACGATCGACCAGAAGTTGATCTAAACGGTACTCAATATCAGATCGATATGGTTTCGGAAAGTGCGGGTCATAGTAACGTGTTCGGCTACTATATCTGGGACAGCAACACAGGCACGGCTGAGCTCAACGTTCTTATTAGCAATACCCACAGTGTTGTAGATAAACAAGCGCTGGCGGTACTTAACTCTCTAGATAATGTGGAGTTTTTCCTTTTGTCTAACGGAGCTAATGCCGTTAAGCCAAATGATCTCTTGACGGTTGATGAGCAAGGAAAACTGTTTATCAATGGTAATGAAAGTAGCCAAACGGCCTACTTTAGCCATGTTGACTCCCATAAATTACAGTTCCAGATTTCTGACGATAAGTCAGAAATTAAGATTGAAGATTTGCCGGTCAACAGTGGTGATACAGACTACAACGATTTGGTTATTGCGATCCGTCCGATTGATGATGGTATTGATTACTCGACCACCTACATTGAAGGAAAAGATGCGGTCACTATTGCCGATGTCGATGCTGACATTTTTGATGACCATAATCTTATCTCTTCAATGTCAATCAAACTCACCAAGGGTCAAACTGGAGACCAGTTAGATGATTCGTTAGTAGATAGAAGCATGTTCTCTGTTACTAATGACCCTACTACTGGCTTACTTGTCATTACGGAAAAAATCGGTGGTACCTTATCAGCAGATGAGTTTGAAGCGGCACTTAAAGTCATTAAATTCAGCAATACCAGTGATGACCCAGACAACACAGATCGTGTTATTGAAGTGACAGTAACGGATGATAAAGGTCAGATTTCAGCCGTTGCAGAAACGACAATCAAAGTCATTGATTTCAACCCTGATGGTACCTTGGACAATCAAGTAGAGGGAGCAGAGGACACAGTATTGCTATTGTCATTAAATGACTTTGGTATCCAATCGGGCGATGGACTAAAAATTACGTCTTCACCGGATAATGTCTTCTTTAAGAATGTAGGTACTAGTTATGACCCTGACTGGCAACCAATCAACAGTAGCCAAGTAACCAGTGCGCTTATTGAATCCGGCATCATCGGTTTCAAAGCGCTTGAGCACGAGTCTGGCTTTAATGGCTTTGATGACACTCTAGTTGGCAACACACATGGTGATTACGCTCGCGTTGGGTTTGAAGTGACGATAGATGGTCAAACGAGTAGTCATACGCTAACGGTTGATATTACTCCAGTGGCAGATGCTCCTATTGTAACAGTAAGCTTAAATACTATTGTTAGTAATGCCTCACTGAGCTCTGAACTGCATAGTAAGCTTGTTAACGCACAGTCGAATACTCAGCTATCCCAGTCAGAACTAGAAGAGCTAGGTATTTCCGGTATTTTAAATACGGTCAATGGTCAAACGATTGGCGGTGAAGGTAATGATTTGATAATTGGTTTAGATGCAGGGCAAGGTGACCATCTAACTGGAGATGCCATTACGAATCTAGGAGGAAACGGTTCTGATATCTTTGTCGGTAAACAAGGTGCAGATAATCTGACAGGGGGGACTGGATCCTTAGATAATGCGACTGACACAGCCGTCTATGTTGGTAACTTCAGTGACTACGAGATAACGTTTGTGGGTAATACCACCACACGACGTGATTGGGAAATTAGAGACACTTTTAATAGGGATACTCCTGAATACGGACCAAATAACACAGATAATTTATATCAAATTGAACGGCTTATATTTGCTGATGCAATCGTAGAGTTAGACAATGAAACTGGTGCGTTAAATGTTGTAAAAAGCAGCATGATCCAATTGACGTTGGACGTAGAATTGCAGGACAAAGACGGTTCTGAGCACCTAGTTGATAACCGAGTCGAACTCACGGGTATACCAGTCGGTGTGGAATTGTATATTGGAGGCGTTAAAGTTGACCCAGTGGGAGAAAACAATGGTTTACAGACTTTCAACATTACGGTCGACCTTAACAAGGACAATAACTTCAGTACAACCATCGATAATGCTCAATTAAAAGTTACTCCTAACTATACGGGTAGCTTGGACTTTACGGTGACAGCGAATGCCGTAGCTCAAGATTACAATAGCAGCCAAGCTACTGGATCCGATTCTGAGTTTGCTACTTTTGCCATGGATAAATTCATTGTCGACACCTCGCCAGAACAACAGTTACTCGGCGATAGTGCTGATGATGTAATTATTGGTGATGTTGGTGGGATAGATATAACTATTACGCCAGCGAAGAATTACAACATTGCGATCTTGGCTGATGTTTCAGGCAGCATGAAGGAAGGCTTTGATGGCAGCACTCGACTAGGTGTTCTGAAAGCGGCGTTGATGAGTTTTATTGAAGGGTTGGATACGCATTCAGGCACGATTAACATTGCCCTTATCGGCTTTTCTTCTTCAGCAAATGCCGCTGTTAGTATTTCTGACATTCAAGATAACAATTGGAGTGCGTTAGAGGCGGCAATAAATCTTTTGTCTGCTGATGGTGCGACTAACTACGAAGCGGCATTTGATTCAGCGAAAAACTGGTTTGATAGTTTGAGTGATTCGAGTTCTGATGCAGACAATCTGACCTTGTTTGTGACAGACGGTAAGCCGACTACCTATACTGGCGATTCTAGCAGTTCGGGTGGTTCAACTGACAACGCAGATCTAAGTAAAGCACTCGCTGCTTACAACGAACTTACAGCTATCAGTAAAGTAAAGGCGATAGGTATTGCGACTGATAGTAATGAAACACATGTTCTTCGTATGTTTGACAACACTAACATCGTGGACTCGGAATACACTGATATCAGTCATGTTTCTTCTATAGTGGATCAAACTATAGACATCGTTGTTAGTGGAAGAGATGATGCTAAGACTGTCAACGGAAATGAATTTAGTATAGATATCAATCAGTCTGCATCTGTGGCGCTTGATTTTTCGATCATTGAACACTTTGGAAACAATGATACCTTCCATTGGAGTATTGAAAAGTTAACTGGAGATAAGTGGGAAACAAGCGTTGGCCCCGTTCGTAGTACCCTTGATAATTCGATTGAGATAACAGACGCCGGTACGTACAGACTAGCTTTATATCTGGATAACGGTAGTAGAGGGAACGGTGATCTGGATGGCGTTAAGTTGGATGCGACCATTTCTATTGTTGGAAGCACTCAAGTACCACTAGGTCAAGTAGAAGTGGTCACCTCTGGAAATCAACTCGTAGCTGCGCTAGAAGGGGAAATCTCGCACACAACTTATAGAGAGATGGATAGTGACTATATTCTTGGTGGTCGGGGTGATGACATCCTATTTGGTGATGCAATAAACACACATTACTTACCTTGGGAGCAAGTGGACAGTCCAACTGAAAAAAGTCTAGGGTTAGATGGACTGAAACAGTTCTTGACGCTGGAAAATGGTTCTGAACCAAGCGATGAAGAGTTGCAACAATTTATCGTTTTAAACCATGATACATATAAGCTATTTGAAGAAACACTTGATGATAGCAATAGTGTACTTGGACAAAGTGACACGCTTGACGGAGGGATGGGTAGTGACATTTTGTATGGACAAGGTGGAGACGACACACTCATTGGCGGATTAGGTGACGATATCCTCACCGGTGGTGAAGGTGCAGATATCTTTAAATGGGTTGAAATGGAGACTGCTCATGACAGAGTGACAGACTTCAATCGCGCCGAAGGTGATAAGCTCGATTTGGCTGACCTATTTGCCGATGTATCGTCAACGGATATTGACGAGTTACTAAGTGAACTAAGTGAATTTGGTACTGCACAAGTTGGCGAAACCTCGACTTCGACAGTGAAAGTGTCTGTTACGGGAGATGAGCAATCCTCTACTATGACGATTGAGAAAGCAGGGAATTTCTTAACTATTGATTTCGATGGTGCTTCCGCTTCTGATATCACTAATCGCTTGATGGACAGCCTTGAAGATTTAAAGCTCTAAGATAAAAACAGCCGGAGTCAAAAATGACTCCGGCTGTTTTGTGCTATCTGAAATTCACCAATTTCAGTGAGAAACCGCTTTGGTCATCCCGAAGCGGTTTGTTTTTAGTGTTATAGCACCTTACACGCAAACCCTTTCAGGTAGAAACCTTCTGGATAAGCGCTATCAGTAGGGTGGTCGGCCGCTTGCTCAAAGCGTTCAACAAACTTCACTTGGCGACCGGAATCGATAGCGGCGTCAGCAATGACTTTCTGGAATAATTCACCACTCATAAGGCCTGAACAGGAGTAGGTGAGTAGCGTGCCGCCAGGCTTTAAAATTTGCATCGCGAGCATGTTGATGTCTTTGTAGCCGTTCGCGCCGGAGGTTAAATTGTTCTTGCTTGAGACAAACTTTGGCGGGTCCATGATGACGACATCAAATTGAGTGCCTTGATCTCGGTATTCACGCAATAGCTTGAACACATCTGCATTAAGAAATACCGCGCGCTTCTTTGAAATATCAAATTCGTTCAGCTCTGCGTTGTACTTCGCCGTGTCTAATGCCAGTTGAGAAACATCTGCATTGATAACGCGTTTTGCGCCACCTTTGAGTGCATAAAGACCAAAGCCACCAGTGTAGGAGAAACAGTTAAGTACTTCTTTGTCTTTGACGTATTTCATCGCTTGCTGTCGGCTATCACGTTGGTCGAGGTAGAAACCGGTTTTGTGGCCGTTAACAATGTCTACGCTGATTTTGACGCCGTTTTCTTCAATGACAACCGATGGTGGGGGTAATTCACCGTGAAGAACTCCGGTTGTTTCCTCTAATCCTTCTTTTTTACGCACCGCAACATCTGATCGCTCGTAGATATGGCAATCAGGAAAGACTTCAGTGAGCGCAGAGATAAGCACCGATTTCTGATATTCAGCACCGGCACTCAATAGCTGACAGACCAAATAGTTCTGGTATTTATCGATAGTAATGCCCGGTAAACCATCAGATTCAGCCGCGATTAGGCGGTAACCCGTTAACCCGTCACGTTCGATGATATCTTGGCGGAGCAATTGTGCATCTTGAATACGCTTGACAAAAAAGGCATGGTTAATGGGCTGTTGTTCAAAAGACCATACTCGAGCACGAATTTGAGAATTTGGAGAATAGGCGGCTTTCGCCAACCATTGGCCATTTTGGGCATAGACATCCACCGTTTCACCGAGCTGGGGTTTGCCTTCGACTCTCTCAATACCGCGCGAGAAAATCCAAGGGTGCTTACGTTTTAGTGATTTATCACGGCCTTTCACAAGGTAAATCGCTGCTGTCATTACTGTGCTCATTAGTTTGGAAACAAAGGTCGGGTATTTTCGAGGATGTCACCGGGAAAATCAAATAAAACCCCGTCTATTGGATGTTTGCTGTTGGGAGCGAGCTCAACCCCAAACGGATGACGTTGGTCCATACTGATGATAATAGGCATTAAGAGGATGATATTATGGCGCAGCAATGCAAGCGGTTTATCGTATCGGGGACAGTTCAAGGGGTAGGTTTTCGCTATCACACCTCTTATCAAGGAATGACTCTAGGGCTGGCCGGCTATGCGAAGAATTTGAACAACGGTGATGTTGAAGTGGTCGTGTGTGGTGAGCTAGAGGCCATTGAACAGATGGCCTCTTGGCTAACGCACGGTCCCAAAACGTCACATGTGGAGTCAATGATTTCGGAACCGTTAACCTATCGAGACTTTAAAGGGTTTGAAATTCTCTGATGCCATCCATGACTACGTACTAAGCAGGTGGCTATAGGCATTTCGCTGGCTTGGGTAATCCGGCTAATTTTGTCGCTTGTTTGGCTGGGCCTTGTTTAAACAGCTTAAACAGGTATTTACTGTTTCCTTTCTCTGGACCATGTGCTTTTTCCATCGCTTTGACGAGCATTCTGACCGCAGGCGACGTATTAAACTCTTCATAGAAGTGACGCACAAATAAGATCACTTCAAGGTGGGCATCGGTCAGTTCTATTCCTTCCATTTCAGCCAAGGTGGGGATCATCGCTTCCTCCCAATCCTTATGATCTTTGAGGTAACCTTGTGCGTCAGTCTCAATCGTTTTGCCCTTGTATTCGAACATCTTATTACCTTGCTGGATTCAAAACGGCTATAGGTTAGCGTAGCTTTGCACATGACACAATCCTAACACTTCGCGGGGCGGTCATAACAAAAAGCCCCAACATAATGTCGGGGCTCTAAACGATGTTGCTATTGCGAGACGATTAATCGTCGTTCATCACACCTAGAATGCTCAAAAGGCTGATGAAGAGGTTGTAGATAGAAACGTACAAGCTCACTGTTGCTGAGATGTAGTTTGTCTCACCACCACGAACGATTTGCTGCGTCGTTAGCAAAATCACACCGGTAGAGAAGAGGACAAACATACCGCTCATTGCGAGGTACAACATCGGCATTTGCAGGAAGATGTTCGCCACCATGCCGATAAGCAAGACAACAAAGCCCGCCATAAGCACGCCACCTAGGAAAGAAAGGTCACGTTTAGTGGTTAGTGCGTAAGCAGAAGCGCCAAGAAACGCCAATGCAGTACCACCTAATGCGGTAACGATAACATCACCCATGCCTGCGCCAACATACGCGTTGAGAATCGGACCGAGTGTGTACCCTAGGAAGCCAGTGAATAGGAATGTAAATACCAAGCCCATGCTGTTATTGCGGTTTTTCTCCGTTAGGAATAGCAGACCGTAGAAGCCGACCAGCATGATGATAAGGCCAGGGCGAGGTAGATTCATCGCCATAGACACACCAGCCACGACCGCTGACCAAAGCAGGGTCATAGAAAGGAGTGCGTAGGTATTACGCAACACCTTATTGGTTTGTAGAGCACTTTCTTGTGTAGAAGTGCGGGTAAACATAGGACTGTTCATAATCTTCCTCGTGAAGTTTTATGTTTATACCGACATATATGAGGCTTATCAGTAAAAAGATCAAGCCCCAAGGAGTCTAGTCGTTAGTAAAATAATAATAGAAATAGAAACTTAAGTATTTTGAAAGATGTAACACAATATAACAATCAAAAAGGGCGACCGAAGTCGCCCTTTGCTTACCCATCAATCAATGATGGAGAATTTGTGCTAGGAAGTTTTGAGTTCGATCCGATTGCGGATTTTCAAAGAAATCAACTGGGTTGTTTTCTTCGATGATTTCGCCCGCGTCCATGAAGATAACGCGATCGGCGACCTCTTTCGCAAACCCCATTTCGTGGGTGACACAAAGCATGGTCATCCCTTCACCGGCCAGTTCAACCATCACATCCAACACTTCTCGCACCATTTCTGGGTCGAGTGCCGACGTCGGTTCGTCAAACAGCATCACTTGCGGGCTCATACACAACGAGCGAGCAATCGCAACGCGCTGCTGCTGACCACCAGAGAGCTGACCTGGGTATTTATCCGCTTGATCAGGGATCTTCACGCGTTCAAGGTACTTCATCGCGACGGCTTCCGCTTCTTCTTTTGGCATCTTCTTGACCCAAATCGGTGCTAGCGTACAGTTTTCTAGCACAGTGAGGTGAGGGAAGAGGTTGAAGTGTTGAAAACACATGCCGACTTCGCGTCTAACTGCCTCAATGTTCTTGAGGTCTTCTGTCAGCTCGTTACCAGAAACGATGATTTGGCCTTTCTGGTGCTCTTCTAAGCGGTTAATACAGCGAATCATCGTGGACTTACCAGAACCTGATGGGCCACAAATAACGATTTTCTCGCCTTTTTTGACATTGAGGTTGATGTTTTTCAGTACATGAAACTCACCATACCACTTGTTCATATCCTTAAGTTGGATCATGTAATCTTGTTGTTGCGTCATAATACGTCCTTGAGCTTATAAATTATCGTTTGTGACCGGTATGGAGTTTGTTCTCTAGCCAAATCGAATATCTCGACATGCCGAAACAAAATACCCAGAACACTAACGCGACAAAAACATAACTTTCCGTAGCAAAACCTAACCACTCGGGGTCAGTGTTTGCGGCTTGGCCAATACCGAGTACGTCAAACATACCGATAATCAATACAAGACTGGTGTCTTTGAAGAGGCCAATAAAGGTGTTCACGATAGAAGGAATGGTGATCTTAAGTGCCTGAGGCAATATGATCAGTCCTGTCTTTTTCCAGTAGCTTAAGCCAAGCGCATCCGCTGCTTCATACTGGCCTTTTGGAATGGCTTGTAAACCACCACGGATAACCTCAGCCATGTAGGCAGAACTGAACATCACCACACCAATCAAAGCGCGTAGCAATTTGTCTGTCTCCGAACCTTCCGACAGGAACAATGGCAGCATTACCGACGCCATGAATAGAACAGTGATCAGTGGCACACCACGCCATACTTCGATGTAAACGGTACAGATGCTGCGAATAATCGGCATATCTGAGCGTCTTCCGAGTGCAAGAGCAACACCAATTGGAAGTGAGACGACGATACCGACCAGAGCGATGATCAATGTGACCAGAAGTCCGCCCCATTTGTGTGTCTCAACGACTTCTAGGCCGAAGAATCCACCGTACAGAAGGCCTGCAATTAAAAACGGGTAGACGTTGACAAAGAACAGCCATATCCAAGTACGTTTAGGTGTCTTCTCGTATGCGAGCAACACAGTAAACACTGCTAGCGTGAAGTAGAACAGGCGAGGGCGCCAAAGCTCTTCTTGCGGGTAGAAACCATACATAAACTGTTCCCAGCGTACGCTGATAAATACCCAACATGCACCGTCTCGACTACAAGCGTCACGAGTTGTGCCAACCCAATCAGCGTTAATCAGTGCCCAATCGACGATGTTCCAGATCAAGCTGAAGGCGACATAGGCAAGTATGACGGTAACCACGGAGTTGACCGGGCCGTTAAATAAGTTCTTACGCAGCCATCCCATCACACCCACAGTATTTGCCGGTGGCGGTAGGCTAGGTTGAAATTGATGTACTTTCATTCTATCTCTCCACCAAAGCGACTTTTTTGTTGTACAAGTTCATCAGTGCTGACGTGAGCAAGCTGAGAGTCAGGTATACGCCCATGGTCATCGCGATAATCTCAATTGCCTGACCGGTCTGGTTAAGCGTTGTACCTGCAAATACTGAAACCAAATCAGGATAACCAATCGCCATTGCGAGCGATGAGTTTTTAGTCAGGTTCAAGTATTGACTTGTGAGCGGAGGAATAATGATACGCAGCGCCTGTGGAATGACGACGAGCTTCAACGTACGTGAGCGAGGTAAACCTAGCGACATGGCCGCTTCCGTCTGACCGTGGTTCACCGCGTTTATACCGGAACGTACGATTTCTGCAATAAAGGACGCGGTATAAATACTCAACGCAAGCAGAAGTGCTGCAAGTTCAGGGATGATGCTGATGCCACCACGGAAGTTAAAGCCCTTCAGTTCAGGGTATTCTGCGTGAATAGGCGAGCCCATCACAAAGTAGGTCACAACGGGTAACGCAACGATTAACCCTAACGCGATTCGCCCAACTGGGGTTTGCTGTCCGGTGAGCTTTTGTTTATTTTTGGCCCAAATGGCAACAAATAGCGTCGCGACTACGCCGAACACAAAGGCAGCGACCACGACAGATGACCCTTCACCGAAAACAGGGGCTGGAAAATACAGACCGCGAACGTTAAGGAAAATAGCTTCCCCTAAGCTTAGGCTCTGGCGCGCTGAAGGCAGTGCTTGCAGAACGGCGAAATACCAAAAGAAAATTTGCAGTAACAGGGGGACGTTACGGAAAATTTCGATATAGACTGCCGCAAGTCGACTGACCAACCAGTTGCTGGAGAGACGTGCGATACCCATGGCAAAACCAATCACAGTCGCAAGAATGATCCCCAAGAAAGAGACCAATGCGGTGTTCAGTAAGCCAACTAAAAAGGTTCTTCCATAAGAGAAGGTTTCATCATATTCAACAAGGGTGAGGCCAATCCCAAAGCCCGCTTCTTGTCCGAGGAAATCAAAACCAGTGGCAATGCCCCTAGCTCCGAGGTTCGTTAAGGCATTATTGACTATTGTGTAAAAGAAAAAGACCAAGGCGACTATCGCAATGATTTGGAAGACGACCGATCGAAAAGTGGGATTGTAGAGAAGGTTTGCATTGGAAGCAGGCGCACTACCTGACTTACCAGCAACAGTATCAGTAGGTTTCATACAGCTATAACCTCAAATCCATTTTTAATAAAAGGGCGGGGAGACCGCCCTTTCTTTGCTTGTTGTTATGTACTGCGATTAACGGATTGGTGGAGCGTACATAAAGCCGCCTGCATTCCACAGAGCGTTCACACCACGAGAGATCTGTAGTGGAGATCCTGTACCTACGGTACGCTCAAAGCTCTCGCCGTAGTTACCCACTTGCTTGATGACTTGGTAACCCCAATCATCACGGATACCTAGGCCTTTACCTTTAGGACCGTCAACACCAAGAATACGTTTGATGTTTGGATCTTCAGACTTCAGCATTTCATCTGCATTCTTAGATGTAATACCGTATTCTTCTGCGTTGACCATGGCAGAAAGAGTCCATTTTGCAACGTTAAACCACTGATCATCACCCTGACGAACCACTGGGCCTAGGGGCTCTTTAGAAATGATTTCTGGTAGAACCTGCGCTGAGCTCGGATCTTGTAGATTTAAGCGAAGTGCGTACAGACCAGATTGGTCAGTTGTTAGCACGTCGCAACGGCCTGCATCGAAACCTTTTGAGGTTTGCGCTGCGGTATCAAATACCACTGGCTTGTATGACATGCCATTGTTGCGGAAGTAGTCCGCTAGGTTAAGTTCGGTAGTTGTTCCTGACTGAACACATACTGATGCGCCGTCCAGCTCTTTAGCACTCGTAAGACCTAGGTCTTTTTTAACCATAAAGCCTTGGCCGTCGTAGTAGTTTACGCCAACGAAGTTAAGACCAAGCGCCGTATCACGGTGCAATGTCCACGTTGTGTTACGTGACAGTACATCGATTTCACCGGATTGAAGTGCAGTGAAACGCTCTTTTGCAGTGAGCGGAACGTATTTAACTTTTGTTTTGTCACCCAGTACGGCTGCAGCAAGTGCTTGACAGTATTCCACGTCGATGCCTTCCCATTCACCCTTAGAGTTTGGGTTTGAGAAGCCCGGTAGACCAGTACTTACACCACAAGTAATAAAATCTTGTTTAGTCACTTTATCCAACGTGCTATCAGCTGCAGATGCGCTTGTAGACATCAGAGCAGTAGATGCAGCTACGACAGAAGCAAGAACTGTTAGTTTATGTGCCATTTGTATCCTTCCTGTATGATCCATGTTAAGTCAGGCAGAACCTGAAAAAACGAGTGAAATATGTTGTGTCTTAGTATTTATTGACTGAGCTGATTGCACCACTGGTAACCAAATCAATCGTTTATAAGCGTAGGTAAGGATCTCGAAATTCTCAACTTCATAATTTAAAAGAATTTTTGAATGAAATCACAAACCTCAACAATGATTAGAATGGCGAAATGTTATCTGAATGTAAATAGTGCAACTAGGGATCAGATTGGTGCGTCAGAATGTGATAGCTAATAATTCTAAATGATCAGACTATCAATTGTTGCCAGGATGCTGAATTGGTATGAATGACTGCGAACAAGGTTAAATTCAGAGTAATATTATTTTAATTGTCAAGGTAGGGTGAACACGATGCCCCATTTTTGGTAGTATCATGAGCTAGTACAAATGGTTTACCAAGGATTGAAATGCAGTATTTTCCGCTGTTTATAAACCTCAATCACCAGCCAGTTCTTGTGGTGGGAGGGGGCGAGGTCGCCAGTCGAAAAGTGGACAGCTTAGTGAGAGCTGGCGCCGATGTGACCATTGTGTCACCCAAGATTGAGCCCTATTTAGCACGCTTGGTGGAGCAGGAACGTTGTCGCTGGATACAAAGCTTCTATTCGAGTGAGCTGTTAGATCAACATTACCTCCAAGTATGGGCAACCACAGACAATCCTGAGTTAAATCATCAGGTCCATTTCGATGCGAAAAAGAAACGCCTGCTCGTCAATGTCGTGGATGACCAACCTTATTGTGATTTCATTACTCCCTCGATAGTGAATCGTGGTCGAATTCAAATCGCCATCTCTAGCGGTGGTGCTTCCCCTGTGCTAGTGAGAAATATCCGCGAAAAGCTCGAGTCGATTTTACCTCACAACTTATCACTGCAAGCTGACTTTGCAGCCTCAAAGCGTAGTGATATTAAGCAACATCTCGCTAGCGTTGATGAAAGACGAACATTTTGGGAAGCGTTTTTTGCCAACTCAAATGTGCAAGAGATGACCAGCCTTGATGAGCTTGAAACGCACTATCAAGCCTTACTCAGTGAAGGCATCACCAAACCCGCTTCGACTGTCTGGATTGAATGTGGTGAAGATGTCGAGTTATTGTCGCTAAAAGCGCTGAAAATCATGCAAGAAGCGGAACTCGTGCTTCATAGTGAGAACTGTCCTTTCGCGTTTGTCGATTTGGTTCGCCGCGATGCTGAGCGCACGCCTTTTGAAAGTAGCGCCGACCTTGCTCAGTACTTGATGTCTGCCAAACAGGAAGGGCTGAAAGTGGTTGTCTTGGTTGAGGCCGGGGCAAGTGACACCAAGTTGTTACAGGGTAATGATTTAACGATTAAACAAGCCACGATCGCAGCAAAGCGCTAACCCTTGCGTTTTGTCTGTTTAGAAAAAAACAAACCCGCTGTTCAGCGGGTTTGTGCGAATTACTCACTGCTATGTGAGCATGGCTTCGTTAATCTCTAGTCACGAAAGTTTTCAAACTGGAAAGGTTGGCCGAGTTCTGCTTCGCGGATGAGTGCCATCGTCGCTTGTAAATCATCACGTTTTTTACCAGTGACGCGCACTTTTTCACCTTGAATAGAGGCTTGGACTTTGATCTTAGAGTCCTTGATGTGCTTGACAATTTTCTTCGCAACTGGCGTTTCAATGCCTTGCTTAAAAATGATGACTTGGTGCCAGTTGCGACCGGAGGCCTCTTCGGGCTTCGCTTCCATTGCATTGACGTCTACACCGCGCTTAGTGAGGTTAGAGCGTAAAATGTCACGCATTTGCTTGAGCTGGAATTCACCTTCGGCATTCAGTTTCACGGATTCGTCTTTTTGCAGTTCAAACGTCGCCTCAACGCCACGAAAGTCGAAGCGAGTCGATAGTTCACGTGATGCGTTGTCGACGGCGTTGCGCAATTCAACCGCGTCGATTTCTGAGATAATGTCAAAAGAGGGCATAATGTACTCCGAAATAGTCGTTGATTAAGGTCGCGCTTTCACAGCGTCGGCGAGCATGTCTAGCATCTGCACAGTGTCATCCCAGCCTAAACATGGGTCGGTGATGGATTGACCATAAGTGAGATTGTTGAGGTCACACATGGATTGGTTGCCTTCGACAATAAAACTTTCGGCCATAATACCGGCAATCTGATGCTTTCCTGAACGGATCTGCTCACAGATGTCCTTTGCCACATCCAGCTGTTTGCGATGCTGCTTTTCACAGTTGGCATGGCTGAAGTCGACCACAAGACGCTGCGGTAAATCAAATTGAGCGAGTTGCTCACAAGCTTGCGCGACCGATGCCGCATCAAAGTTCGGCCCTGTGTCACCACCGCGAAGAATGATATGGCCGTATGGGTTACCGCTCGTGCGATAGACCGTCATGCGTCCATTTTTGTCTGGCGAGTAGAAGTAGTGCGAGGCCATAGAGGCACGAATCGCATCGATGGCGATTTTAACATTGCCGTTGGTGCCGTTTTTGAAACCGACAGGGCAAGAGAGGGCAGACGCCATTTCACGGTGAATTTGTGACTCTGTCGTGCGCGCGCCAATCGCACCCCAAGTGATTAAGTCAGCGATGTACTGGCCGGTGATCATATCTAAGAACTCAGTGGCGGTTGCCAAGCCAAGTTTATTAATATCAAGCAGGAGTTTACGTGCTTTGTTAAGACCAGTTTCCAGCGCGTACGAACCGTCTAGGTTAGGGTCTGTAATTAAGCCTTTCCAGCCTACGACGGTGCGCGGTTTCTCGAAATAAGTGCGCATGACGATAAAAAGCTCGTCTTTATATTGCGCTTGAATCGTAGACAGACGCTGTGCGTAGTCGATCGCCGCCTCTGTGTCGTGTACCGAGCACGGGCCAACAATTACGAGTAGGCGAGAGTCTTCACCAGTGAGAATTTGTTCAATTTGACGGCGCGAAACAGCAATACGCTCGGCGACATCATCAGTAATCGGGTGGGCGCTTCCAAGTTCTGCCGGAGTTGGCATAGGGCCTAAAGGCTGCGTTCTTAATTCATCGGTTTTTAATGGCATACCAGAGCCTGTTCTTTTTATTGCGAAGCGCTAAAGATAACGGAAACGAATCAAGTAATAAACTACTTATCCTGAAACTCTTCAAGTGCGAAGCGTAGATCTGAAAAACTATTCAAAAATGTTAGTTTTAAATTCTGTTTTGCCCTTGTCTTCACTGGCGCGAGTCGGTATGTTTCAAATATCACAATAATAATCTAAGTACGGAGCAGTAATGAGTTTATCCGGTTCAAGCAATTTGCATTCTGCATTGAGTAGTGGCGACGCCCTACCAAAGGTCGACGGTCAACAAGGTGGACAACACCTCTTTGTTTCCTTATCTGAGCTCATCCTAGAGCACATTTTTTACCATCCTAGCTTTGAGTCAGCCACATCGCCGCTCGATCCACTACAACGTAGCTCTATCGATGCGATGTTGGGTGAACAAGATCTCAAGACGCACTTTGTTTCTACCTTGGTCTCAATCATCTCTGACGCCATCTCCCCTGAGCACAAAGTTGTGCGTGTATCGCTAAGTAATGCGGACAGCCATGCAATGCGTTCGCTATTGGGTGGTGATGTGGAGCCTGAGGTGGTGAATCCAGCACTCGGTATGCGTGGCGTGTCTCGTTATGCCCAGCCAGAGTTTAGCGCCAGTTTTGTCCTAGAGTGCGATGTGATCAAAGCATTAAGAGTGCAAGGTCATCAGGTTGAGATTGTGGTGCCGTTTGTTCGTGCTTTATCTGATGCCGCGAAGATCATCGATTTGCTTGCCGAGCAAGGACTGCCGCGCGGCCTTGACGGGCTCAAGGTGCTTTATACTGTTGATGTACCGTCTTCTGCGCTGATGGCCGAGCGTCTATTGCACTATTTTGATGGCGTCATGATTAATTTGGAAAACCTAACCCAATATACGCTGGGTATCGATCGTCTAGACGAGACACTGCACTATTTGTTTGAACCACAAAGTGAAGCGGTGCTACAACTGATTGACATGACGACCAAAGCGGCAGAGAGCGTCAATAAGCCGGTAATCCTAACCAGCAGTGGCCTCTTGAACTACGCAAAAATCCAAGAGTATTTGGTCGAACGTGAACACATCGAACTTGTTGTGACGGTGTAACTGACTAAGTAATCTGAGTTATCTCACTATCTGAAAGTGCAATGTTAACAAAATGTTGACATTGCACGCCTTCCATATTCAACTGGTTCTAAATCCACTAGTCGGACCAGTCTATGTTAAGCCCTCTTACTAAAGCGAACTTTTACCTCAATTATTTTGGCTTTCTCAAAGTCCCCCTAATTTGGCTCTGTCGACCTAAAATTCTCCAACTGGATGAGCAGCGCGTAGAGGTAAAAATTCCACTAAAAAGACGGACTAAAAATCATCTCGGCAGTATGTATTTTGGTGTCTTGGCGGTTGGTGCTGACGTCGCAGGCGGTTTCATGGCGATGAGTAAAGCTCAGGCGCGAGGCAAGCAGGTGTCTCTGGCTTTTAAAGCGGTGGAAGGGCAATTCTTAAAGCGACCTGAGGCGGATGTCCACTTTGTCTGTGACGATGGGGAGCTGATTGACAAGATGCTTGATGAGACGTTCGCGACCGGTGAGCGTGTCAACCAAGCGGTGAAAATTACCGCCCTCTGCCCAAGCCTACATGGCGATGAGCCGATGGCGGAATTCTTACTTACTCTGTCACTAAAGCGAAGGGGTGAGTGAAGTCATCCACCTCAATTTGCTCAATCGCAACGATTTTGCTGCGGTTGAGCACGATTTTCCAACGGTAATAGTTTGGGTTTCCGTCGTGATTGTCTTCTTTGACAATCAAGTTGAGCAGGTGACGCTTTTCAACGGATTCGCGGCTCACCTGACTGTTGTTCAGAGTATAAATTTTGTTTGAGCCCTTATCCATCAAACGGGTAAACGGTCGCATGCTGAGTAACAAGGTTTCGCGCGTTTCTTCATAACCGCTCATAAACTTCGATGTAGTCATCTCCGTCTCTGAACGATAGTGTAAAATTTGTTCTTCCCGTTGGACGACGCGCTTTTTGCGAATCGACTTGATGCGGTCGGGAAGTTTGTCGAGCCCAAGATAATCAAGCCATTCGAGTTTTTGCCCGACGGTCTTTTTGGTTGTCGGATCCAGGTAGGTTTTACGCCACTTAGGTCGGCCACGTCGAATCCAGCGCCACATGACGTCTCGAAGATCGTCTTTAAATATCTCGCGTAGCGCGTAGACAAATGACATCAAAATGATGAACGATGCGGTGATCTCACCCCAATAATCACGAGCCAGAATCGCGGTAATGGTGACAAACACCATCACAAACCCCGTTGCACTGCCTTTCACAATTCGCTTTAGATTGTTGCCCAATGATTGCGTTTTTTCTTGCAGGACGATGGGATGTTCTATCAAACGTCTTAATAAGCGCATTTTGTTACTCAAGCGGGTCACATCGCCTCTAACGCTTTCTGAGTTGTAGTTGTTGAGTTTTCGGTGCGCAGCTTCTTTCTCAACGATAGTGAGCAAGCGCTCTTTGAGCGTCTTGTATTCACTGTCACGTGGCATGTGGGCAACCAATGACATCAGCCTTTGCCCGGTGTACCAAGAGAGGTAGTTATCGATGTTGGCGTAGTAGCGTTTCAGCCCCTCTTCATACGGAATACTCCGACGCAGCTTTTTCAAAATATCGAGAGAGAGTTCGATGACTTCGTCTACTTCATCGGTGGTGACGGATTCGGAGTTGTGTTTGTTCAATTCGCTGACCGCTTTATCTAACGCAATCACATATTGGTAAGCGAACAAACTTAAACTGACGCGGTACTGAGTTGAAGAGAGTCGTCCTCGTTTGGCAAGTCGACTGTGCACGAGCGGAAGCAGAGTTTTATCACTGAAATAAGCGCGTTTTTGCGCCAGAGACTCGTAATAGAATTCACTCTCTTTGACGATGTCAGCGTTTAAGCCAAGCTCACCGGGAATGAAAAAGTAGAGGTCGAGATCCGACTTCTTGGTCGAAGCCATTGCGTGAGAAATTTTGAGAGTGATGCCATCTTGTTTGTCTACCGTGACCAAGAAAATCTCCATAAAGTTCAAATTAGCTGGCGAAAGCATATCAGAGATTGGGTATAATCGCCGCAAATTTAGCAAGAGACCGTTGAAATGATTAACGTTGGTAAGGTAAACCACTTAGAAATTGTAAAAAAAGCCGACTTTGGACTATTTTTGGATGCTGGAGAATACGGCACCTCTTTGCTGCCAAATCGCTTTGCGCCAAAAGACGCGGAAGTGGGCCAATTTATTGATGCGTTTCTCTACTTTGATTCCGACAACCAGTTGGTGGCGACGACTGAAACTCCGATTGCCGAAGTGGGCCAGTGGGGGCTGATGGAAATCCAAGGGGTCAACAGCACCGGTGCTTTCGCCAATTGGGGAATTAAAGGAAAGGATCTGTTGATCCCGTTCAGTGAGCAGCGTGCCCGCTTTAAAGAAGGTCAAACTGTGTTGGTGTACGTCTACACTGACAAAGCATCTGGGCGCATCGTCGGAACCACCAAATTCAACAAACTGCTGGATAAAACGCCTGCGCCTTATAGCAAAAACCAGCAAGTCGAGCTGTTGATTGCAGAGCGCAGCGACTTAGGCTTTAAAGCGATCGTTGAAGGCCAACACTGGGGCATGATCTTTAAGTCTGACGTGTTTGGAAAACTCTTTATTGGTAAGCGTCTTAAAGGCTACATCAAAGCGATCCGTGAAGATGGCAAAATCGATCTCTCGCTGCAAAAAGTCGGTGTAGGCAAAATGGATGACTTGAGTGAGAAAGTGCTTGAGTTATTGGAGAAAAAGGGCGGCTTTCTCCCTCTTAATGATAAGTCATCGCCAGAAGCCATTTTCTCAACGTTTCGAACCAGTAAAGGGACGTACAAGAAAACCATTGGCGGTCTTTACAAGCAAGGTCGTATTCGTATCGAGCAAGATGGGATTTATCTCGCTGATTAATCGACTTGAGAAAAAAAGGCCCGAAGCGGATCATGCTTTGGGCCTAGGGGAAGGGCTCCTACAGAGCCTGCGCTAACTGTCTGATATTCATCACCAATCAATACTTCAATTGTAGTTCAAGATAAGTATAGCGCCAGGCAATGACGAAATTTCATACCTTGGTTTAGGGATTAAAACAGATTTTTGTCTCTTACCAGCTCTCTAGGTAGGCCATTTTTGATTCGATTTCCGACCCATTTCCCGAGTCCAATCACATCGTTACCGTATTTGACCAGCACTTCACCTTTGCCTGTTTGCCCCGGTCTCACATCTCTTCCCATGTACCACTCTCTGGCGTCATCAATAGAAAGTTCGACACTGTTCGCTTCATTCCCCTTTGCCAGTGCGGTGGCGACTTGGTGTTGCCAGCGATAGCCTTTCTTATGCGCTTCGGCGATTTTTATTCCCATACGTGAAAAGCGCAGTTCGCCGAGCATTGGCTCGAGCGCATCGGGGAACAACCAAACATCGTTGTCACGCAGCCAAATCGTGGTGTGTTGAGGCAGCGAAACAGACAGCGCGTCTTGCAGTGCGCTAGCGATCGCTTGCTGCTCTTTTGCCGATGCTTTCTGAAACGGAAATTTACCGAGGCGTTTTTTTACATCAGGTGGTGTCGCAGTGCCAGTTTTACGTATTTTTGCCACAAAGAATCCTTCACAGTCATAGACTTGAGGGAATATGTGCAAAAAGCCTTCGGCGGTTAGCGCTTCGTCAGCACCCGGGAATAAGGATTCAAGGCTTTCAAATTCCACCAACTCGCCAAAGGTTAACTTTAAGTGCTGGCAGACTTGCTGGTTCTCTTCCACGCTGAGCGTACAGGTCGAGTAGACCATGACACCGCCCGGTTTTAGGGCGTGAAAAGCACTTTCGATCAGATCTTTTTGCGTCTCGGCGATGGATAGCACTGACGCTTTACTCCAGTTTTTCATCGCTTCGGCATCTTTGCGAACCGTACCTTCGCCAGAGCAGGGTGCGTCGATGAGAACGGCATCGAACTGCTCTGGCAGCCAACCACCAAACACGCGGCCATCGAAGTTGGTCAATGCGGCGTTACGAATACCGCAGCGCTCAATATTCGCATGGAGTACTTTCACGCGGCTAGCGGAAAACTCGTTCGCCACCAATACACCTTCATTGTCCATCAGCGCAGCGATTTGTGTCGTTTTTGACCCCGGTGCCGCCGCCATATCGAGCACCGCCTGAAAGGTGTCATCACCAGAAAAGAGCGCAGAGACAGGCATCATGGAACTGGCTTCTTGGATGTAAAACAGCCCCGACATGTGTTGAGCACGATTCCCCAGTGGCACGCGGGTTTCATCAGCATCAATCCAAAATCCTTCTTCACACCAAGGCACTGGGGTCAATACCCATCCTTGCTGCTCAGCCAGCGCTTTAAAATCGTCCACTGTGGTCTTGAGAGTGTTGACGCGGACACTTTTTCTAAGTGGTCGTTGGCAAGCGGCGATGAAGTCATCCATCGTCAAATGAGACGGAAGGATGGTTTGCATTTCAGCGAGAAAGTCGTCAGGGAGATAAACGTTTTGGTGCACTCTGCATCTCTAAGTAGAAAATTTGCCGAGAGTGTAGCAAAAACGCAGCCACTTGGCTGCGCTTTTACTGATGATAGGTGATAGGTCTTGGCTAAGGTTTTGGTATCACCGTTCGCCAGCTGCGCCAGCTCTCCTCTGCTTTCGGGTGTAGGTAGAAGGTGTGGCCATCTTGAGCTATCGGCTCGAGCTGTGCTTGTTGTGGTGTAGCAAAGGTGATCCCGCCTCGCACTATGCTTTCAACCGTACCTGCTTTGATATTGGCACCGGTTAGTCCAATCGAGACATCCACACCAGAGGTGTTCCAAAATACGCTATTACGGCGCACTAGGTAGGCGTATTCCGGCAGAATATCAATGTCGATATCGACGCGATCGGCAAATTCACCTAACGATACTGCTCGCACTTGGCCCACCTCGATCTCACGATACAAAATCGGGGTGCCACTGGTGACTGAGCCTCGGCTTTCGGTTTGCAATCTAAATTGCACACCCTTATGAATTTGAGGCGCAGTGTTAAGCGCGAACTGATGTTGGGGCTGGCCATTGCCAGGCTCAACATTGATACTTGGCGTGATCAGATTGTGGATGTTTTTTACTCCCGAGAGGCCAATCTCTGCCTGTGATTGCCAAAAGTGCGACCCTGAAACCGCAATGGTTTGGGCGTATTCCGGCAAGATGCGAGCTTGAATTTCAACGCCGCCCTTTGAGAACTCTCCGTTGGAAAATATGGGGGTGACAAGCGTGACTTCGCCGACTTGGACACCGTTGTAGTGGATAGGTGTGCCTGCTGTGATCGTTGTGCTGCCGTCAAAGTGCAAGGTGACACGTTGGCCGTATTTACGTGCGGTTTTGAAATCTTTGTACAGCAACCACTTGTCTTTTTGGCGGTTGTCGACCCCCGGCAAGGAATCAAAAGCAATCCCACCTTGGATGATGGTTTTCAGTGGCGCAGCGGTAATGTTGACTCCCGTTAAAGAGGCATCCACCTCGACGCCAGAGCGATTCCAGAACACGGTTTGCTCACTCAACAGGTGTTTGTATTGATTTTCGATATTCGCATCGATGATCACACCACCGTCAACCAAGCGAAAATCCGAGACGCTGCCGACTTGCAAGTTGCGATAAAGCAGTGGGCTACCTTTGCTTATTGAGGGCAATTCGGGGGCAAACAGTGTAAGGGTTTGCCAGCCAGAGACATTGTATTTGGCAAGCTCAGCCAAAGACTGACTCGCATACAGCGGATAGCGCTCTTTGGCTTCACCACTGCCTTCACTGACAAAACTCACCGAGCCTGTCAACAGCTGTTTAGCCGGCGGAACAGAGATGTTGAGTCCAGATTCGGTGAGCTCAGCGCTAGCACTGCCGGTGACAAAAAATCGGTTTTGAGAACGGATTAATTCGGAATATTCCGCGTCAATCAGCAGGTCGAAAATGACTTGATCATTAATGAGTGATACCTGCGTGATGGAGCCAACCGTGATGCCTTTATAGAGGATGTTCGCCCCGGCATCTAATCCAAACGAGTTGTTGGACGTCAGTTGCAGCGCAATTGAACGTGCTTGCTGCTTGTTAAATTCAAATTGACGCACGGCGTTAAACTGCCTTGCGCGCTGACCATCTCCGGGGATCAAGGTGAGGTAATTACCTTGGACTAAGTTAGCCAAGTTTTCCACACCCGATAGCGAGACTTTCGCCTCTTCGAGAACAAAACGACTGCCGGTGGTGAGCATATCGCTGAATGCTGGTTGAATCGCGGCGGAAGCGATGATTTTTTCGCGTCCTTCACTGAGCTGCAATCCGGTAATCTGCCCGACCTCAATACCACGGTACATAATGGGCGCCCCTGAGGCCTTGATATGGTTGTCGTCAGGTAGCGCAATTTGGATGGCAATACCGCGTCCAGCGGTCTTTAGGTCACGGTACAAACGAAACTCTTCGTTGTCTTCGACGGGCTCTCCGCCATCGGGGGAGTCAACTGCAATAGAACCGCTGAGCAGGGCGCTCAAGCTTTCCAGGCGCACATCAACCCCTTCAAAGCCAATATTGGCGCCAATGCCACTGACGTTCCAAAAGCGGCTCTGATTGGTAATGATGTGGCGATATTGCTCGCGGATTGACGCTTTGATGAGAACGTTCTTCGCGTCGTCATCCAATTTGTAGCTGTAGACTTCGCCAATTGGGATTTTTCGATAGACGATCTGTGATCCGATAGAGATTCCACCCAGATCGCGCGATTTCAAGGTGATGTTTAACCCTTGACGTGCGAGAAGATCGGACGGGGCGCGATCCAGCGCGGTATAAACACTCTTAGGTTCAGACGCTTCATCACCGGGTTGAATCGCAATGTAGTTCCCTGAGACCAGAGCATCCAAACCGGAAATGCCGGAAAGGCTGGCGGTCGGTTTGACCATCCAAAAACGCGTATCTTGACCAAGTAACTGAATCGCTTCGGGATAGATGTCGACATCCACGTAAATGTTGTCCAGATTGCTCGACAGGTTGATGTCGCGCACCATGCCCACTTCGAGCCCTTGGTAGCGAATGGTGGTGCGCCCGGCGACCAAACCTTGTGCATCAGAAAAATAGATCTGCACGCGCTGGCCTGCATCCTGTATGGCTTTAAACACCAGCCAACCTGCCAGTGCCATGGTCAAAATTGGCAATATCCATAGCGGCGATAAGCCTTTATTGCGCTTAATATCTGGCGTGTAAGCATTCTGATTGGGCGAAGCATTACTCATGTGAAGGGGTGTCCTTGTAGGAGGTTTTAGGGTGGTTATCCCAAATGAGTCTTGGGTCGATACTGTCTGCGGCCAGCATGGTTAAGATGACCACGATACCAAAAAAGACGGCGCCGTACCCTGGGGTAAAATTCAAAATTTGGCCACGGTCAACCAAGGTCATCATGATGGAGATAACAAACAGATCCATCATTGACCAGCGGCCAATCCACTTGACGATAAAGTAGATTTTCATTCGATAAATATGATTGATCGAACGTTGAAAATGGATGGCGAGCAAGATGTACGCTAAGCCGAGAATCTTTGCGACCGGAACGACAATACTTGCGATGAAAATGATGGCCGCAATGCCCGCCATATCATTGTTCACCAATGAAGCAACGCCCGAGAAGATGGTGTCTTCTAAACGTTGTCCGTTGGTGATTAATATCGAGATCGGGATCAGGTTGGCGGGAAAAATCGCTATCGTTGCCGCCACCAAGTAAGCCCAGGTTGTTTGGACTGAGCGCGGTTTACGATGATGGATAGGTTTTTCGCAGCGGCGACAGTGCGTACCTTCTGGCTGTGACAAGTGGCAATGGTGGCAGTGGAGCGATTTTTCGCCCAGAGTTAATGTCTCTTCAGGCAGGTAGGCTTCCCAATAACGTCGGATACTAATCCGAGTTAAGAGTAGCACGGTCGCTAACTGCAATAGCACTAGGCCATAAAGCCCGACACCGACGAAGATGTCTGAATAGTCTTGCAACTTGAAGCAAGAGATCGCAACGCTAACCAGAAAGACATCAATCATCACCCAATGCTTGAGTGCCGCGATGGTTTGCAATGACCACTTAAGTAAAGAGAAGTGGCGCTTGGCGAGGGCAATGTGGGCAAGCAGAACGCTCGAGCACACCAAAAACGGCGCAATCGAACTGCAAAAAAACACCAGCAGTGCTAACCATGTAAAGCCTTCATCAATGAGCGCGATAATACCGGCCGGGAGTGTCGCTGGGATCATGACACCAAACAACCGGATACTGATGAAGTCAAAAAAGTGCGAGGGAATAAACAGCATCAAACAGGTGATGGCGATGGCTAAGTTGCCAGAGAGAGAAGGGGTGCCACCCCGATAGAGTTGCGTTCCACAACGCGGACAAAATGCGCTCTTTCCTTGTTCTACCTCACAGGTGTCCACTGCGAGCTCGCAGCCATGACAAAGACGAACTTGGCGAATCTCGCTAGTGTGAGAGTGGAGCGGCGAGGCGCGTTTCATTGAGCGCCTCTTTGTGTGACGTTGTCACTGTAAAGGCGCGGTTTAGGCGTGAGTTTGTACAGCGCCGTAAAGCGTTTGATATAAACCTTGCTGTTCGACCAGTTCGCCATGTGTCCCTGCCTGAGTGACTTGTCCATCTTCTAAAACGTAAATCAGATCCGCCTGTTTTACGGCAGATAAGCGATGAGCAACGATCAGAGTTGTGCGTCCCTTCAAAAATTCCGTCAAAGCACGGTGGAGGGCGGCTTCCGTTGCGGTATCCAACGCGGACGTTGCTTCGTCCAAAATAACAAATTTTGGATTGCTCAGCACCATGCGCGCAATGGCCAACCGTTGGCGCTGTCCACCGGACAAACGAATCCCGTTGCGGCCCACTTGCGTCTCGAGACCCTCACTGAGTTGACGAATGACATCGTGCATTTGAGCAATCTCAAGGGCTTGCCACAGCTGCTCATCCGGGTAGTCTGAGCCAAGGGTCAGATTATGCCTCAGGCTATCGTTAAATAGTATAGGTTGTTGTAATACAACAGCAATTTGATCTCTAATGATATCGAAACTGATATCCTGGCATGGCTCACCATTGAAACGAATGATGCCAGAGTCCGGTTGATAAACACCGATTAACAATTGAATTAAGGTAGATTTCCCCCCGCCACTTGCTCCAACCAGTGCGACTTTATTGCCTGCCGGAATGGTGAGCGATAAATCGCGTAACACCTTGTTTTCCTCGTTATAAGCAAAGTTGACCTTTTCTATCGAGACGTCCACTTCTCGGTCTGGCGTGAATGGGTTGACGGTTGACACAGGGCGCTGTTCTTCGCCAACACTCAATAGGGTATTGATGCGAGTCAGTGCTGCTTTTGCGCTGTACCACGAAAACTGAATGCCCAACAACTCTTGCACAGGGCTGAGCATAAACCACAGATAGCCAAACACTGCGAAGATTTGACCAATCGTCAGGTCGCTAAACAGCACCATAAGCATAGCGACAGCGCGAAACAGCTCAAAGCCAAGTAGGAACAGTAAGAAGGAGACACGCCCTGCCGCTTCCGATTGCCAGGCGTACTTGTCAGCATCGGATCGGATTTGATCGGCGTGTTCGGTTAACTGTTTGAGATACGCTTTTTCTTTATTTGCGGCACGCAATTGATAGATGCCATCGAGTGTCTCTATCAACCGATTTTGAAAGCGCTCGAACGATTGGTTTTCGCGCTTTTTAAGATGTTTCACTTTGCCGCCCAGCAAGCGGGAGAAGTAAATGACCACCGGATTAACCAGTAAGATGAACAGGCCCAAGCGCCAATCTAACCAGAGCAAAACAACAGCGGTGCCGAGTACGGTCAGTAGGCTTATCAGGAACTTGCTTAACGTAGAGCCAATAAACTGGTCAATGGTTTCAACATCGGTAATCAAGTGGGCATTGATGCCGCCACTGCCTCTTGTCTCGTACTCCTTCATGCTGATGCGACCCAATTTGTCGATCATCTTACGTCGCATTTCAAAAGTAATGGTTTTGGAGACCAGAGTGAACTGACGGCTCTGAACTATGTTCAGCGCCTGGCTTGCCGTGCGCATCACAATGACCAGTAGTAAGGTCAACACTATATAGCCGGTAGGGGTATGAAAGTTACTCGGCAAGAGCCATTGCATGGCACGCAGCCCGGCTCCGGGTTGGTCTAATAGCACTTCATCGACCATCAATGGCATCAAGAGTGGGATAGGGACACTGATTAAAGTCGCAGCAATCGCCACCAAATTCGCAGCGATTAACTTGGTCTTATGAAGTTTTACTTGAGTTATCAACCAAGAACGGCTAATAGTGTTGGGATTATCAATCATTATAATGAGAATGCTTACTATTTGGTTTGTGCAAATTGTACGCACAAACCGTGTGGAAGTCTCTAGTTTTCAATCGGATGTATATACAATGAACATAGAACAATACCAACGTTTAACCAAGCAAGCGGTTGCACTTATCGAATCAGAAACAGACCTTATTGCCAATCTCTCCAATGTCAGTGCGCTATTGAATATGGAGCTGGAGAACCTTAACTGGGTGGGCTTTTATCTGATGAAAGACGGTGAGTTGGTATTGGGTCCATTCCAAGGCAAGCCTGCGTGTGTACGTATTCCCGTTGGTAAAGGAGTGTGTGGTACCGCGGTCGCCACTAACAGCGTTCAACGTATCCATGACGTACACGAATTCGAGGGCCACATTGCGTGTGACGCCGAGAGTAATTCAGAGATCGTGATTCCTTTTTCAATCAATGGTGAAATCCAAGGCGTGCTTGATATTGATAGCCCGAGTGTAGGGCGTTTCAGCGAAATTGACGAGCAGGGGCTAACATTTTTGATGACTGAAGTGGAAAAGCTGCTTAATTCGCACGCTATCGCGGCATAATTTGCCTATTGGCTGTGGTTTTTCATTTGCAGGTCACTATAATACCTCAATTAAAACTCTTAATGCTCGCGGACAAGCCGCAATAACCAGGAATCCTCATGGAAAACACTGAAAAGTTAAAAAACAGCAAAGAAGTGATTGCATATATTGCTGAATGTTTCCCTAAGTGCTTTACTTTAGAAGGTGAAGCAAAGCCGCTTAAAATCGGTATTTTTCAAGATCTTGCGGACCGTCTCAATGACGACCCAAAAGTGAGTAAGACCCAGCTTCGTGCAGCGTTAAGACAGTACACTTCATCATGGCGTTACCTACATGGTGTTAAGCCAGGTGCAGTACGTGTAGATTTAGACGGTAACCCAGCGGGTGAACTGGAAGAAGAGCACGTTGAACATGCGAAAACTGCACTAGCAGAGAGCAAAGCAAAAGTTCAGGCTCGTCGTAAAGAACAAGCTCAAAAAGCGCGCGAAGAAGGGAAGGCTAAAGCGAAACCGGCAGCGAAAAAGCCGCAGAGCCGCCGCCCACAACAAAGTAAAGAACAGAAAGCCAAACAGCCTGTAGAAACGCGCGCATTGAATGCAGACGAAATGACCGTCGGCAACCAAGTGAACGTGAACATGGGCAAAGGAAATATGGCTGCGACTATCGTTGAAATCAATAAGGAAGATGTGCGCGTCCAACTGTCTAACGGCCTACAAATGGTTGTGAAAGCGGAGCACTTGCGCGCATAAAGGAGAATCTCCTACGCATGAAATGCCGTTCAAAACTCTCGCTGATTGCTGCTGGCCTCTGGCTGGCAGCGTCTTCAGCCCATGCTCTTGAAGCTAAACTGAGTCTAAAAGACTTACCCGTACTCGCTCCCGAGACTCAACACGAAACTGCCAGTAAGCGCGTGACTTCTCGATTCACACGCTCTCACTACAAACATTTCACTCTCGACGATACCTTCTCTCAAGCCATTTTCGATCGCTACATCGAAATGCTCGACTACAACAAAAATATCTTTACTCAAGCGGATATTGACTCGTTCAAAGAGTGGGCGGTAGGGATTGACGATCAGCTCAAATCCGGCAACAACCAAATTGCGTTTGATGTCTATAACTTGTCGATGAAGCGTCGTTATGAACGTTTTCAAACTGCTCTGGCGCTGCTTGATGACGAAATGACGTTTGATGTCGATGAAAGCATTGAGCTTGACCGCAGCAAAGCCGCTTGGCCAAAAGATAAAGCTGAGTTGGATGAGTTGTGGCGTAAACGTGTTAAGTATGATGCATTGAATCTCAAACTCACAGGTAAAGAGTGGAAAGAGATCAAAGAGGTGCTTGAGAAACGTTACAACAATGCGCTTAAGCGTCTCAGCCAAACGCACAATGAAGATGCCTTCCAGTTGTACATGAATGCCTTTGCGCGTGAAGTTGACCCGCACACCAGTTACCTCTCTCCGCGCAGTGCTGATCAATTTCAAACTGAGATGAATTTATCGCTCGAAGGAATTGGTGCAGTGTTGCAGATGACTGATGACTATACTGTCATTCGTTCATTAGTGGCTGGTGGACCGGCATCGAACAGCAAGCAGTTGTCCGAAGGGGATCGTATTATTGGTGTCGGCCAAGATGGTGAAGCGATCGTTGATGTTATCGGTTGGCGCCTTGATGATGTGGTTCAATTGATCAAAGGGCCGAAAGGCACTAAGGTGAATTTGCAAATCTTGCCTGAGGGTAAAGAGGCGAAATCGCAAGTCATTACTATCGTGCGCGACAAAATTCGTTTAGAAGATCGTGCGGTCAAATCAGAAGTGATTGAGCGTGATGGTAAGAAGATTGGTGTGCTCGAAGTGCCGAGTTTTTATGTCGGCCTATCTAAAGATACCGACGAGCAAATCTCCCAACTGAAAGCGAAAGGTGTCGATGGCATCATTGTCGATCTCCGCAACAACGGCGGCGGTGCGTTAACCGAAGCCACTGCGCTATCTGGTCTCTTTATTACTAGCGGTCCGGTGGTGCAAGTTCGCGACAGTTATGGCCGTGTGAACGTGAATGCAGACACAGACGACAAAATCAGCTACGACGGACCGATGACGGTATTGATTAACCGTTATAGTGCGTCCGCGTCAGAAATTTTTGCCGCTGCGATGCAAGATTACGGTCGAGCGATCATTCTCGGTGAGAACTCATTTGGTAAAGGCACTGTGCAGCAGCACCGCTCTCTCAACCATATCTACGATTTGTTTGATAAAGAGTTGGGCTACGTGCAGTACACGATTCAAAAATTCTATCGAATCGATGGTGGCAGTACGCAAAACAAAGGTGTAGCACCTGACATTCCTTTCCCAACCGCTGTAGACGCGGATGAAACCGGGGAGAGTGTCGAAGATAACGCTCTACCTTGGGATAGTATTGATCGCGCCAATTACACCGTGTTAGCACGTAACGATGCCTTGATTTCTGCATTAGACGACAAGCACAAAGCGCGTATTGCCAACGATTTAGAGTTCGGTTTTATCGCGCAAGATATTGAAAAGTATCGTGCTGAAAAAGATGACAACGCTTTGTCTCTCAATGAAAAAGTGCGTAAAGCGGAGAGTGAACAGGCAGATAAAGAACGCCTGGCTCGCATCAATTTACGTCAAAAAGCATTGGGTGAGGAGCCGTACACCGATCTTGACGACTTACCCAAAGACTACGAAGCGCCTGACGCTTATTTGGATGAGTCGGTGGCGATCATGGTGGACATGTTGAAGTTGCAGTAAGTCGGCATCTTTCCTGTTACCTGTCTTGTAATCCGCAAATAACACCAAGCGAGCCTATGTGCTCGCTTTTTTTGTGCAGACAATTAATGTGATTTGGATCTAATTTTTCGCGTATTCGTAAAACCCTACCTAAGCTTTAAGAAAAGAGTGAGGGATGCGTGATGAAATGGATCGGACTAATTCTTTTAATGGGTAGCGCGTGGGTCAGTGCAGAAAGGCTCTCGCCCGAAGTACACGACAATAGTGATCTTACTCAATTTGATCACCCTTTCTTGTTGGGGGACTGGTATCTCGTCAATCCGAGTCCTGATGAATCAGCAGAAAACTTTCTCGCCATCAAGCTTTCGTTAAGCTCCAACTATCAGTTTCAAATCGACATTCAGAAGCGAGACTACTCGGTGGATCATTGGCAAGGTCTCTACACAGCCAACGATGATACCCTAATACTCGGACTCAACTCTTCTGAGCCACAAGCGTACCGCTATTCGGGTAATCACCATTTGCTTAATCTCAACGGTGTGACATTTACTAAGGCGCTCTCCAATTCACTGGCTGGCATTTGGTCGAGTCAGAGTTTAGGCGGGCACGATGTCTCAGCCAGTGATGTTGATAAGATGGATTTAGTGCTGCAACCCGACTTTGTGTTTATGTTCCGTGTCAGCAACGATGAAGGAGATGAAGCGGTGCATCGCGGCGTCTATTACACAGAAGGTGAACACCTTGTACTTCTCTACGAAAATGGCGAGCACGAAACACGTTACGTACTCGACAGTGATACCTTGACACTTGAAATGGAAGAAGGGGCGCTTTATGCGGTGCTCGATCGCGTTCGCTAGTGATATCGGCGAATCGATGGGTGATATATAGACAAAATGTGTTCTACATGAATAAAAAGCGAGGTTATTGTCGTCAATACCTCGTTTTTTTGATTGGCTAGAGGTAAGCTAATTACGTTTGCCCACGAGTGCTTGATGCCCGTGTTGGCTCATCTCATATTCAGTCAAAAGGATTCAGACATGGCTCAGACTCCACAAGCCAAATATCGCAAAGATTATCAATCGCCTTCTCATACGATTTCTACTATAGACCTCACCTTTGATTTGCATGATAACCAAACGGTGGTTACGGCTATCTCTAAAGTTCAGCAATGCAAAGAGAGCAGTACCTTACAGCTCGATGGTGAGAACTTAACTTTGGTTTCGCTGCAAGTGAATGGTGAGGTTTGGAGCGATTATCAGCAGACGGAGAGCACGCTGACCATCAACCAGTTGCCGCGCGAGTTTACACTGACCATAGTGACGCACATTGATCCTGAAGCCAATACCGCGCTTGAAGGCTTGTATAAATCGGGCGGTGCGTTTTGCACCCAATGTGAAGCGGAAGGTTTTCGTCGAATCACCTATTACTTGGACAGACCTGATGTGTTGGCCAAGTACACCACTAAAGTGATTGCAGACAAGGCGCAATACCCCTATTTATTGAGTAACGGGAACCGAGTGGCCGCTGGCGATTTAGATCATGGCCGTCATTGGGTTCAGTGGCAAGACCCACACCCTAAGCCGGCGTATCTGTTTGCTTTGGTCGCTGGGGATTTTGATGTTCTGCGCGACACCTTCGTGACTCGCTCTGGCCGCCCTGTCGATTTAGAGATTTTTGTCGACAAAGGCAACTTGGACAGAGCGCCTCACGCGATGACCTCCCTAATCAACTCAATGAAGTGGGACGAAGAGCGTTTCGGTCTTGAGTATGACCTTGATATTTACATGATTGTCGCTGTCGACTTTTTCAATATGGGCGCGATGGAGAACAAAGGACTCAACATCTTTAATTCCAAGTATGTGTTGGCCAATGAGAACACCGCGACCGATAGCGATTATCTTGGTATTGAAGCGGTCATTGGCCATGAGTACTTCCACAATTGGACGGGTAACCGCGTGACCTGTCGTGACTGGTTCCAACTCAGTCTCAAAGAAGGGTTGACCGTGTTCCGTGATCAAGAGTTTTCTTCTGATCTTGGTTCGCGCGCTGTCAATCGTATCAACAACGTACGCATTATTCGTGGACCGCAGTTTGCCGAAGATGCCAGCCCGATGTCTCACCCAATTCGTCCTGACAAAGTGATCGAGATGAATAACTTCTACACCTTAACCGTGTACGAAAAAGGCAGCGAAGTTATTCGAATGATGCACACGTTATTGGGTGAAGAGGGCTTCCAAAAAGGGATGAAGCTTTACTTTGAACGCCACGACGGCACTGCGGCGACTTGCGAAGATTTTGTTTCCGCCATGGAAGATGCATCGGGTGTCGATCTCAAGCAATTCCGTCTCTGGTACAGCCAGTCAGGAACGCCGACGGTCAGTGTGACCAGTGATTACGACAGTGATGCCAAGACGTTTACCTTGCATGTCAAGCAATCGACTGAGCCGACGCAGGATCAGCAAGACAAACAAGCGTTGCACATTCCTTTTGATGTCGAGTTATACGCCCCAACGGGAGAAGTTGTTGAGTTACGCTGTAACGGAAAGCCGATTCATCATGTTCTCGATGTCACTCAAAGTGAGCAGAGTTTTGTATTCGAAGATGTCGCTGAGCGTCCGATCCCATCGTTATTGAGAGAGTTCTCCGCTCCAGTGAAGTTGGAGTACGATTACAGTGACGATGAATTAACCTTCCTTATGGTTCATGCTCGCAATGACTTTGCGCGTTGGGATGCAGGCCAAATGTTATTAGCAAAATACATTCGCAGTAATGTTGAACGTATTCAGCAAGGTAATGTCGATGTCGCGCTACCGGATGCGCTGATTGATGCGTTCCGCGGCGTACTCTTGTCTGATGTTCTTGAACCTGCGTTTATTGCAGAGATGTTAGCGCTGCCAAGTCACAATGAAGTGTCAGGTTGGTACAAGCAGGTCGATGTGGATGCCATTGCTGCGGTACTTAAAGGCATTAAAGTTCAACTTGCACAGCAGTTAGAGGATGAGTTCAGTGCGCTGTACCATGCTCTAGTGCAAAGTGACTATCGAGTTGACCATCAAGCGATTGGCCAACGTGCACTTAGAAACACGGCGCTAGCGTATTTAGCGTATACAGAGCAGGGGAATCGTCTCGTTGAAGCGCAATATGATCAGGCCAACAACATGACGGACACCATGGCGGCTATGACCGCAGCAAATAGCGCGCAGTTACCGTGTCGCGAGCGTTTAATGAGTGACTACAGCGAGCAATGGCAACATGATGGATTGGTGATGGACAAGTGGTTCATATTGCAAGGGACCAACCCAGCGGGCAACGCACTTGATGTGATCAGGTCGACTATGAATCACAGTGCGTTTAGCTTGAAAAACCCTAACCGTACGCGCAGTTTGATTGGTTCTTTCTTGAACATGAACCCTGTCGCTTTCCATGACAAATCTGGTAAAGGTTATGAGTTTGCGGGCGAAATCTTAAGAGAACTCAACAGCTCGAACCCTCAGGTGGCGTCGCGTTTGATTGATCCTCTGCTTAAGCTGGGTAAATACGATGAGCAGAGACAAGCGCTGATTCGCAAAGAGTTAGAAGCGCTGAAATCGATGGATAACCTTGCCAAAGACTTGTTCGAAAAAGTCAGCAAGGCGCTAGAAGCCTAAGTCATCCACTACCCAACAGTAGCACGTAATTGTGCTACTGTTTATTTATACAGTTATGCGTTGAAAACTCATGAACCACTACTATTTCTCGCTTAATATTTCTTATCAATCGTTTCTCAACCACTACAATGGTGCGGCGAGCCAGATATTGGTGAGGACGGACAATGGACTTCGTTTGCAACTGCCAGCGATGCGTTTTCGACCGTTTGTCAGTCAAATCGGCTTGAAAGGACGATTCAGATTAACAACTGACCAAAATAACAAGTTTATTAAGTTAGAAGTTCTGTGAGAGATTGATTTCATAGAAGTTTAAATAGAACCTTAATCACATTCTCAAACATTTCACCTCCTACCACTCCTAAAAGAATTAACCATTTATCAATAAAGCTTTTACAATAAAGCGGCATTACCCGTGTAAAGCACTATTCTTACAACTAAAGAACGATGCTTACGACATCCCCCTACTTAAAAAAATTCTAATAGTGGAGTGTGAATATGACCGCGCGTGAAACCCTAATGCCGGTTCTGCTTGAAAAAGTCTACAAGCTGATTCAAGACAAACTCGAGCTTGCTCATCAACCTTTAGTCACTCAACTTGCTCAACACCTGTTCAGTAATATTGCTCAAGACGACCTGATTGAACGAAATGAATCGGATCTCTATGGTGCGGTCGTCAGTTTGTGGCATCACATCAATGAAAAGAAACCCGATGAGATATCGGTTCGCGTCTTTAACCCGACGGTAAGCCGTCAAGGTTGGCAATCGACGCACACAATCGTTGAAATTGTCGTCCCCGACAGTCCATTTCTTGTCGACTCAATCAAAATGGCGTTGAGTCGTTTAGACATGGCGTCACATCTGATGTTACATGGTCCAACGCAAATCGAACGCGGTGCCAAAGGGGTGATTAAATCGATTAATGAGGGTGAGGGCGCGTTGCAATCGCTGTTTCATATCGAAGTGGATAGACTCAGTGATAAAGCGGCGATGACGTCACTCAAAGATGAGCTGATCAAAATTCTCACCGATACCGGTATGGTGGTCAAAGATTGGCGTCAAATGGTTGAGAAACTCGAATTAGTGACCAACCAACTGGAAGCACAAAAAGATCATATTCCCGTCGAAGGGGATCGCTATGAAGATACACTGAACTTTTTGCGTTGGCTTGGCGATCACAACTTCACGTTCATGGGTTACAAAGAGTATGACCTCGTCTCTACAGACGGCGATACAGAACTGCGCCCAACCAAAGAACAAGGTCTGGGCTTGTTTGCCAATCCGGATCGTGTGCGCAGCGTGAAACTGTCTGACTTCCCTGATTCTGCGCGCCTCGAAGCGAAGAAACCCTTTTTATTGATTGTGACCAAAGGAAACGTCGCTTCTCGTATTCATCGTCCTGCGTATACCGATTACATCGGGATCAAAAAATTTGATGAGAATGGCAAAGTGGTTGGTGAGCATCGTTTCACTGGGCTTTACACTTCTGCGGTGTACAACCAAAGTGTGGCGAGCATTCCACTGATTCGTGAAAAGGTCGAGCGAATCCTCAAAGCCAGCGGGTATCGCGAAGGTTCCTACTCATACAAAGCGCTACACAATATCCTAGAAAACTATCCGCGTGATGAACTGCTCCAAGCCAAAGAAGAAGAGTTGCTAGAAGTCGGTATGGGCGTGGTGCAGATGCAAGACCGTGACTTGCTGCGTCTGTTTGTGCGCAAAGACCCGTTCGGTCGTTTCTTTAGCTGCATGGTTTACGTGACAAAAGATCGTTACAACACCGAGCTGCGCCGACAAACTCAACGCATCTTGAAACAGTATTTTGGTTGTGAGCAAGAAGTGGAGTTCACCACTTACTTCTCTGAAAGCCCACTGGCAAGAACCCACTACATCGTTCGTGTTGACAATAACAACATGGACATTGATGTGAAAACAATAGAGCAAAATTTAATGGAAGCATCGTCGACTTGGGATGATCGTCTCTCTGATGCGATCGTTGCGAACTTTGGTGAGAGTAAAGGGTTGCCGTTGTCGAAAGAGTACAACCGCGCTTTCCCAAGATCCTACAAAGAAGATGTGATGCCAGGCTCGGCCGTCGCCGACATTGAACGCCTCGAAGCGCTCAGTGACGACAACAAACTGGGCATGTTGTTCTATCGCCCGCAAGAACTGGCCAAAGATTCGAAATCGGTGAGACTCAAACTTTACCACCGTGATGAGCCGATTCATCTTTCGGATGTCATGCCGATGTTGGAAAACTTGGGGCTGCGCGTCATCGGTGAATCTCCGTACGAAGTGCACAAAGCTAATGGACAAGTTTATTGGATCCTGGATTTCTCGATGCTGCATAAGAGCGAGAAAACCGTTGATCTTCGCGTCGCACGCGATCGTTTTCAACAAGCCTTTGCGTCAATCTGGGCGGGAGACCTAGAGAGCGATGGCTTTAACCGATTGGTTCTTGGAGCTTCGCTAACTGGTCGTGAAGTCTCGATTCTACGCGCTTATGCTCGATACATGCGTCAAGTCGGCTTCCCATTTAGCCAACAGTACATTGAAGAAACACTGAGTCATTACCCTGATCTTGCCAAAGGCCTAGTCATGCTGTTTGCTAAGCGCTTTGATCCTAAATTCAAAGGTAGCAAAAAAGGACAAGCGGACTTAGTCGAGAAAATGACTGAGCAGCTTGATCACGTTGAAAGCTTGGACGATGACCGCATCATCCGTCGTTACATGGAAATGATCACCGCGACGGTTCGGACCAACTATTATCAAGTGGATGACCAAAACCAGCCTAAACCTTGGCTCTCGTTAAAACTTCAGCCGCGTAACATCCCAGATATTCCTCAGCCGGTTCCGGCCTTTGAAATTTTCGTTTATGCGCCGGACATTGAAGGTGTTCACTTGCGTGGCGGAAAAGTCGCGCGTGGCGGCTTACGTTGGTCGGATCGTCAAGAAGATTTCCGTACCGAGATTTTAGGTTTGGTGAAAGCGCAGCAAGTGAAAAACACCGTGATTGTGCCGGTGGGCGCGAAAGGGGGCTTCGTCTGTAAACGTCAACACACACTGAGCGGTCGTGACGAAATCTTTGCTGAAGGTCAGCGCTGTTACAAACGCTTTATTCGTGCACTACTTGATGTGTCTGACAACATCATTGAAGGGGAAGTCATCGCGCCAAGTCATGTCGTGCGTCATGATGAGGATGACCCGTATCTTGTTGTTGCAGCGGATAAAGGCACCGCGACGTTCTCGGATTTGGCGAACTCAGTCTCCGCAGAATATAACTTCTGGCTAGGGGATGCGTTTGCTTCAGGGGGGTCGAACGGTTACGACCACAAAGCAATGGGCATCACGGCCAAGGGTGGTTGGGAATCGGTCAAACGACATTTCCGTGAAATGGGCATCAACTGTCAAACGACGGATTTCACCGCGATTGGTGTGGGTGATATGGCGGGGGATGTCTTTGGTAACGGCATGCTGCTATCGAAGCATATCCGCTTGCAGGCTGCCTTTAACCATTTGCATATTTTCATTGACCCTGATCCTGATTCTGCGAGCAGTTGGGAAGAGCGCCAACGTTTGTTTAATCTACCGCGTTCAAGTTGGGAAGATTACAATCCGGAACTTATCTCCAAAGGCGGCGGTGTGTTCTCACGCAAGTCGAAGTCTATTCCTCTTTCCCCTGAGATCCAAAAAATGCTAGGGGTGAAGAAAGCGTCGGCAGCACCGAATGAACTGATCAAACTGATCCTGCAAATGAAAGTCGATTTGTTGTGGAACGGCGGTATCGGTACTTACGTGAAATCGTCTAAGGAGACGCATTCGGATGTTGGTGACCGTGCGAACGATGTATTGCGTATTGATGGACGCGATCTGCGCGCTAAAGTGGTCGGTGAAGGTGGCAACTTGGGCATGACTCAACTCGGTCGAGTGGAGTACGCGTTGAAAGGTGGCCGCGTCAATACTGACTTTGTTGATAACGTCGGCGGTGTTGATTGCTCGGACAATGAGGTCAACATTAAGATCTTCCTCAACGGATTGGTGGCGAATGGTGACTTAACGGTTAAACAGCGCAATCAAATCCTAGAGTTGATGGAAGATGAGGTCGGTGAGATTGTCCTTGAAGATGCGTATTGCCAATCTGAATCGATCTCTGTCACCGAACACCAAGGCACATCACTGGTTAAGGAACAAATTCGCTTCATCCATACGTTAGAAAAAGCGGGTCAACTGGATCGAGCGTTAGAGTACATTCCTGACGATGAAACCTTATTAGAGCGAGAAAAGCAGGGTAAAGCACTGACTCGCCCTGAGCTCTCTGTGCTGGTGGCGTATGGCAAGATGGTTCTGAAAGAAGAATTGGTGCATGACGACATTGCCAATGATCAGGTGCATGCGCAGCAACTGATCCAATACTTCCCAACAGAGTTACGCCGTAACTATGATCAGCAGATGGACAACCATCCACTGAAAGCCGAAATCATTGCCACCATGCTCGCCAATCAAATGGTGAATGAGATGGGGTGCAACTTTGTGACTCGACTCCGTGAGGAGACGGGAGCACATGTCGTCGATATTACCAATGCGTATGTCGCCGCACGTGAGATCTTCGGTTTGGGTGAGGTGTTCACGCAACTTCGTGCTCTTGATAACCATGCCTCGACCGACGCTCAGTATGACATGATGTTTTATGTCAGACGTACGCTGCGTCGTCTGTCACGTTGGTTGATCCGTAATCGTACTGGTCGCCAATGTGTCAAAGCCATGATTGATCTCTATAAAGCAGACGTAGAAACCATCAAACAGCAACTTGATACCATGTTGGTTCCGGCGGAAGTGGAAGAGCACAACCAGATGGCAAACCGTTGGATTGAGCAGGGCGTATCCGAAGCGTTGGCGAGTTATGTTGCGCGTTTGTCGAGTCTATACTCAGTACTGGATATATCTACAGTGGCTCGTGAAAAAGGCAAATCGGTTGAGCAAAGTGCAAAACTCTACTACAACTTGGGCGATCGTTTGTCTCTCCACTGGTTCTTGAAACAAATCAATACTCAAGCCGTGGACAACCATTGGCAAGCCTTGGCTCGCGCAGCATTTAGAGAGGATCTTGATTGGCAACAACGTCAGTTAACTGGGCAAGTGTTGAGTTGCAACTGCGATCCGAAAGATCTTGATGTAATGAAAGCACTCGAAGACTGGATTGAGAAAAACGAAGTGTCGCTGCATCGATGGGAAAATATTCTCAACGAGTTTAAAGTGGGGGCAGTCCATGAATTCGCCAAGTTCTCAGTCGCATTGCGTGAATTGATGCTCCTCAACCTAAACTGCTCTGCCAATGAGTAACCGTTTGCGTTAATCGTTGAATTATTCGGTAAAACGTTGAATAATACTGCCCCGTTTATACGGGGCTTTTTTCTTTCGGAGGCACAATGCTTTACCGTCTTGCCAGAGCTGGCTTTTTCCAACTTGATGCCGAGAAGGCACACGATCTCGCCATTGAAAACTTCAAACGTTTTACCGGCACACCATTGGATCTTTTCTACAGACAGCAACTCCCGCATCGCCCAGTCGAGTGCATGGGTCTGACTTTCCGCAACCCAGTAGGCCTTGCAGCGGGTCTGGACAAAAATGGCGAATGTATTGAAGCCTTTGATGCCATGGGTTTTGGTTTTGTCGAAGTAGGGACGGTCACACCACGTCCGCAACCGGGTAACGACAAGCCGCGTTTGTTTCGTCTTGTTGAAGCACAAGGGATCATCAACCGCATGGGTTTCAACAACCTCGGCGTCGATAATCTTGTCGAGAATGTTAAAAAAGCCAAGTATGACTGCGTACTTGGTATCAATATCGGTAAGAACAAAGACACACCGATCGAAAAAGGTGCCGATGACTACCTAATCTGTATGGAGAAGGTTTACCAATATGCGGGTTATATCGCTGTCAACATCTCCTCACCAAACACTCCGGGACTACGTTCGTTGCAATATGGTGAAGCGCTCGATGAATTATTGAGTGAACTCAAAGCCAAACAAGCAGAGCTTGCTGAAAAACACAGTAACTACGTGCCATTAGCACTTAAGATCGCACCAGATCTGAGCGATGATGAGATCAGCCAGATCTGTCAGTCGCTCCTTAAGAACAATATCGATGGTGTCATTGCGACTAATACGACTCTCGACCGATCGATTGTGGAAGGAATGAAACACGCCAACGAAGCAGGGGGCCTAAGTGGTCGTCCAGTGCAATCTCGCAGCACCGAAGTTGTGCGACGTTTACATGAAGAGTTGGGGGATGCGATCCCTGTGATTGGTGTGGGTGGTATCGACTCATATGTCGCCGCCAAAGAAAAACTGATGGCAGGGGCAAAGCTAGTACAAGTTTATTCTGGTTTTATCTACCACGGCCCTGGCTTAGTGAAAGACATTGTCAAAAATCTATAATCTGTCCCTGTATTTCTGGATAGAGTGACGCCGTCACCTGATAAATATATCACTATAAATAGAGTAATCTAAGAGGAAATGAGAATTCATTTCCTCTTTTTTTTTGCCAATGAGTGCATAAAATCAGCCTTAAGACTTGGAAAGGTAATTAAGCGTTTTACCTAAACCCATCAGGCGAAGAGACGGAACGATGCTTAAACCCAGTGACAAATGGACTTGGTACTATGATGACACCGAAGGGCACCTTATGCTCGATCTCGGTGACAACATGGTCTTCAAAACCAACCTTTCCCGCAAACTTATCGTAGACTGTGCCGTTGGCGTTAACGAATTTAGCGTTGATGATGCGTCTGCATTTCAAACGTACAAAGAGCAAATCTCTCTCCTTGGTCTTAGTGAACCGCGTCAAGCTGAGCTCGCACTCTACTGTGTGGCGGCTAAGCGTTTCCATAAGCCGGTTCAACCGAAAAGCTGGTTTTTCGACAATATTTCTGACGGTGAACAACCCCTTGAAGAGGGCTATTTTGTTTATCTGTCGAATCAGCTTAGCCAAGGTTATTTTATTGTTTTGGAAGTTGGGGATAGCGCCAGCCTGTGTGCCCAGGTTAGTCTCGAAGCATTTCACCTCAACCCTTCTAAATCACTCCAGTTTGGCCAAGCCATTAAGGTGATGCATGATCGCATGCGTGTGGCCAACCAACAGTTTCAAACGCAGCCTATGGCGCTGGTGGGCTAGCTGTTAGCGAATTAACGATAAGACTTTCCTCGTTGTATTCATTCCTTTGATTCATTTTTCATTTCCATCGGCCAAGCGCCGATTTTTTTTCTTAATTTTGAACGTTTATCTGTCTCACAAGTGTGAGTTAGTTGCCAGTTTTGCTCAACAAGTGACCAGCTAAACCACGCGCTCTGAACCCTTACAATCATCAAATTCAACGAAAAATTCCTCTATTGAGGTGTTTCTGAAATAAAATTACACTTAAAATACCTACTGGTATATACCAATTTGAGTGTAAATAAGTATTCACTTCGCTTGAAAGGTACGTAGCGTTGTTGCTTACAAAAAGTGAAGTTGGATTAGGTACGACAAATCATGGGTATGCCGTTCGGAGCACCATAAACAGGATGAGTGGTGAATGAATCATCGATTAACGTAGTAATTAAGTGAGATAAAGTGCGCAGGGAGTAACGCAATGAACGAATGTCGGTTATAATGCCGGGTCATTTTTTAAAGAAATAAACATCACTATGCATCAATATCTTGCGGTTACATCCAATGGTATGGAGAACCTGTTAGTTGAAGAGCTGACGAACTTGGGAATAGAGGACGCGAAACCTGTTCAGGCAGGGGTTCGCTTTAAAGCCACGAATGAGCAAGTGTATCGTGTGTGTCTATGGAGCCGTTTGGCCTCACGTTTTGTTCGCGTGCTTTCAGAGTTCACCTGTAATGATGATATGGATCTTTACCTTGCTGCCTCTGCGGTCAACTGGGTCAACCATTTCCACAGCTCAAAGAAGTTTGTCGTGGATTTTAACGGCACAAACCGCGAGATTCGTAACAGTCAGTATGGAGCGATGAAGGTCAAAGATGCGGTTGTCGATTGCTTTGAAAAGAAAAACTTACCCAGACCGTCGATCAGTAAAGATCATAGTGATCTTCGTATCCATGTCCGCTTACACAAAGATAAAGCCTTGTTAGGTATTGATATGGTCGGTGGCGGCTTACACCAACGGGGTTACCGTAGCGAATCTGGCCGAGCGCCATTGCGTGAGACACTCGCTGCAGCCATTATCGGACGCAGTGGTTGGCAAGCAGGCAGTAACTTACTTGATCCTATGTGTGGCTCTGGCACCTTGCTAATAGAAGCTGCGATGATGGCAGCCAACATGGCGCCAGGCGTCAAACGCGCAAAGTGGAGCTTTGAATCCTTAGAAGATTTCGAACCTGAGGTGTGGGCGGAAATTAAATCTGAAGCGGCGGTTCAAGCTCGTCGTGGTGTCAAGAAAGTTGACTCTAAGTTTTACGGATTTGATAACGATAGCCGCGTGATTCAGATTGCCAAAGATAATGCCCGTCGCGCGGGTGTCGATGGACTGATCCACTTTGAGGTGAGTGACGCAACAAAAGTGACACGCCCAGCGGATTTCGATTCTGGAGTCGTGATCTGTAACCCACCTTACGGTGAACGTCTAGGTACGCATCCTGGCTTAATTGCGCTTTATACGGCGTTCGGCGCCCAGTTGAAGGCGGAATTTGGTGGCTGTCACGCGTCAATATTCTCAAGCTCTGACGAGTTGCTTAGCTGTTTACGCATGCGTGCAGAGAAACAGTTTAAGTTAAATAATGGTGCGTTACCCTGTCACCAAAAGAACTACTCGATTTCAGCTCGCTCAGCAGAGTCACGTAAAGATGCAGAGTCGAGTGAGACTCGTCAAAGCAGTATTGCACCTGACTTCTCAAATCGACTCAAAAAGAATCTTGCGAAAATTGGTAAGTGGGCGCGTAAAGAAGAGCTTGACTGCTATCGCGTCTACGATGCAGATCTGCCCGATTACAACGTGGCGATTGACGTGTACTGTGATCACCTGGTGATTCAAGAGTATGCCGCACCTAAAAGCATTCCAGAGGAAACGGCAAAGCGACGTCTAACCGACATTATTCGAGCGACGATTGAAGTGACGGGGACCGATGCGAATAAAGTCGTGCTCAAAGTCCGTGAGAAGCAGAAAGGGCGCGCTCAATATCAGAAGTTGTCGCAAGAGTCGCGAAAAATGGAGGTCTCCGAGTACGGCGTGAAGCTGTTCGTGAACCTACATGATTATCTCGATACCGGCCTGTTTTTAGATCATAAAATCACACGTCGCAGACTGGGAGAGATGGCAAAGGGTAAGGACTTCCTGAACCTGTTTGCGTACACAGGTTCTGCGACCGTCCACGCTGCGTGTGGTGGTGCAAAGTCGACCACCACCGTCGACATGTCCAAAACCTATTTAGATTGGGCGAAAGAGAACATGGCGTTGAATGGTCAAGTGGGGCGTCAACACCGTTTCGAGCAAGCCGATTGTTTGCAATGGCTTGAGAAATCGACGGCTCAGTTTGATCTCATCTTCATTGATCCCCCGACGTTCTCGAACTCAAAGCGCATGGAGCAGTCGTTCGATGTGCAAAGAGATCACATTCAACTGATGAGCCAGCTGAAACGCCTATTGCGCAATGACGGTATGATTGTGTTCTCCAACAACAAGCGTCACTTTAAGATGGACAATGATGCGCTGTCCGAGCTTGGTTTGGAGGCAAAGAATATCTCACACCAAACGTTGCCGATGGACTTCGCTCGCAATAAACAGATTCATAACTGCTGGTTGATCACGCATCGCCAGTAAACTCGGTGTATGAACAAGGATAGAGAGCATCGATGATTACTTTATACAGCACTGAAGGATGCCATCTCTGTGAGATGGCGTTTTCGCTCTGTCAAAGCGTCGGCATTGACCGTCTCGTTGAGCACGTCGATATCGCGTTCGACGATAAGCTCTTCTCTCGTTACGGTGTCACTATTCCTGTGCTTCGCGCAAACGAGAGTGAGCTTAATTGGCCCTTTGACAAACAACAACTGATTCAATGGTTAGAGAATAATGGCATTACTTACCATCAATAACGGATTACTCGCATACGGTGATCACCCTTTACTTGACCACGCAGACTTCGCATTACAAGACAATGAGCGTGTCTGTTTGGTTGGGCGAAATGGCGCTGGTAAATCGACGCTCATGAAAGTGCTCGCGGGCGAAGTGCTGCTTGACGACGGTAAACTGACCGTCACGCAAGATGTGGTGGTATCACGTCTTGAGCAAGATCCGCCACGAAATCAAGAAGGCACCGTGTTTGATTATGTCGCGGGTGGACTGGCTGAAATTGGTGAGCAAATTAAGATCTACCAAGATCAACTCGATCTATTAGCGGTTGATCCATCTGAGCAAAACATCAACAAATTAGCCCGTATTCAGGAGCAACTTGAACACACTGGTGCGTGGCGTTTCGAAGACAGGATTAAAAACGTCCTAGCCGCGCTTAAACTTGATGGCCACACTAAATTGACCGACTTGTCAGGTGGATGGCAGCGTAAAGCCGCATTGGCACGCGCTCTAGTGCGTGATCCCGATGTATTGCTGCTTGATGAGCCGACTAACCATCTCGATGTGACCACGATTGAGTGGTTAGAAACCTTCCTGAAAGATTTTCGTGGTTCTATCATCTTTATCTCCCACGACCGCGCTTTTATCAAATCTATGGCGACACGCATCGTCGATCTCGATCGCGGTCAGCTTGCCTCGTTTCCTGGAGATTACGACAACTATCTCGTAGAAAAAGAAGAGATGTTGCGCGTTGAGGAGGTGCAAAACGCAGAGTTTGATAAGAAACTGGCGCAAGAAGAGGTTTGGATTCGTCAGGGCATCAAAGCCCGTCGTACGCGTAACGAAGGACGTGTTCGTGCGCTGAAAAAGTTACGCGAGGAGCGTCTCGACAGGCGAGAAGTGCAGGGTAAAGCGAATATCCAGATTGATGACGCTGCGCGTTCAGGAAAAATTGTTTTCGAAGCGCAGAACATCAATTACTCCATTGAGGGTAACCCAATTGTGCGCGATTTCTCTTTCAATATCATGCGTGGCGATCGGATTGCATTGGTTGGGCCGAATGGATGTGGGAAGAGTACGCTTCTCAAGCTGTTACTTGGCTCTTTACAGCCTGATAGCGGTAGACTCCACTGCGGAACTAAACTGGAAGTCGCTTACTTTGACCAGTATCGAGAAATACTAGACCCGGAAAAGACGGTGATCGACAACCTTGCAGACGGTAAACAAGAAGTGATGGTCGGCGGAAAGCCAAGGCACGCACTGAGCTACCTGCAAGATTTCTTGTTTGCGCCAAAACGCGCGCGTACACCGGTAAAAGCGCTCTCTGGCGGTGAAAAAAACCGACTACTTCTGGCGCGTATCTTCCTCAGACCGAACAATTTATTGGTGCTGGATGAACCCACCAACGATTTGGATATCGAAACTCTGGAACTTTTAGAAGATTTGCTTGCCAACTATCAGGGTACGTTGCTTTTGGTGAGCCACGATCGTCAGTTTGTTGATAACACAGTGACGACCAGTTGGATCTTTGAAGGTAATGGTGTGATTGAAGAGTTTGTTGGTGGCTACCACGATGCTCAGCAACAAAGAGTACAAGCGCATCAAGCCCGCGTGGTGGAAAATTCAGCAAAAGCAGTTAAACAAGTTGAGGAAACTCCCAAATCTGCAGTCACTAAGGCAAAACCGAAGAAGTTATCTTATAAACTGCAGCGAGAATTAGAAGCCTTACCCGCTAAGTTGGAAGAGCTCGAGGCGCAAATTGAAGCGCTACAAGGGCAGGTGAATGACCCAGATTTCTTCGCCAAACCGACTGAGCAAACACAAACGATTTTAGATAAGCTCGCTCATACAGAGCAAGAGTTAGACGTTGCTTTCGAGCGTTGGGAAGAGCTCGAGGCAATGCAACAGGAAAGTTAAACAATACGATGAGTAGTAAGATCTTCAAAATATCCATGATTGCCGCCACGGTATCGGCGGCATTTAGTGCTAATGCGGCGTTATATAAAGTTGTAGAGAGATATGACAACTCTGGATACGACAAACATTATGGTGTCGCGATTCAGCCGTCTTCAGTAAATTGCTGGAACACAGATTGTAGTTCTACTCATGCAACAGATCATAAGATTGCATTTGAAGGCAAGAACTATAATGAAGGCTTTGAATACCGTCATGAGGCCCCATTCTTGACGCGTTTTGGTTTCGATTATATTGACTCAGGTGATGATGTTTGGTCGAATTTCAGAAATTACTGCTATAACTATCTTGGGTATGCGGATACTTTGTGCGAGAACTGGGCTACCAACCAGTATACTTATGGCTACTTGAACGAAGAGAGTAACAATTTTGATGGTACTGCTTCGTTTGTGGAGACGGTAACAGAACCTGTTCAAAGTAGTTTTGGCAATGTCGTTGTTAATAGTATTTCATCAAGTAGCGAAGCGGTAGGTAACTACCAAACGTCCACTCGAAGAAACACCGCTTTCGTTGGTAATTCAACGTTAGAATCTGGAGAAACTTCTCGTGCATGGAAGTATGTTGAATCTGATGGTATTAAATATGTTGCGGGAAGTGTGTCAATATCAGCCACTAATAATTCTTCTGACTACACATCCAAAGCAACCATTTGGGAAGATGGTACAGCAACGCAAATCGGGTGGATTGGAGCCGCGTCCAACGATCGTATTCAACCTCAAGGTGCAGCTAGAGATATTGCGTCTGTAGATGGTACGATGTACGCAGTCGGGTATAATAGCGACAGTGATGAATACTTAAGAGCTGCTGTATTTACCAGAACGGGAGCAAATAGTTGGTCAAGTACCTTCGTATCCGGTTTCGACTCTGGCGACAGGAGCATTAGTAACTACCTCAACTCCGTTGTATCCGCTGTCAATGAAAATGGTAAGGCGATAGGAACCTATAAACTGCGTGACATTGTCGTAAATGGTTCATATTCAAATGGCCTGTTTTACGTCAGTGATGTCACTTCTCCCACTGCAACTTTGTTTAACGATGACGTGCTTTTCTACGGTGCCAACGGTAAAGCTGGTGGTATCAACAATGATGATTTAGTGGTTGGCGCGGTTGATTTTGAAACGCACCGCGAGTACAACGGTAAACCGCGAGCTCAGAGAGCATTCATTACTACGCTGGATAGCAGCAATAGTACACCTATTAAAACGAGTCATTATCTAGATGACCTCACCTATTCTGCTAGTTCACCAGATACAAATAATGAGTATCGTATTATTGATGCGACCGATATCAATGATGCAGGTGTCATTTCGGGCACTGCTTATTATTGTGCTGGTGGATTCTCTACGTATTCAATTGAATCATCTTGCGACAGCGGTAGTGAAGTCGTCGCAGTTAAACTTATACCAAACTCGTCTAGTCAAACGATTGAGTCACGTCCCGCCGCGACTACTGACACCGTTGACAGACAGGGCGGTTCACTAGGTTTCTTTGCTTTGATGCTACTTTCATTCCTAGGGTTCCGTAGAAAGTAGGTTAAATTTTAAACTAGAGCACAGCCTCACAATTTTGACGCTGTGCTTTTTTTATATCTTGTGAAAGTGCCGTTGATCGACGATTCTTAACTGTGGAGTCACAAAAGCTCCATGAAAAGTTAATAGTAGTACGTTAAGAAACACCGTATGTATGAGGACGACACTATGAAGAGACAAAAGCGTGACCGCTTAGAGCGAGCTCAATCTCAAGGGTACAAAGCGGGGCTGAATGGCCGCTCAATGGAAGCCTGCCCGTATCAGCAGATGGATGCTCGGTCGTATTGGCTCGGTGGTTGGCGTGATGCCAGGGACGACAAGCAGTCAGGTCTCTACAAATAACTCTTAACCCACATACTGCAAGGAACTAAGCCCCGAAAGGGGCTTTATCGTAGATATCTAGTGCACTATAACTAGCCAGATTGAGCACAAAAAAGCGACTCGAGTGAGTCGCTAGAGAAAAGATTTAGAATGTTAGAAAGCAGACGTATCTTGGAAAAGACCAACTTTAAGATCTTTCGCTACGTAAATCTCTTTACCGTCGACAAGTACGCGACCATCCGCTAGACCCATAACAAGCTTACGGTTAACAACGCGCTTCATGTGAATTTCGTACGTCACTTTCTTCGCTGTTGGGAGAATTTGACCGGTGAATTTCACTTCACCCACGCCAAGTGCACGGCCTTTGCCTTTACCGCCAACCCAACCGAGGAAGAAACCAACCAATTGCCACATCGCATCAAGACCAAGACAGCCTGGCATCACTGGGTCACCAGGGAAGTGGCAATCAAAGAACCAAAGGTCAGGAGTAATATCAAGCTCTGCCAGAATCAAACCTTTACCAAAATCACCTTCTGTTTCAGACATCTTAGTGACGCGATCCATCATTAGCATGTTCGGTGCAGGAAGCTGAGGGTAGCCTGGTCCGAACAGCTCACCTTGACTTGATGCCAGTAAATCTTCGCGGTTATAAGAATCTTGTTTGTTTTGCATTATCAATTACTCCAAATTTTGATAGCAGCATGTTAGTGAACACGTGTACGCTAAACAACTCCGATCAGTAAAAATGTGACGAAAAGAAAGCTTTAGCTAAGCCAACTCTTGATCTTGTCCATTAAGCTTAGGGGTTGGTCATGGCGCTCAAAGCTCTCTATACGCTCAGCGATTTTGCTGATAACGCTCGATTCGTCTTCTCCTCGGAAGGGCTTACCCATGATCAACGGGATGGCCTCATCAACTGTAGACACCGACCAAATATGGAACTCGTTATTCTTGATACTTTCTATGACGTCTTTGTGAAGCGCTAAGTGTTTTAAGTTCGTCTTAGGTAAAATGACGCCTTGATGCCCGGTGAATCCCTGGTGCTTACAGACGTGATAAAAACCTTCGATTTTCTCGTTTAATCCACCGACCGCCTGAACACGACCAAACTGATCGACCGCACCCGTTACGGCAATTTGCTGATTAATAGGGTACTCGGAAAGGGCACTGACAAAAGAGCAGAGCTCAGCGAGAGTCGCACTGTCACCATCCACTTCGCTATACGACTGCTCAAACACGACAGACGCGGAATATGGCAGTGGTTCATCGAGATTGAGTGCGCTGCTGACGAACGCTTGCATGATCATCATGCCTTTCGCGTGTAAATTGCCGCCTAGCTCGGCCTTTCGCTCTACATCAGAGATGTCGCCATCACCAAAATGAATCACGCAAGAGATACGAGCCGGCTCACCGTATGAGAGCGGGTGTCCTGGGACATCAATCACAGTGAGTCCATTCACTTGGCCAACACACTCACCTTGCGTTTCAATCACGACTTGTCCTTCGGTGATGTCCGACAGGGCGCGCTCACAAAGATATGACTCACGCTGGTACTTAGCATCAATCGCACTTTCTATGTCGTTGGCAGTGATGACATCGCTCTTAGAAAATAGCAGTGCCTCTTTAATAATCGATTGATACCAACTCACATCAAGTGGCATAAAGCTTTGGTCTTCCGTGTGCCTTGCACCGGCAACCATGACGCGCTTAACCGCATCTACCTCCAAGCTTGGAAGTTGGTACTGTGTCGATAACCAGGAGAGATAGCCCAAGTAACGTTCAATGGTCGCTTGGTTGAGAGCAACATCTAGCTCCACCTCGCTGTACATCGCCAGGCGGCTAAAAAGCTCAGGTTCTAGGTATTCGAGCTCAGCGAGTTGGTGTTGATCGCCCAATACGATGAGTTTTGCTTGGGTTATTGCCGTAGGGGCTTGATTCGCGGGGCGCGCGGGGTTGCTATTGATCAGCGGGTAGGACTCTCCCATTATCGCTGACTTGATTGCTGGCCAATGAACAGGGTGAGCAAGTAGCAAGTTGGCAGAGATAATGACGATTCCGTCGTCAGTCGCTTGTTGGAGTTGCCCCGTTATTTTGGTGACAACGTCACCAGATTCATTGCAACTGTAGTGACCTAAAAGTGAGGATGCGTCAATGGACTCAGAGCATAGAACATGTTTGGACTCATCAACCTTGTGAAGGGATTGCTTCAGCAGGCTTCGGTAGTGTGCATTATCCGGTGCATTAAGCACTAGGCAACGATAGTGTTCCAGTTTGCAAAACGTGTTCAATGTCTGCTTAAGGCGCGTTTGAATATCGAGAAAACTCACTTGCGGTAGAGTCGAGAATTGAGCCAACACCGCGTCAAAATGATCATAGTGTGGGGTCACAGTGCGCCAGCTTTCTTGCTTCATTGAAATCCAATTGTTTTATTAAAAAATGGAGTGGAATTATATAGAAAACTGCCCGGCTTATATAGGGGGATCATGTATAAGTTACATATCGGGGGGCATAACGGGCAATAACGTATTGTGTCATTGCTCTTGCTCTTAATTTGCTCACAAATCACTTTCAACTCAGCGCGTTGTGAGTTACGCTGTCACTCAAACGGTTAGGGGAAGAACGACTAGGGAACGGCTGACATGAAATACCAACAATTGGAAAACTTGGAATGCGGATGGAAGTGGACTTATCTCATCAACAAATGGAAGGCCGGTGAGTCGATTACACGCTATGTTGATCGAAGTGAAGCCGAGACCGCTGTTAAGTCTCTTCAGCAAATCCAGCACGAGCCAGTAAAGGTTCTTGAATGGATAGACAAACACATGTCGCCCGAGTTGGACATCAAGTTAAAGCAAGCAATCCGAGCCAAAAGAAAGCGTCACTTCAATGCAGAACAAATCCACACCAAGAAGAAGTCCATCGATCTTGATTATCGTGTGTGGGAGAAACTGTCTTATCGCGCGAATGAGTTGGGGTGTACCTTGTCAGATGCTATCGAATACTTACTCACCGAAGCATCACGCAGCGAAAAAGCGAGTAAGACGGTGAGTAGCTTGAAAGAAGATTTAAGTAAGCTGTTAGATTAAGGGGTTTGTATGTTGTATGTGATTGTCATTGCGGCGGTCGTTATCTTTTGGTTAGTCGCCGTCGATAGACCGATTTTAAAAGCGAAGTTCGTAAACGGTAAATTAGAAAGCGAGAAAGGCCATTTCCCACCAAGCTTTCGCCACAATGTCTTAGAGATTGCGGAAAGAACGCCTTTTGATGGGGAGTTGAAAGTGTATCAACAACGTACCGGGACTAAACTTGTGTTCTCTAAGCAAGTTCCTAAAAAGGTCCAGCAACGCATTAGAAATGTATTTCCACACCAAGGGTTTAAATCGAAATCCGGAAAGAAAGCCCATTAACGTATGGCTTTCGCATGATAATTAAAGTGCCTCGTCGTAAAACGGTCATCTAGTCTCACCACGCCACCTTGCAATAAGTAAGGTGGTAGAGGAGGTGACCACATGAAATCTTTACTAATCTTTCTCTTTTGTTTCTTTCACGCATTCTCAGCTTTTGCTGATGATGCAGAGCGTTACACTGTAGCAAAAAAGATCAAGAAACAAGTGCTAAAGCAGTTAAACAAATCTGGTGTTCAAGGCTTTTGTGACGTATACGTACACACCAAATTTGACGATAAGTATCTGAAAGTTATCCGAGTTAACTCATCTGGTGATCATCAGGTATGTGACCAGTCAAAGAAAGTGATCCCCAAAGGAAAGCGTTACAAATCCTCAATCCCACACGCCATCATTCATATCCATGTTAGTAGATATTAGGCACTATAACTAATTTGTTTGAGGTAAATACAAACCACCAATTAACCTGATAAGCAAACTGGCACGAAAAATCTAAACTCAAATCTTCGCAGTTGAACCAAGAAAAGCAGCGGGATAATGTCGGTTACTAGGATCGCCCCGGGGGAAATGTGCCAAAGAAAAGACGCTATATTGACTTAGCTGACTCGATAAACGTTTTAGGATGTCTGCCTTGGATTTGATGAAGGCGGTATCGTATTTAGAAGCGATTAATTTCTTGGCCACTCATGGGAATTAGCATCGGTTGAGGTCCTCAAAGCTCAAAAATTTAATTAAGCAAATAAGGATAACTATAAATAGCTAGACTAGAATCTGACACAACTTGATTGTGCCTACATAACAGTACGCATTATGTATATTATGTTAAATGTACTTTAGAAAAACACAGGAAAGACCACTCCCTATCCAATCTACCCATCCCATAAGCTATTCCATTAAACATAATTTCATTTACCATAAAATACCTAATAATCAGTTTGTTAATCAAAGATTTCCAAAGCTGATTATTAGTGCTGAGCGATACCATAATTTGTGATTTCGACGAAGAACTCGCACGTTTTCTCTCTCGTTCGCGTCAAATTTAACATCTCACTGTTCGAGCCATTGGCTATCAAAATGGATTGTAGGACGTTAATTTTCCCAAATTTGGGCTCAGTTACATTCGAAACTTGATTGTCGCTTCTTTGGTCTTGTTGAGGTCTTGCAAGCTTAGACTTAACGCTTCATTGACGGTAGCCTCGAGTCTCCAGTCAGTATCACTTTCCGTAATTGTTTGCGGTGATTCTAACGATTTTAGCAGCCAGTTTGTATTGGGCTTGGTGATGATAATCTCGTTTGCCTCAAATTTTGCGGTGAAGCGGTCGTTTTCGACAACAAATGTGCACGCGGGTTTGAGTTCGCACACCACTTCTATCGCATCTTTGTGCGTGATAGTACGCCAGAAAAACGCCGTCAGAAGCAGGGTTAACATGATGATTATTTGAGCAAAACGACCTCTTGTTAGTTTTTGGGCAGCCATTCTGTTGGGTTCTCCGTGTAACAAACTTCAAACTTTTAAAATAAAAGGCCAAAACCTGACCAAGTGTAAGGTTACTATGCTGTCATTGAATTGTTAAATGAAGTATAGTTGGCGGCTGAAAGTGCCACTTTTTTTAAAAACTGGCAAGATTATTTAACCAACTGAGATTGGCGACATTTTCTTGAGGTTTTGGGTGGCATTACGACATGTGTCGTGTTGGAAGTAAAGTGTAGTTAATTAGAAATTGGAAGCATGCAAATGAGCCAAGAAAAGCAGCTAGAACAAAACTACAACTATACGGTCGTCCGTCAGTTTACCTTAGTGACTATTCTCTGGGGTATCGTCGGCATGGCTGTTGGTGTTTTGATTGCCGCTCAATTAGTTTGGCCACAGCTAAACTTTGATACGCCGTGGTTGACGTACAGTCGCTTACGTCCTCTGCATACTAATGCGGTTATTTTTGCGTTTGGTACAAGTGCCCTATTCGCAACGTCTTATTACGTTGTACAGAGAACTTGTCAAACACGTCTATTTGGTGGCCCTCTCGTCGCCTTCACCTTCTGGGGTTGGCAGGCAATTATCCTCGCAGCCGCGATCACTCTCCCACTCGGTTTTACCTCGGGTAAAGAGTACGCGGAACTAGAATGGCCGATCGATATTGCGATCGCTGTTGTCTGGGTGGCTTACGCAGTAGTGTTCTTCGGCACACTGATTACGCGTAAAACATCACACATCTACGTGGCAAACTGGTTCTTTGGTGCGTTCATCATCACTGTCGCTGTATTGCATATTGTCAACAGCATGGCGATTCCGGTTTCTATGGGTAAGTCTTACTCTGTCTACTCCGGTGCCGTTGATGCAATGGTACAATGGTGGTACGGACACAACGCGGTAGGTTTCCTACTGACCGCTGGCTTCCTTGGCATGATGTACTACTTTGTTCCGAAGCAAGCTGAACGTCCCGTTTATTCATACCGTTTATCGATTGTTCACTTCTGGGCATTGGTCTCGCTATACATCTGGGCAGGCCCACACCACCTTCACTACACGGCTCTGCCTGACTGGACTCAGTCGCTCGGTATGGTGATGTCTCTCGTACTGTTCGCACCTTCTTGGGGTGGCATGATCAACGGCATCATGACGCTATCTGGCGCATGGCACAAACTTCGTTATGACCCAATTTTGCGTTTCCTCATCGTATCTCTGTCGTTTTATGGCATGTCAACCTTTGAAGGCCCGATGATGTCGATTAAGACCGTCAATGCCCTTTCCCACTACACTGACTGGACAATCGGTCACGTGCACTCAGGGGCGTTAGGTTGGGTTGCTATGGTGTCGATTGGTTCGGTTTACCACTTGGTTCCGCGTCTGTTCGGTCAGCAACGTATGTACTCTGTTGGCATGATCAACGCCCACTTCTGGCTTGCCACTATCGGTACTGTTCTTTACATCGTCGCGATGTGGATTTCGGGCGTTATGCAGGGCCTAATGTGGCGCGCAGTGAACTCAGACGGCACATTAACGTACAGTTTTGTAGAGTCTGTGCAAGCGTCTTACCCGTTCTATTTTGTTCGTTTCCTAGGTGGCTTCATCTTCCTAGCAGGTATGTTCCTCATGGCATACAACACGTACAAAACCGTTACCGCGCCAAAAGATAGCCTGAAAGCTATCCCGCAACCGGCATAAGGAGATTAAAGAATGAGTTCAAATTCTAACAATCGCCACGAACTAGTAGAACGTAATGTCGGTTTGCTTGCGATCCTGATTGTGTTTGCCATCAGTTTGGGTGCGCTGGTAGAAATCACGCCACTGATTTTCCAAAAACAGACAACGGAGCCGGTTGAAAACTTGCGTCCCTATTCTGCGCTGGAACTCGAAGGTCGTGATATTTACATTCGCGAAGGTTGTAACGTGTGTCACAGCCAAATGATTCGTCCTTTCCGTTCGGAAACAGAGCGCTACGGTCACTACTCCGTCGCGGGCGAAAGCGTTTGGGAGCATCCGTTCTTATGGGGCTCTAAGCGTACAGGTCCAGATCTTGCGCGCGTTGGTGGCCGTTACTCTGACGAGTGGCACCGCGTTCACTTGATTGACCCACGCGAGTTGGTTCCTGAGTCAAACATGCCTGGTTTCCCATGGCTGGCTGACAATGAACTGGATGGTAAGGACACTGAGAAGAAACTGCGTATTTTCCGCGACCTATTCGGCGTGCCTTACACAGATGAACAAATCGCAAACGCGTCTAAAGATGTAGAAGGTAAAACAGAGATGGATGCCATCATTGCTTATCTTCAGTCTCTTGGTCACGCAATGAAGTAAATAAGGGGTGACGTAATGGATATCGGTACTATTCACAGTATTTGGACCATCGTTCTGTTCGTGAGCTTTATTGGCGTTGTGTGGTGGGCTTACGGCAAAAACCGTAAAGCTCGCTTCGAAGAAGATGCCAACCTTGTCTTTGCTGACGAGATTGAACAGCCCAAAAAAGAACAGGGAGTGACTAAGCAATGACGACGTTTTGGAGTCTTTGGATAATTATCATCACGGTCGGAACACTGGTCGGCTGTGCTGCACTACTTATCTGGTGTCTTAAAGACAAAATGGGCGTAGAGGAAGGCGCTGATATGGGCCATGAATACGATGGTATTCGTGAGCTTAACAATCCTCTACCTAAATGGTGGACCTACCTTTTCATTGGTACGTTCGTATTTGCAGCGATCTATTTAACGCTTTATCCAGGTCTTGGCAGCTTTAAAGGTGTCTTGGGCTGGCAGAGCTCAGATCAAACCGTTCGTTCGGTTGAAGAGTCAAAAGCGTCGATTGCCGCCTCTCAAGAGAACAAGCAGCTAGTACAATACGCCAAAGAGCTTGATGATGCAGATGCCTACTTTGGTGAAGCATTCAAGCGACTTGCGTATGTTGATGGCTCCTCTGATCTGCGCCCTATCCCTGCGATTGCAGCGGATGATGAAGCAGTAAAAGTGGGTCAGCGCCTGTTCTTACAAAACTGTTCGCAGTGTCACGGCTCTGACGCTCGTGGTCAAAAAGGATTCCCTAATTTGACTGACGACGCATGGCTATACGGTGGCGAGCCAGAAGCTATCGTGACCACCATCATGCAAGGCCGAATCGGTCAAATGCCTGCGTGGAAAGATGCGCTTGGCGAAGAAGGCGTGAAAGAAGTCGTGAGCTATACGCTGAGCTTGTCAGGTCGTAGCGTGAACGCGCGCGAAGCAGAAGCGGGTAAAGTACGTTTTGCGGTTTGTGCGGCTTGTCATGGTACGGACGGTAAAGGTAATCCAGCTGTGGGTGCACCGGATCTGACTGACCAAGATTGGTTGTTCGGTGGCTCGCGTGCTGAAGTGACAGAGACGGTCATGAACGGCCGCTCAGGCGTAATGCCAGCTTGGAAAGACATACTAGGTGAAGACAAAGTGCAACTTGTCGCTGCCTATGTATGGAGCCTAAGCAACTCAGAACAATAAGTTACATTTCAATTCCAGCCCCATGCTGTCAACAGATGGTAATGGGGCTGTCTTTCCTTTACAGTTAAAGCCCTGATTTCATTTTATAAATTGAGAACTTTTTTATGGAAAAGCCTTGGTATAAGCAGTTTTGGCCGTGGTTTCTAATCATCCTTCCATCGATCGTGGTGGTGTGGACTATTATAACGGTCGTTATTTTCACTCAGAACTCGGTCGACCTGGTTACTGAGGATTACTATAAAAAAGGAAAAGGGATCAACGTTGATATTTCAAAGATTAACGTTGCAAAAGAGTTAGGACTCAGCGCTCAAGTCGTCTCTGACGAAAACGCTATCGTCATCACGCTTGATAAAGGCACTCTCGAACACTTCCCCGCAATCACCGCGATGTTTGCCCATCGCACACTGCCTGATCGCGATTTTAGCCGATTACTGACGTCTGACGCCAAAGGTCAATATCGCTTTGAGCTCGACGAGGCGCTGCAAGGCCCCTGGTTTATCGAACTGACCCCTCATGATGCACAATGGTTAATTCAAGGCCGCGTGACATTCCCTTCTAAGATGGCCATCCCTCTTTCCAACTAATTGATGTAAGCGTAGCTATGTGTAAAACGTGTTACCACTGTGGTGAAGAAGTACCAGACAACACGGATTATAAGGTGGAGATCCTCGGCGAATCTCGCGATATGTGTTGCCCAGGGTGTGAAACCGTCGCCCAAACGATTATTGATAGCGGGCTCGTGTCCTACTATCAATATCGAACAGCGCCTGCAGAAAAAGTCGAACTGGTTCCCGAGCAGCTCAAGGCACTCATTCACTATGACAACGAAGAGGTTCAATCGGAGTTTGTCAGAACCAATGAAGAACATGCAGAGGTGACATTGTCACTCGATGGTGTCTCTTGTGCGGCTTGTGCTTGGCTGATTGAGAAACAAGTTTCGACCCAATCTGGCGTTTTGTCTATTCGTGTCAACACCACGACCAATCGTGCGATACTCGCGTGGGATAAAAGCAAAACTCGACTCAGCGATCTTCTCTCGTCGATTCACCAATTGGGTTACAAAGCTGCGCCATTTGAAGCTGACCAGCAAGAAGCGGCTTACCATCAGCAAATGAAGCAGTACCTCTATCGGTTAGGTATAGCTGGCCTTGCGACCATGCAAGTCATGATGTTGGCAGTGGCGCTCTACCTTGAAGTGTTTGGCGATCTAGAACCAGAGTTTAAACACTACTTTCGCTGGGTAAGCCTTATTTTTGCCACACCGGTTATGCTCTACTCGGCGCTGCCCTTTTACCTAAATGCATGGCGTAGCTTACGCAGTAAAACTCTCGGCATGGATGTCCCCGTCTCTTTGGCGATGATTTTTGCCTACTTTGCCAGTTTGGTGGCGACCATTACAGAGCAAGGTGAAGTTTTCTTTGAATCCATTTCGATGTTTGCGTTTTTCCTTTTGGTTGGCCGCTTTCTTGAAATGCGCGCAAGACGCAAAGCCGCCGCTGCAAGTGGAAACCTGCTTAAATTAATACCTGCAATGGCCACCACGGTTCAAGGTGACCAAATTGCCGTCAGAAGCCTAAAACTTGGTGATCAAATCCGCGTGTTACCCGGTGAGCACATTCCTGCCGATGGCAAGATCATCAAAGGCCGAGTCCACATCGATGAGTCGATGTTAACGGGCGAATCCGTTCCTGTCGTGAAAAATGTCGAGGATTATGTGTACGCCGGTACCCTCAACGGCGAGGAAGCGTTTGAACTTGAGGTGACATCCAGCAAAGCGGACTCGATGATCTCGAAAATTGTACGCCTGCAAGATGAAGCGCAGCTTGCGAAACCAAAAATCGCCGAGATAGCCGACGTCGTTGCGCGCTATTTTGTCGCGATTATTTTGGTGATTGCTGCGGTTACCTGGTTCTTTTGGCACCAAGCAAACCCAGACGATGCATTCTGGATCATGTTGTCAGTATTGGTCGCGACCTGTCCTTGCGCCCTCTCTCTCGCGACACCAACGGCGTTGACCTGCGCGACATCTCGCATGGGCAATTTTGGCATACTTCTGCGCAAAAGCCACGTGTTCGAAACGCTGTGTAAAGTGAACCATTTGATCATCGATAAAACCGGGACCTTAACGCATGGTGACATTGAAATTTGTCACGTGACGCTCCATGGAGATATCACTCGTGAAGAAGCGCTCTCTATGGCCGCAGCATTGGAGTCCCACGCCAATCATCCTCTGGCCCGTGCGTTTAAGCCTTATGCGGTTCAGAGCCTGGAGATTCAAGACATCGAGAACGTAATTGGTTCTGGTGTAACCGGTTCGATTGATGGTGCGATTGCGAAAATAGGCAGTGCCTCGTTTGTGATTGGTGAAGGGGCGAGTCCCTCACCTAACTGCATTTACTTATCACTGAATAACGAGCTAGTGGCCACCTTTGAATATCACGACCCGATTCGTAAGGACGCCAAGCCGTTTATTGAGCAGTTTCAGCAAGCGGGCATCAAAGTGACGCTGCTAACGGGTGATTCCCACACCAACGCGACATTGGTCGCCGAGCAAATTGGGATTGAGGATGTAGTCGCAGGAGCCAAGCCTCAAGACAAGCTCGAATTCTTAAACCACGTTGATGCGAATGACGTCACCATGATGATCGGGGATGGCATTAACGATGCCCCTACTCTCGCCGGCGCCCATCTGTCTGTCGCCATGGGTGGTGGTGCCGATGTTGCCAAAGCCTCAGCGGACATGGTGTTGCTTGGTGATCACTTGGAACGAATCCTTGATGCACGAAAACTCGCGCTGCAAACTCGAAAAATCATCCGTGAAAACCTCGCGTGGTCACTGGGCTATAACGTATTGATTTTGCCACTCGCTGTTGCCGGCTTGGTCGCGCCTTATTTTGCTGTGGTTGGTATGTCTGCAAGCTCAATTATTGTAGTATCGAACTCTCTGCGTTTGCTCAAAGAACAGGGTAAGTAAATGGAAAGCTTGTATATCTTAATCCCTATTGCCATCGTACTGGTTTGTGTTGCCGTAGCGGTGTTTCTGTGGGCAGTGAAAAGCGAGCAGTTTGAAGATCTCGAGCGTCAAGGTCACAACATTCTGTTTGACGAAGATGAGTCTGAGCAAAAGAAACGTGAGCCATGATGATTGATTGGTTCGGCGCGTTTGTTATCGGTCTTGTCGGGGCCGGACATTGTATGGGGATGTGTGGTGGTATCGCCTCAATGCTCACCATCGGGCAAACCTCGCCCTCTCGCTGGACGCCCGTTTATTACAATCTTGGTCGATTAATCAGTTACGCACTGCTTGGAGCCATCGTCGGCGGCGCAGTGGCGTCGTTGAGCAAACTGAGCCAAATAAATAGTGTCTTGATATGGCTTCGTTTGCTGGCGGCACTTTTCATGATTTTGCTGGCGTGTTACATCGGAAAATGGTGGCACGGACTGCTGCATATTGAAAAGCTGGGTCAGCAGATTTGGCGTTTTATCGCTCCAGCGGGCAAATCCCTACTGCCTTTACAATCCCCCTTGCACGCCCTTCCGTTTGGCATGGTCTGGGGATGGCTACCCTGCGGACTTGTCTACTCCACATTGACGTGGTCTGCCGTGTCTGGCAGCGCGCTAAACGGCGCCTTAGTCATGTTGATGTTTGGGCTGGGAACCCTACCCGCAATGCTGGCGGTTGGCATGGGGGCTGAGGCGCGTAAGCGGATTCAAAATTCTTCAGTATTTCGTCAAATTGTTGCGTTTATGCTGTTAATCTACGGCATTTTTACCGGATATGATGCAATATCGATTTTATTAATTAGTTTATAGATACCTGTTTTTATACATTTTTTTCCGCTACCTTTTGCCGCTAATGGGTGCTAAAATATTGATGTATATCAAATAGTGAAAGGTTGTTATGATTTCTGAAAAGCCTGCAACAAAGCGAATTCAGTCCGGTGGTTGTGCGATTCACTGTCAGGACTGTAGTATCAGTCAGCTTTGTATTCCGTTCACTTTGAACGAGTCCGAACTTGACCAGCTTGACCAAATTATCGAACGAAAGAAGCCTATCCAGAAAGGCCAAGAGCTATTTAAAGCGGGTGATGAGCTTAAATCTCTTTACGCAATTCGTTCAGGAACCATTAAGAGCTACACCATTACCGAGCAAGGCGATGAACAAATTACAGCCTTTCACCTCGCCGGTGACCTTGTAGGCTTTGATGCGATTACTGGTGATTGTCACCCAAGTTTCGCTCAAGCGCTTGAGACGTCGATGGTGTGTGAGATCCCTTACGAAATCTTGGACGACCTTTCAGGTAAAATGCCTAAGTTGCGTCAGCAAATCATGCGCCTGATGAGTAATGAAATCAAAGGCGACCAAGACATGATTCTCCTGCTCTCAAAGAAGAACGCAGAAGAGCGTCTCGCTGCTTTCCTATACAACCTTTCAACTCGTTTTTCGCAGCGCGGCTTTAGCCCTCGTGAGTTCCGTTTAACCATGACTCGTGGTGATATTGGTAACTATCTCGGATTGACGGTAGAGACAATCTCGCGTTTGCTAGGCCGTTTCCAAAAGTCTGAAATTCTCAGCGTGAAAGGGAAATACATCACCATCATCGACCACGATGCGCTGATGGATCTGGCGGGCGTTTCAAAAGAATCGTAATCAGTTCAATGATGTAGCTCTATTCTGAGCTACATCATACTTCTTCTACTTTCCGCATTGTTTTCCTAATACTCTCCTCAAAAGTAAGCTACATTAATCTTATAGCCCAACTCTACTCCAAGGAGTAATTATGAGCATTTACAATAAGATTTTAGTGGTTGCCGATATCAATAAAGAAGAACAACCCGCCCTTTCCAGAGCGATGCAGCTTGCCGCGCAGAGCCGTTCACCGAGTCGAGTGACGTTCTTTCTCTCTATCTATGACTTCTCTTATGACATGACCTCAATGCTCTCTTCTGATGAAAGAGATGCAATGCGCCGAGGTGTGATCGGTCAACGCGAGCAATGGATGCAAAAAGTCGCACAGCCCTATTTGAATGACAACGTGGAGTTTGAAGTCAAAGTGGTGTGGCACAACCGTCCATATGAAGCGATTATAGCCGAAGTCTTTTCTGGTGAACACGACATCGTTATTAAAGGTACACGCAAGCATGACGTCTTAGAATCGGTGATTTTCACCCCAACCGATTGGCATTTGCTGCGTAAATGCCCTTCTCCTGTGTTGCTGGTTAAAAACGAAACGTGGTCAGAGGACGCAAGTATTCTCGCCTCCGTGCACGTGGGTTCAGAAAATGACACACACATTGGGTTAAACGATGAAATGGTTGAGCAGCTAAAGAGTTTGTCTGAGCGATTAGGCGCACGTCCGCTGCTTGTTAACGCTTATCCAGTCACACCGGCCAACATTACTATTGAGTTACCAGAGTTTGACCCGACCACCTATACCGATGCTGTTCGCGGCCACCACTTAACAGCGATGAAAGCACTGAGACAAAAACATGGTTTTGATGAAGAGCAAACCATTGTAGAGCAAGGTTTGCCAGAGGACGTTATCCCAGACGCCGCTATCAAAGAGAATGCCGCTATGGTGATTATCGGTACCACTGGACGCACCGGACTCTCAGCGGTGTTTATCGGGAATACCGCTGAACATGTGATTGATAAGATCAATTGCGATGTACTCGCACTGAAACCCGCTGGTTATATCAGCCCACTCGATCCTAAAACAGCAATCTAATGGACTTGTTCTCCTTCAATAGCCTCACCCTTTGGTGAGGCTATTTTCTTTCCTCTCAAAAGACCGCGGTTTGGACCTCAAGCCGGTAAATTATTTTCTGCGCTAACGCTGGCATCTCAGTGATTTATCCGTATCATACGCACTTCATTTGGATTCATGATTGATTAAGACTGCAAGCTGATGACTGAGCAAACTCAAGAGCTAACTAAAGCTCAACAATACAACTTTAATAAGCTGCAAAAGCGTATCCGCCGCAACACCGGCCAAGCCATCCAAGACTTCAATATGATTGAAGACGGTGATCGCATTATGGTTTGCTTATCCGGCGGCAAAGACAGCTTTACTATGCTTGATATTTTGATGAGTTTACAAAAGAGTGCGCCAATCAATTTCCAATTGATTGCGGTCAACCTTGATCAAAAACAGCCTGGCTTCCCTGCACACATCCTGCCAGAGTATTTAGAGTCACTTGGTGTCGAATACAAAATTGTCGAAGAGGATACGTACTCTATCGTTCAAGATAAGATCCCTGAAGGCAAGACGACCTGTTCACTCTGTTCACGTTTGCGTCGTGGTATCTTGTATCGCACTGCAAAAGAGTTGGGCGCAACCAAGATTGCCCTTGGCCACCACCGTGATGACATTCTCGAAACACTCTTTTTGAATATGTTCCACGGCGGAAAAATGAAAGGCATGCCACCTAAATTGGTGTCGGATAACGGTGAGCACGTGGTGATTCGTCCCCTGGCGTACTGCCGTGAAAAAGACATCATCAAGTATGCAGATTTGCGCGGCTATCCAATTATTCCGTGTAACTTGTGTGGTTCACAACCAAACTTGCAGCGCCAGAACATTAAACAGATGCTTAATGAGTGGGACAAACGCTTCCCTGGTCGAATCGAAAGCATGTTCCGCGCTATGCAAAATGTGGTACCTAGCCACTTGGCTGACTTTGAACTGTTCGATTTTAAATCCGTTGATAAAGACTCTGGTGTCATCAATGGTGGTGATATTGGTTTTGATAAAGAACAGATCCCGACTCCAGAGCTTGATGAAGACGATCGTGTACAAGAGTTCGATCCTAGCCTTCAGCTCAATGTGACCAACTTGTAGTCAGGTTTAGTCGTCATAAAGAATAAGGGCCGCAGATGCGGCCCTTATTACGTTTAGGTAAAGACGAGCAGATGGCTATTTTGCCTTGGGTAAGTATGGCAACACTCGCGCAGTTTGGGTCGGAAGAGTTATCTTACCCCCCTCACCAATCTCACTTAACGCCACTTGCACTTTGCCAGCCACAATCGCTTTCTCTGAGCCATTGGAGAACTGAATCACACCATTGAGATCGTTGGGAAACTCCAACGTGACACCTTCGACATCTGGCGTGAACCAGCTAGCGAACATCCCTCCGAGATCGACAAGCATGGCATGCATTTGAGGAAGGAGTACCTCAACCTCTTGGTAAGAGACCTCTCCTTCCATGGGCTGTTTGGTCATGACGACCATAGAGAAATCACAGCGCTGATCTTGCGGGGTGCGCACGAAGACTAATGGATTCGCAGAGCGCAGATTGTTATCGAGTGGCACCAAAAGTTCATGGTACTGAGAAGATTTGAGCTCTTCGTAGTGCTGCTCTTTTTCCATCCAGGCTTTCTCAATCACGCAATTGCGCTTTGTATCGGCATTGAGAAAAAAGAAGCCGATTTTAATGTCTTCATGCCCCTCTTTGGCGTTTTGCTTCATGTGCGTGTAAAGCTTGGTGTAGGTAAACATGTATTCTTGCGCTGTGACGGGCGTGCACGCCATCGCCGCTGCAAACCCAAGTCCTAGGGCTAACTTTAATCGAGTCATTATCTTTACTTATTGTTTTGTCAGGTTATCTTCCCAGAAGTCCTGATTGTGCATGATCATCGTCTTGATGTCTTGGACATAGTCCTCACCGCGCTCAGAATAGCGCAGCAAGCCATTAGTTAAAGCGATAGCCGCTTCAGTGTCGGTGAGACTTTTATCTTTTACATGTCGTTGGTAACGGATCTCACGCAAGTCTTCATACGCGTGATTACGATTCACATTCATAAAATAGCCATGGATGGACTGCTGGACCGATTTAAACTTGGCGACTTCATGGCTCATATCATCGCCCCGCTTCAGTGGTACCACACCGCACCCTTCGGAGTAACACCATTGACCAAAGTAGTTGTTTGCCTTGCGAGCGAAACGCGACGTTCCCCACGCAGACTCATTGGCAGCTTGAACCAACACCAGAGATTCCGGCAATACATCGACCCGATGCAACATAGTCTCAAGCCAAGCTTGATCAATGCCGCCTTCTGGAAGCTGAACGTTGTATCGTTCACCCAACTCAGAGGCGTATTGACGATCTTTGGCTGTTAACTGGCCTTTTTGAAAACGACGTTGAATGATGTCTAAACGCGAACGCTCTTTTTTGACTCTCTGGTTTTCCAACTCGATACCCGGGCGTAGGTAGTCGAAGAACGCCTGTTTTTTCTCGGAGACATCATCAAAGCGAGTAAAATCTGGCGCTTTACCGACTTTCTTCGCTTGAGAATAGGAAACGCTCACCGCCTCTTCTTGATCCTGTTTCTCGTACTGGTAGTAACTGCAACTGGCAACCAGAGCTGCGATCACTAAAACAAGTAGTTCCGTCTTACGCATTGAAAATTTGTGGGTCGTTGTCATCATCATTCTCATCTGTAGGTTGTTCTTTGGCGACAATTTTTAACTTAATACCAAACATATTGCGGTACACGATGCCTTTGACGTGGAAGAAAAACGGCAGCACTAAAATGAGGCCGATTCCGTAGAACATCACACCGACGATAAACAGCACCGTTACGACGGAATACAAACCCACTAGTGGGAAAAACTTCTTATTAACGGCGCGCAGCGACAACAGCAGCGATTGCATGGGCGGTACACGCTTCTCACAGATAAGGAGCATAGAGTTGCTAAACGCCAGCGACAAATACATAGAAACAAAGGGCAGAATCATTCCGGCCACGCCTTGAAGGAGCAGGCTAAACAGTGTCGCCATAATAACTGGAATGGTATGTTGTAGCCCTTTGAGCATGTGGCGGGGCTTGGTTGAGAGTCCAGCCGCGTGACTCATCGCCATTAAGCTGATCCCGGCATAAATCGGTGCACTGATCACTTCGTAACTAAAGTTGGCGACCATAATCGCACTGAAAATACTGGGGTCGAACTCTGCGGTACCTAAAATCGCATCGAAGATGATAGAAGGATTACCCAGTTGCAATTTTAGAGCGATATAAAAAATCGCCAGTTGCAACGCAATCAAGGCGATGACCGCCGGAGAGAAAGAGATGAAATGTTTCATGGTGTGCTGGCCCGCTTCTTTGAGCACATCCACCACCTTCAGCTCGTAATTTCCGGATAAGGCGCGCTCGATACTGCCGCCAAGGTTGAAGTCTTTTTCAAACTCACTCTTCATTGGAATTCCATCACTGGTCTGCCTGCCATGTTACGCTGGCACACTCACTTTTAGAGAAAAAATTAACATCATTATACTGAAACATCTCGCACTCTAAAATCAGAACCGTCATTGTTGCCAGTTTTATCAACGATTTGATTGATATTTGAACTTTCTGTGTTTTAAAGTGGGCAACAGGTTGAACAAATCACGGGTCGTAGTCTCGTCCACCCACGTTAGATAACGTGGGCTAGTTTCGTTAACAAACATACAGGTCAGACTTCATAAAAATTTTTTCACTTGGAGGCTGATAAATTGCTTTGATTTCACGATTTTGGTGATTATGATTCGCGCCTCTAACTTCACGTTATTTTATGCGCTTTCTCATTAGGGAAATGAATCAATACCCATAGTGATGGCTAGGTACAACGCTATGGTTCTGTTTAAGTAGGAGAAATACAGACGTTGAACAGCAAAAATACAGCAGAACAACCGGTTATACGCTTAGCCGGCATCAGTAAAAGCTTCGATGGTAAAGAAATCATCGGTCACCTAAATCTCGATGTAAATCACGGTGAGTTTTTGACCATTTTAGGCCCTTCAGGCTGTGGTAAAACAACCGTATTACGTATGATTGCGGGCTTCGAGTCTGCAGATAACGGTGACATCATTCTTGATGGTCAAACTGTGACTCATGTTCCTGCTGAGCAGCGACACGTCAATACTGTTTTCCAGAGTTATGCCCTCTTCCCGCACATGACGGTGTTTGAGAACGTCGCGTTTGGTTTGCGTATGCAAAAAGTGCCGAGCCAAGATATTGAACCCCGAGTCCTTGAAGCGCTGCGCATGGTGCGCCTTGAAGAGATGGCGCAACGCAAGCCTCACCAGCTTTCCGGAGGCCAGCAGCAGCGCATAGCCATTGCACGCGCGGTGGTCAACAAACCCAAGGTATTGCTGTTAGACGAATCGTTGTCAGCGTTGGACTACAAACTGCGCAAGCAGATGCAAATTGAGCTTAAGCAGCTTCAGCGCAAACTGGGCATCACCTTCATCTTCGTCACCCACGACCAAGAGGAAGCGCTATCGATGTCGGACCGCATTATCGTGATGCGCGATGGCGTCATCGAGCAAGATGGCTCCCCACGTGAGATTTACGAAGAGCCGAAGAACCTATTCGTTGCGCGTTTTATCGGTGAAATTAACGTCTTTCATGCCACCATGATCGAGCGTTTGGACGACAAACGTGTGCGCGCCGAAATTGAAGGCGTCGATAGCGTTGTTTACTTCGAAGGTGAAGCTCAAGCCGGCGACAAGCTACAAGTGATGCTACGCCCTGAAGACTTACGTATCGAAGAGATCAAAGAGTCCGAGCAGCGTGGCATCGTTGGTCATGTCACTGAGCGTACCTATAAAGGGATGACGCTCGACTCCGTGATAGAACTTGAATCAGGTATGCGCGTCATGGTGAGTGAATTCTTCAATGAAGATGACCCGGATGTTGATCACTCTCTCGGTCAAAAAGTTGCCATCACTTGGGTGGAGAGCTGGGAGGTGGTGCTCAATGAAAGCGTCGAAGTTTAATCTTCAAAATGCGATCATCACACTGATTGTCGGCTGGTTAACACTATTTGTGCTGTTACCCAACCTGATGATCATTGGTACGAGTTTCCTTACGCGTGACGAAGCGAATCTCATCGATCTGACCTTTACTTTAGACAACTACGCGCGCTTATTCGACCCATTGTACGCCAAAGTGCTGTGGCATTCGTTTTATATGGCGATCGTCGCCACCTTGATCTGCTTGGTGATTGGCTACCCTTTTGCCTACATCGTGGCAAAGATGCCGGCCAAGTGGCGCCCTATCATGCTGTTTTTGGTCATCGTTCCTTTTTGGACCAACTCGCTGATTCGTACTTATGGGCTAAAAATTGTCTTAGGTACTCAGGGTATTTTAAACAAATCATTGATGGCACTAGAACTTATCGATAAGCCACTACGCATTATGTACACCGAGAGCGCCGTGATGATTGGCCTTGTCTACATCTTGCTGCCGTTTATGATTCTGCCGTTGTATTCGGCGATTGAAAAATTAGACGATACCTACATTGAGGCGGCGAAAGATCTCGGTGCCAACAAACTGCAAATCTTCACGCGTGTCACCTTACCATTGACCATGCCGGGCATTATTGGTGGTTGCTTATTAGTTCTGCTGCCTGCACTCGGCATGTTCTATATCTCCGATTTGCTCGGTGGTGCGAAGAACTTGCTCATTGGTAACGTGATCAAAAGCCAAGTGCTCAATGCACGTGATTGGCCATTCGGCGCGGCAACCAGTATCGCATTGACCATTGCGATGGCGGTAATGTTGTACGCCTACTATCGGGCAGGAAAACTCTTGAATAAGAAAGTGGAGCTAAGCTGATGGGAAAAACAGTTAGATTTAGCTTTATGAGCGTTGTGTACGGCTTTTTGTACCTGCCTATCATCGTGCTGATCGTTAACTCATTCAATGCCAATAAATTCGGCATGAAGTGGGATGGTTTTACCACCAAGTGGTACGAAACCTTGGTCAACAATGACAGCCTAATGCAAGCTGCGTGGCACTCGATCAACGTGGCGGTGTTTTCCGCTACTGCCGCCACCGTGATTGGTAGCCTAACTGCGGTGGCGCTATTTCGCTATAACTTCAAAGGCAAAAACGCGGTGAATGGCATGCTGTTTGTTGTCATGATGTCACCGGATATCGTGATGGCGATTTCGCTGCTTGCCCTATTCTTGGTGCTAGGCGCCCAACTGGGCTTTTTCACTTTGTTGATCGCCCACATTACCTTCTGTCTGCCTTTTGTGGTTGTGACGGTATACAGCCGCTTAAACGGGTTTGATGTAAAAATGCTTGAGGCAGCAAAAGATCTGGGCGCGAGTGAGTGGACGATTTTAAGCAAAATCATCTTACCCTTGGCGAAGCCAGCGGTCGCTGCCGGTTGGCTGCTGAGCTTCACGCTATCACTGGACGATGTGATCATCAGTTCCTTTGTCACAGGGCCGACTTATGAAATTCTACCATTGAAGATCTATTCAATGGTGAAGGTGGGCATTTCACCAGAGGTGAATGCTCTTGCAACCGTCATGTTGGTGGTGTCGTTGACACTGGTTATCCTCTCGCAACTGATTGCTCGCGAGAAGGACTGATACCCATGACTTTGTACGGGACGGCACTCACCGTCCTGTTTTTTATCGATAATGGCCAGTGTTGCTGGCCTGTACGTTTGGTTTGGAGCTAACGTCAATGAAAAAATGGGCAACTTTAATTACGGCAAGTGCATGCATGTTCTCTCTCTTTTCAGCGCAAACGCGTGCAGAAGACAAAGAATTAGTGTTTATGAACTGGGGGCCGTACATTAACAGCAGTTTGCTTGAGCAGTTCACCAGTGAAACCGGCATTAAAGTGATTTACTCGACGTATGAGTCGAATGAAACACTCTATGCCAAGCTAAAAACGCACAACCAAGGCTACGATTTAGTCGTCCCTTCTACCTACTTCGTCGCTAAAATGCGTGACGAAGGTATGTTGCAGAAAATTGATAAGAGCAAGCTGTCAAACTTTGCCAACTTGGACAAAAACTACCTCAACAAACCTTATGATCTAAACAACGAATACTCGATTCCACATGTAGTAGCGATCACAGGTCTGGCCGTAAATGAAGACATGTACGATACCAACGACTTTACCAGCTGGGCAGACCTATGGAACCCGGATTTGCAAGGTCAAGTCATGTTGATGGATGACACGCGTGAGGTGTTCCATATCGCTTTACGTAAACTGGGTTACTCAGGCAATACCACTGACCCAGAGCAAATCGACCAAGCATACGCTGAACTGCAAAAGCTCATGCCAAACGTCTTAGTATTTAACTCAGACAACCCAGCAGCGCCTTACTTATCGGGCGAAGTTGGTGTCGGCATGTTGTGGAATGGCAGTGCTGCCGCCGCGCAAAACGAAGGTCTCAACCTTAAACTGGTCTTTCCAAAAGAAGGAGGCATTGGTTGGGTCGACAACTTTGCTATTTCTTCCGGAGCGAAAAACGTAGAAGCCGCGCATAAGATGATCGATTTCTTACTACGCCCTGAAATCGCTGAACAAATCTCGCGTGATACCGGTTATTTGACCGCTGTAGCAGAGTCTAATGCCAAGTTTAAAGATGTGGCGCCGCTCTTCCCATCACAAGAGGATCTTGACCGAGTAGAATGGCAAGATGCGGTTGGTGACATGACGGTTAAGTACGAAGACTACTTTATGAAGTTGAAAGCGGGTCAATAACCGTTTAACAGACGAAAAAGAACAAAATAGGTAGCGGATGCTGCCTATTTTTTTGTTTGGCTGATATACTTTTCGCGTATGGTTTATATTGTCGATAAATATTATTACTCACTGCACTATCAATAAGATACGTCAGGAACGATGGATCTTGATGGCGCACCAAAAAACGGAAATACAATGAAAAGTAAATTCTATGCAAGCGCCCTGTGCGCAGCGACACTTATCGCTTCCCCTGCTATGGCTGCTGATCAAGAACTCTATTTCTACAACTGGTCGGAATACATTCCGTCTGAAGTTCTTGAAGACTTTACAAAAGAAACTGGGATCAAAGTGATCTACTCAACCTACGAGTCTAACGAAAGTATGTACGCCAAGTTAAAGACTCAAGGCTCAGGTTATGACCTCGTAGTACCGTCTACCTATTTTGTGTCGAAGATGCGTAAGGAAGGCATGCTTCAACAAATCGATAAAACACAGTTGTCGCACTTTGCCGATCTCGACAGTAATTTCTTGAACAAACCTTTTGACCCAAGCAACAATTACTCGATTCCCTACATTTGGGGCGCGACGGGGATTGGCATCAACTCTGATATGCTAGACCGCTCAACCGTCACCAAGTGGGACGACTTTTGGGATACCAAGTGGGAAGGCCAACTCATGCTGATGGACGATTCGCGTGAGGTATTCCACATCGCCTTAACCAAACTCGGTTACTCACCCAACACCACCAACCCTGACGAAATTGAAGCGGCGTATCAAGAGCTGAAAAAACTGATGCCTAATGTGTTGGTATTTAACTCTGACTTCCCCGCGAACCCTTACCTTGCCGGTGAAGTCTCGCTGGGTATGCTCTGGAATGGGTCTGCCTACATGGCTCGTCAAGAGGGCGCATCCATCGACATCATTTGGCCAGAAAAAGGCGCCATTTTTTGGATGGACAGCTTAGCTATTCCAGCAGAAGCGAAAAACATCGAAGCCGCGCACAAGATGATCGATTTCCTACTGCGTCCTGAGAACGCAGCGAAAATTGCCGTTGAAATCGGCTACCCGACCCCCGTCGCCACCGCGCACGACTTGCTGCCCGAAGATTTTGCCAACGATCCAAGCATCTTCCCACCACAAGAGGTGATGGAAAGCGGCACATGGCAAGATGAGGTGGGTGAAGCCAGCGTGCTTTACGATAAGTACTTCCAAAAACTCAAAGTGAACAACTAGTCCACGAATGACTCACTCATATCGATAATCCATTGTCGATAAGAGTATCAAAGTAAAACGGCCACGCAATGTGGCCGTTGTTGTATTTAACTGCTCACTTTAATCGTTGAAAGTGAGTCGTTTGAGCTCCTGTCGCGCCAGTTATGCATGTTTGCGTGATGGTGTCTGTAGCGACAAAATTTCATCCACAAGTTTCGGCACCTCAATACTTGCTTTACCGTAGCGTTTTTCTTCAAACTCACTCTCGATAGCGCTGGGCTCAAGATTGATTTCAATCGAATGGGCACCGTGCATTCTTGCATCATGAACAAATCCTGCGGCGGGATACACCACACCGGAAGTGCCGATGGATATAAACAGATCCGACTTTTCCAACGCTTCATAGATGTCGCCCATGCGCAGCGGCATTTCGCCAAACCACACAACGTGGGGGCGCATCTGTGACGGGATTTGACAACAGTGACATAAATCACCGGTGTGAATCGGCCCCTGTTCATCGACTACTTGATTGGAGACGCTGCAACGCGCTTTCAGTAGCTCGCCATGCATATGAATGACATTGGTACTGCCACCGCGCTCATGTAAGTTATCGATATTTTGCGTAATGATGGTGACACTGCCTTCCAACTCTTGCTCTAGCCTACCTAATGCGAGATGGGCGGCGTTAGGTTTAATCGAATCATCTTGGAGTTTGAGACGACGTTGATTGTAAAACTCTTGCACTAAGTCTGGGTTGCGCGCGAATCCTTCTGGCGTTGCGACATCTTCAATACGGTGGTTTTCCCAAAGGCCATCTTGAGCGCGAAAGGTCTTAATACCAGATTCAGCGGAGATACCTGCGCCAGTCAAAATAACGACGTTGCGGTACGGAAACTTCATAGGTCTTCCTTTATTGGTTTTCTTCCTTTGCTGTTAGCTTAGCACTTCATCAATAACAACAATAGGAATAAGGATTAGACCATAGTCGAAGCGTTTTAAACGAGGTGTGGTTTCTGTGATGGATGATCAAAAACGGGGCGCCTAATCGCGCCCCGAGTGCGTTGGATACTGCGCTTTGATCAGTCTTCGTTGGTCGAAGAGATCTTGTGAATCGCCAAATCGGCGCCATTGAACTCATCTTCCTCAGACAAGCGTAATCCGGTCACACTATTGATGATGCCGTAGACAAGCATGGCGCCAACGACCGCAATCACGATACCAGCGATGGTGCCAAGCACTTGAACCGTCAAGCTCACGCCGCCTAAGCCACCGAGTGCCGTTTGGCCAAAGATTCCAGCCGCAACACCACCCCACGCGCCACAAACGCCGTGCAGAGGCCATACGCCGAGCACATCATCGATCTTGGTTTTGTTTTGTAGATAGGTAAAGAGGTATACGAACAACGCGCCAGCCACCGCACCAGTGACAAGCGCGCCAATCGGATGCATCAGATCGGAACCGGCACACACCGCAACCAAACCGGCGAGTGGTCCATTGTGAATAAAGCCTGGGTCATTTTTACCCGCAATTAAGGCCGCCACAATACCCCCGACCATCGCCATCAGTGAGTTCATCGCCACTAGGCCGCTGATGCCTTCCAGCGTTTGTGCAGACATCACGTTAAAACCAAACCAGCCGACACATAGAATCCATGCCCCAAGTGCCAAAAATGGGATATTTGAAGGCGCGAAGTTGGTGTGCTTACCTGCGCGAATACGGCCGTTACGCATACCTAGAAACAGCACGGCAACCAAGGCTATCCAACCGCCCACGCCATGCACAACGACAGAGCCTGCAAAGTCATGGAAGCCATAACCAAATTGATTTTCAAACCAAGCTTGAACGCCGTAGTTGCCGTTCCAAATCATACCCTCAAAGATTGGGTAGACCAGACCGACGGTAAAAAACGTGGCAATCAGTACCGGATAGAATCGTGCACGCTCAGCAATACCGCCTGAGACAATCGCTGGTATCGCCGCCGCAAAGGTGAGAAGGAAGAAGAACTTCACCAGTTCATAGCCATTGCCTTGCGATAGGGTTTGCGCATCGGCAAAGAAGTTCGCGCCATAGGCAAGCCAGTAACCAAAGAAAAAGTAAGCGAGGGCTGAAATACCGAAATCAGCGAGGATCTTGACCAGTGCATTGACTTGGTTTTTGTGGCGCACCGTCCCTACTTCGAGAAAAGCAAAGCCCGCGTGCATTAAAAACACCATGATTGCACCAAGCAGCAAAAAAAGGGTATCTGAACTCTGTGTCAGGGTTTGAACGGCTCCGTGTACCTGACTTACATCTAGGCTCATTATTGTCTGTCTCCATGTAGCGCGCTTTTTATGTGCGTCGGTTGTTTTCTATTCACCAAATTAGTGAAAAATGAATCAGGAAAGCCAGTAAACAATATCTGTGCCAGTATTGAGCAATATGTCAGAGTAAAAATAAGGCATTGATTTTATGTGGATAATAATTCTAAAGCTTGAAGGGAGAGCGACTAAAAGTGAGAGAGATTTAAACCAATAGCACCAACTTGGTGATAACGCACCAATTTAATGCATCCACCAAATCAATAAAGCGCCCCATATTGGAGCGCTATCAATATATGTGAATGCCACGTTACCGTTAGAGGTTGGGCCCTTTGGAGAATTGAAACGGTTGATTCTGGCGAAGCAATCGCATTCCCTGTGCCATACGCACAAACCAGACTGCAATGGCCACCAAGCCCAAAGCAAAACCGATGTATGGAATCGCATGAGCCATCGAATCTATCCACTGGCTTTTATACCAGTAGTCGTTCCCCCCTTTAAGCAAGCCATTGGATGTCGCGACGGTGATGATCAAGACCACAAAATAGGTCAAATTAAGGAAAAAGGTTCTGATCAATCCATAGTAGTGTGAATCCACCACCTGTCCATCTTCACCTTTATCGAGTCGATAACCCGCGTACACAATGGCGATCACCCCTGAAATCAAACAGGTAATGGGAGTGAAGCAACTCAGGATATAGGCGACCCAAATTCCTTTATGCGTTTGGTTCATGCTTATCTCCTTTGTTGCCCTCGGGCGTTTTTGCCATGACTTCCTCGTACCACAAATCATGGTGCTCTTTCGCCCAAGTTTCGTCGACTTCACCCGTGACCATGCCCTCTAGTGCGCCCTCCATACCAAACAGACCGATATAAATGTGGAAGACAAAACCACAAATCAAAATCAGCGCCGCTAAGCCGTGCACGAGATTAGAAAGCTCCATATCGCGGCGAGTTTGACCGAATATTGGAAAATCCAACACCAACCCGCTAAACGCAACCACGGTGCCCACCACGATCAAGAGCCAAAACAGCGCTTTCTCCCCCGCATTTGAAAACTCTGCGGACGGATGGCTACCTTTGTGTTTGCCCACCATGCCACCCAGCTTGAAGAACCAAACCAGATCCACCTTTTTAAACACCGACTTTCGCCACCACTTAACGAGGATGCACAGCAGCAAGAGGTAAAAAATAGGGCCAATGTAGTTGTGATACTGCTTGGCGGTGATGATCACCCAGCCCCATAGCTCACTTGGAATATACGGCTTAAGAAAGTGCTTGCCGTAAACCAACATCAAGCCACTAAACGCCAATGTCAAAAAGGTAAAAGCCATACTCCAGTGCAGTGCACGGTCTAGGCGTGACCAGCGTTTGATCTTTCTGCCTGTACGCGGCGCACTCAACTTAATTGGCCCCATCACTAAGTAGACCAAGGTCACCATCGCAATACTGCCAAATATCGCTACTGCGCCTGCGGGCGACATCCACTTTTCTTTGAGGATGTACCAGGTTTGCCCTGGGGCACTGATCAGAACGCCATGCTCAGGAAACTGCGAGGTTGTATACCCCGCCTCGCCTTCGCGCACTTGGCGCCAATAATCGGCGCCGGCTAATTGGGTCATCTCACTTTGTGCCACGTTTGTCTCTTGCTCCGCGTGCACGGGCAGAGATACAGCCCACCATGCCGCCATTACTGACAGCATGGTGACCCAAACACGTTTAAAAATAGAACTCATTCTACTCTCCGTGCTCAGCTCTTAGTGGCATCAAAGGCGAGATCATGACCATCGGTCCAACCAGCCCCTTTTGCTCCCCGTTCAACCACACGTTGGCGGAAAATGTCAGATACTTTCTCTGCATCGCCCGCCAGCAGTGCTTTGGTTGAACACAATGACGCACACATCGGCAACTTACCTTCCGCAATGCGGTTAGCCCCGTACTTTTGACGCTCTTCTGGCGAGCCTGGCTCTGTTTCCGGTCCGCCTGCACAGAAGGTGCATTTGTCCATTTTGCCACGTTCACCAAACGCTTCCTGTTTTGGAAACTGCGGTGCACCAAATGGGCAAGCAAACAAACAGTAGCCGCAACCAATGCAGAGATCTTTGTTGTGCAGCACGATGCCATCTTCAGTGTGTTCAAAACAATCGGCGGGACACACTGCCATACATGGTGCATCGGTACAGTGCATGCACGCCACCGAAATCGAGTTTTCACCCGGTTCACCATCATTGAGGGTCACAACGCGGCGGCGCTGTATGCCCCACTCTAATGCGTCATCGTTTTCGTTTTTACATGCCGTGACACAGCCGTTACATTCGATGCAGCGTTTGGTGTCACATAGGAATTTCATTCTAGCCATGGGGTAACTCCTTACGCTTTGCGAATGTTACAGAGGGTGACTTTGGTTTCCTGCATTTGCGTCACAGGGTCATAACCGTATGTCGTGGCAATGTTGGCAGACTCACCAATCACATAAGGATCAGAGCCTTCAGGGTAACGACTGCGCAGATCTTCGCCTTGGAATTTGCCGCCAAAGTGGAAAGGAATGAACGCCATACCCGGGCGAACTCGGCGCGTTACCATGGCTTTAACATTGATTCGCCCTTTCTCAGCCCCTTCAACCCAAACCATATCGCCATCTTTAAAGCCGAGATCGTTGGCATCTTTCGGGTTCACCTCAACAAACATCTCTTGTTGCAGCTCTGCCAACCAAGGGTTTGAGCGCGTTTCATCACCGCCACCTTCGTACTCGACCAAGCGACCGGAGGTCAAAATAATCGGGTACTCACCGGATTTATCTTGGTCTTGAATGGATTTGTAGAGCGTCGGTAATCGGTAAATCGATTCACTGTCGTCCCAAGTTGGGTAATCGGCAACAAGATCACGACGAGGTGTATAAAGTGGCTCACGGTGAAGCGGCACGCGATCTGGGAAGGTCCATACAATCGCTCGTGCTTTCGCATTACCAAATGGAATACAGCCGTGGGCGATGGCCACACGTTGAATGCCGCCAGAGAGATCGGTTTTCCAGTTTTTGCCCTCTGCGGCGGCTTTCTCAGCTTCCGTGAGATCGTCCCACCAACCGAGCGATTTAAGCAACTTGTCACTGAACTCAGGGTAACCATCTTGGATCTCAGAGCCTTTCGAATAGCTGTCTTCTGCCAATAGGTTTTTGCCCTCAAATTCAACCCCGTAACGAGCGCGGAAGTTACCGCCACCTTGTGCTACTGGCTTGGAGGTATCGTACAGGATGTGCGTACCTGGGTGCTTCATCTCTGGCGTTCCCCAACATGGCCAAGGCAGTCCGTAGGTTTCACCGTGGATCGGGCCGCCTTCTGCTTCCAATGTGGTTTTGTGGAAGGTGTGCCAGTTTTGTTGGTGCGCCTTCAATCGCTCAGGGCTTTGTCCTGTGTAGCCAATGGTCCACATCCCTTTGTTGAATTCACGCGTGATGTCTTCAATCACAGGCTGATTGTTTTCGACCCGAATGTGTTTAAACAGTTGATCGGCAATACCCAGTTTCTGACTCAATAAATAGATGATTTCATGATCCGGTTTGGATTCAAACAAGGGCTCAACCACTTTATCGCGCCACTGAATTGAGCGGTTTGACGCAGTAACGCTGCCATAGGTCTCAAATTGCGTTGTGGCAGGCAGCAGATAGACGCCATCGGTGCGATCGTTCATTACGGCTGCGACGGTTGGGTATGGATCGACAATCACCATCATGTCGAGCTTTTTCATCGCCTGACGCATCTCAACGCCACGGGTTTGCGAGTTGACTGCGTGTCCCCAGTAGAACATGGCGCGAATGTTGTCGTTTTGCTCGATGTTCTCTTTGTTTTCCAGTACACCATCAATCCAGCGTGATACTGGGATACCCATGTTATTCATCGGTTTCTGACCGCGATACTCGTTTTGATCAAAGCGATTCTTCACCCAGTCAAAATCCAGATCCCATACGCGCGCCCAATGTTGCCATGCTCCATCAGCAAGACCGTAATACCCAGGAAGAGTGTGCGACAAAACGCCAAGGTCCGTCGCACCTTGCACGTTATCGTGGCCGCGGAAAATGTTAGCGCCGCCGCCCGACTTACCCATATTACCCAGTGCCAGCTCTAATACACAGTAAGCACGAGTGTTGTTGTTACCTGTGGTGTGTTGAGTTCCGCCCATACACCAAACCACGCAGCCAGGTCGATTTTCAGAGAGCAATTTCGCCGTCTGATAAACATCCGCTTCACTGACGCCCGTCACACGTTCGACTTCGGCTGGCGTCCATTTGGCGACTTCCTGACGGATTTCGTCCATACCAAACACGCGTTGACGAATGAACTCTTTATCTTCCCACTGATTAGCGAACACGTGCCATAAGATGCCCCAAATAAAAGCAACGTCCGAGCCCGGTCGCAGAGAAACGTAGTGATCCGACTTCGCCGCAGTGCGCGTTCTACGCGGATCCGCGACAACAATCTTACAGTTGTTCTTCTCTTTAGCGATCAGGATATGCTGCATCGCCACAGGATGCGCTTCCGCCGGGTTAGAGCCGATAAACAGCATCGACTTACAGTTGTGCATATCATTGAAGGAGTTGGTCATCGCGCCGTAGCCCCAAGTATTGGCGACACCGGCGACCGTCGTTGAGTGACAAATACGCGCTTGGTGGTCGACGTTGTTGGTTCCCCACAACGACGCCATTTTACGGAACATATAAGCTTGTTCGTTATTGTGCTTAGCGCTCCCAAGGAAATAAACCGAATCTGGGCCCGACTGCTCTCTAATAGACAAGCACTGATCACCAATTTCGTTGATCGCTTGCTCCCATGACAACTTCTTCCATTTGCCATTTTCAAGCTTCATTGGGTACTTTAAGCGGCGCTCACCATGACCGTGCTCTCGTAGCGCTGCCCCTTTTGCGCAGTGACCGCCTGCGTTAAACGGGTGATCGAACGCAGGCTCTTGCCCTGTCCATACGCCGTTTTGCACTTCGGCGTAAATACCGCAACCCACAGAGCAGTGCGAACAAATCGTGCGTTTTACTTCGGTTTTCGCCTCAGGATCAACCGCTTTCGCTTCGGCTTTTTTCATCATTCCCGGGGTGAAGAGACACGCACCCGCCACTGCACCTCCTGCGGCGAGCGAGCTATTTTTCATAAAGGCGCGACGCGAAATACCCAGCGGATTATTTTGCTGGCTGACCGTATCGGAGCGTTTGGTTAGTTTCATCGTCTTCACTCCTATAGCGTGTCGTAGTAATCGCGCACATGCTGCGTTTCACGATAGCCAGCTTTGGTTGGCTCGGTGGCTGTAACGCTGCTCTCTTTTGCCTCTACGGCTTGACTGGTTCCGGCGACAACCGCACCAACAACGGCGGCACTGGCCACGCCTTTGAGCAGGTCGCGGCGTCCATTATCCACTTCACTTTTGTTTTTCATTTTGCTTCCTTACCTTATTGGTATTGAGAGAGTCACTCTGTTGTCGTGCCCTCTCTTATTCCTGAGTTCAGACCAAATCTCTATAGAGAACTCGGTCCATACTCGGTGGCATCTTTAACTTCAATTCGTGTACTGGTGTGATGATCTGGCGAGCGCGTAAAACGCACCTGCTCGACAGTGAGAAAAGCGCTTATCAATTGAGCAACACTTCGATAGAACTGGGCGTGCTTTGCTTCATTCAGTTGCTCGGTAAACAGATAAAACCAAGGCGCAATGTGGTCGTTAAAAAACTGTTGCTGAGTCACTTCATCTTGAGGAACCAGCATCGCCATGACTTCACACAATGCTGCGAGGTGATCCTCGGGCTCTTTAACATGGCTGTCGCGTTCGAATCCGAGTCTGGCTAGCGTCTGACGCAGCTCTGCCAACGGTTTCTCCATCAAAGAGCCCGTCAGGTGCCAGGAGGCAAACGGCACCACTTCGCCTCGGCCAATACCGATAAACAGCTCAAAGAACTCATCTTCAAGTTGGCTTGGCTCGACGTGCTTTGCTGCGCTGTTGAGTGATTGCCACGCCTTGACCATGTCATTGTTCGCAGACTCGGTCTCTAACTCTCGCAAAAAGTTCAACATCGGCTCATTGGGGCACTGGCGCAGCAAGGTCGCAATCAACAGATACACTTCTGCGCGCGGGGATGGATGAGGGTCCATTGTCGTTTCCATTTGAAATCCTAATAGTTGAGCTGTTGCATCGGGTCGTTCGCCATCGACTCAAACATATCGACGACACGACAATCTTCACACATGGCAATACGATTGATTGCTGCTTGATCGGTGAAATGTGAGTGACCCTGTAACTTGGATTGCAGCATGTCTATCATAGACTGAGGAGCAAACGGCTTTTCACAGCGTAAACACTTGGCAGCCGGTTCTTGGTGAATGATTCTGGCGCTCTCTCGCTCTTGCTGATTCCAGTTCATGCGCGCTTCGAACTCAATCGCGCTCTCTGGACACGCTTTTTCACACAAGCCGCACTGCACGCAATCTTGCTCGACAAACTGCAAAGAGGGCGATTGACCGTCGGTATGTAAGGCGCGCGTCGGACACACCGCCACGCAGCTCATGCAAGAGGTACACTTAGTGCTGTCACACTTCACTTGACCATAAGGCGCATGAGCAGGAACATCGGCGATAACCTGGCTTGGCGGGTAGTGCTGCGCGAGGGCATCTAAACAGCTAAACAGACGCTGACGTTTGTTGCCACTGATCTCACCCAAAGAGATGCTTAACGGCTCGGTGATCAACTGAGGTATCGTGCTGCGCAGTGACTCGATATAGAGTAGCTCAATACGCGAGGTCTCAATCCCTAGTTGCGCAAGAAAGCGTTGAGCAGTGTCAATCTCACTATTGAGTACGCGCAATATGGTTTGTGGCATGTGCTGACTGACGGCAAACAACACTTGGCAAGCGCCATTGCTCAATGCTGCAAACCACGTATCGATACCGACGCTGGCGATCTCTTCCAACTCGACGGGAATAACATTGTCAGGTAACTGCTTAAGCGCTATGACGTTGTAACTTTCATGGCGTTCACTGCAAAATAGAAGGACGGGCGCTTGGCCGTTGTGCTTGCGGTAGTTGGCCAATAGACGCTCAACAAACGTCTGCGTTTGTGTCGGGTTAGGTAGCGCGTAATGAATCGCTTCCGTCGGGCAGCTGGTTGCACAGGTGCCAACCCCTTGGCAGAGAAACGGATTAATCTCTATCTTATGCCCCGTTTTCTCACTCCCTTGGCTGGAAAGTGCGCCTGCCGGACAGGCATCGACACAGCGCTCACACCCTTTGACACCTCGTGAGCTGTGCGCGCACAAGTCGGTATCGAGACGAAAATATTTAGGCTTATCAAAGGTGCCTTTTAAGGTCGGTATCTCTTCAAGCGCTTGAGTCAGTTTGGGGTAACCTCGGCCTACAGGGTAATAACCCGGCACCGGCACTTCTTCACTCATGCAACTGCTTAAGCAGAGATCAAGCACAATATCGAATTGACTGCGGCCCAGTGTTGCAGCAGCGAGATTGCTTTCGCCGCCTTGACTCTCGATCATCACCTCAAATGCGCCGAGAAACCCACTTACTCGCACGCTGCGAGTAAAGTAAAGGGATGGATGTGTGCCCGCTTCTCCGTCGGTAGAAAGCAAAGTAACGCTGCCCATCATAGTTAACTGCTCGGCAGCGCTCTCGATAATGGCGGTTGGGCCAATGATCAGCGTATCGCCTTGGCTTTCATAACTGACGGTGGGTGGGATGAGGTTGGCAAGCTCAACCGTGCTTTGAATGGCGGCGGCGCGTGCTAGGCCATTGATTGACTGACTTTGTTCGAGCAGTTGCCTTAAGCCAAGTTCGCTAGGCAGGTGTTGACCTCCCCCACCTTGCGCCGGGTAACTGCTCACGTGTGTGTGATCATGCATTGCTGCGTTCCAGTGTTTTATTATCGTTTTATTTTGATGGAACAGAACAAAGCAAATGCCATACCAAAAAATAATTTCAAATTAATCAGTAAATTAGCTCTATTTTATAAACAGTTAGTGCTGATCAGCTAAAGACCATAAAAAAAGGTGAGACAATTTGTCTCACCTTTTCTTTATCTCTTGGTCAAAATGTCCCTTATTACAATGTGGGATCTTTTGTCCCACTCACATTAACGGGATCTGCGATCTCTGGGAGCTCTTCATCCGAATGCGTGTCAAGATCAGAGCATGACGTGTCTGCTTGCGACGGTTCTTCTATCGGGTCGCTGGTGGATGCCTTATCTTGTTCACCCATCCAGTCACGCAATTGACTCACCACATCGCTGGATAAGCTCTTGACCGCCTTAAAGTTATGATCGTAATCATTGAGATTATCGACTTCACTAAAGGCGCCGGATTGAAACAGTTGTCTTAGCGCGAGCTTTTTTATGCTCTGCTCTACATCTGATGACAATAGTGCGGCGATGTCGCCAGAGGACTTATCGAGAGAATGATGTGACGAACTACCCGGCGCTGACGTATCTTGCTTCGCCTCAACACCACTGGTCGACGGCTGTGCTCCGCTATCGTTCGAATCTTGCGCCTCTGAATCGGACGGTAAGACAGGTTGAGCCTCCTCTCTCACGTCCTCGAGTTTGCGCTGGGACCAACGCTGTAAAAAATTACTTGCCACTGGCGCGCCCTGCTCCTTTGCGTTTCTTACGTCTCACTTCGAGTAGCTCGCCGTGTCGGCCGATAAACGCTTCCATCCACGCTTGGACGGGCAGTGGCATGGCGTTGGAAAGCACTAGGTAATCGCCATCCATGTATTGCCCCGCAACACTTTGCGAAGCAGTGATCATCACGATTTTTGGCGTTTCATCGCTTTCCATAACATCCAATATTAAGAATAGCTTGGGTTGCTGAGCGCTTAAGTTGAATCGATAGTCCGTGCGCTCATCTTTAAATAAGCGCAGCGTGCTAACAAATGGCTCACCGGAGGTGGGGTTAAGCTCAAACTCCTTGAGTTGCCATTGGGTGGTTGACCAAATCCCAGTTGAAATTTCATGCGACACCAATCGGCTCGCGATGGGCCAGCTATCCTCGGTTTTAATTCGATGTATTGAGTTTGACATGGTTCACCAGCGTATCATTGTTATCAGCCCATTCGAGAAAATGAATGGCGCTCGTATTATCTATTCGCCTGACAAGACCCACTATTAATTTCTTAAAAGACGAGTCTTGAAGAACGAACAGTAAAATAACGCTCTGCAAATATCGTACCTAGCGTTGATGTGTGCGCAAAGAGACACGATGCCTCAGTCGCTCTAATAACATAGACAACAGAGTGCACATCGATCGTACTTAATGAGGTTGAGTATTCTAAATATTGATCTCACTAGAGTTTAGGAACGCAAATTGCTATATGTTTGTCTCAACAACAATACAAACCCATGCGAAAGGCCGTGTCGACGTGAAACCCAACATCATTAAAACCCAACCCAACCCTCAGCAAACGATTGAAGTCGACGTTTATGACGAGTACGGAGAGAAACTCGTTAAGCAGATCGCCTGTGAGCGTCCGTTGACTGTGATGCTCAATTGGAAAGAAGTGGTCACGCTGATGACACTCGGTTCAAGACCCGAATCGTTAGTATTGGGTTATCTGAAAAACCAGAGTTTCCTCACTGACCCGGACGCGATTGAGTCGGTGATCATCGATTGGGAAACGCACACCGCTGCGGTGGTAACCAAAGAGGATATTGAACACGTTGAAGGTGCGCTAAAGAAAAAGACGGTCACGTCGGGCTGCGGTCAAGGCACCATGTATGGCAATGTCATGAAGCAACTGGAGGGGTATCAAGTCCCGCAAATCTCGATCAAGCAAAGCGCCACCTACCAAGCCCTAGAAGCGCTCACCCATTACAATGATACCTACAAAAAAGCCGGCGCGGTGCATGGCTGCGCGATTTGTCAGGGCGATCAAGTGCTCTCTTTTGTCGAAGATGTAGGCAGGCACAATGCGGTAGACACCTTGGCGGGTGAGATGTGGATCAATCAAGAGTCCGGCGAGGATAAAATCTTCTATACCACGGGTCGCTTGACGTCTGAGATGGTGATTAAAGTCGCGCAAATGGGCATTCCTGTTCTGCTCTCGCGCTCTGGTGTCACGCAAATGGGGTTAGAGCTTGCTGAGCAGTTTGGCATCACCACCATTGCGCGCGCCAAAGGGCTTCGTTTTCAGGTCTTTACCGGCGCGCAAAAAATGGTGTTTGATGTCAAAGGGGAAACGAGTAGCGGGACGCGTTAAGACTCTAAATCTTCTAAGCAACATCAATCAACGCGACCTACAAAAACGGCCGCCTCAGGATGCTTTCTATCGAAAGAGTACCTGAAGCGGCCGTTATCATTCATCTAGGATGGCATTGATGATGTCATCCTAGGGATCGTCCATTAGCCATCGATGCCTTTGGCTTTCAAGAACTCAGCGTAAGTGCCTTTGAAGTCAGTGATCTTACCGTCTTTGAGTTCGATGATTCGTGTCGCCAAAGAGTCAACAAAGACGCGGTCGTGCGAGACGAAGAACAAGGTGCCCTTGTATTGCTCTAGCGCATTGTTGAGTGATTCGATCGATTCCATGTCCATGTGGTTGGTAGGCTCATCCATCAACAACATGTTGGGTTTATGCATCATCAATTTACCCAACAACATGCGGCCTTGTTCACCACCAGAAAGCACTTTGACGGACTTTTTGATGTCATCTTGTGAAAACAACATACGGCCTAAGAAGCTGCGAATCACTTGCTCGTCGTCACCCTCTTGTCGCCATTGACCCATCCACTCCATCAAGTTCATGTCTTCTTCAAAGTCATGCGCATGATCTTGGGCGTAGTAACCAAGGTTTGAGTTTTCAGACCACTTATAAGTCCCCGATTTCGGCTCAAGGACGCCAGCAAGCGTGTTGAGCAACGTGGTTTTACCCACACCGTTTTCACCGATAATCGCGACGCGTTCGCCCACTTCAAAAATCGCATTGAAGTTTTCAAATAGCATGGATTCAAAACCTTGGCTTAGGTTTTCCACTTCCAATGCATTTCGGAACAGCTCTTTTGATTGCTCAAAACGGATGAACGGGTTTTGACGGCTTGATGCTTTGACTTCTTGCAATTGAATCTTATCAATTTGCTTTGCGCGAGAGGTGGCCTGCTTAGCTTTTGAAGCGTTGGCAGAGAAGCGCGCGACGAAGGTTTGCAGCTCGGCAATTTGCGCTTTCTTCTTCGCATTGTCGGCCAGTAGACGTTCACGCGCCTGCATGGCAGCCATCATGTATTCATCGTAGTTACCCGGGTAGACACGCAGTTCGCCGTAATCGAGATCCGCCATGTGGGTACAGACAGAGTTGAGGAAGTGACGGTCGTGCGAGATGATGATCATGGTGCAGTTACGCTGGTTTAGCGTCTCTTCCAACCAACGAATGGTGTCGATGTCCAAGTTGTTGGTTGGTTCGTCAAGCAACATGATGTGCGGGTCAGCAAACAGTACCTGAGCCAACAGCACACGCAGTTTCCAGCCTGGGGCAATGTCGCTCATCAAACCGTAATGTTGCTCTTCAGGAATGCCCACTGCGAGTAGCAATTCACCCGCTTTGGCATCGGCCATGTAACCGTCCATTTCAGCAAATTGAACTTCCAGGTCGGCCACCAGCATGCCTTCTTCTTCAGTCATTTCTGGCAAAGCGTAGATACGATCGCGCTCTTTTTTCACCGTCCAAAGCTCTTTGTAACCCATGATCACGGTATCAATCACAGTGAACTCTTCGTAGGCGAACTGGTCCTGGTTCAGTTTAGCAACGCGCTCGTTCGGGTCGTAGCTGACGTTACCGCCCGTTGGCTCTAGCTCACCACTGAGGATTTTCATAAAGGTTGATTTGCCACATCCATTCGCGCCAATCAAGCCATAGCGGTTACCTTCGCCAAACTTTACCGAGATATTTTCAAACAGCGGCTTAGCACCAAATTGCTGCGTGATGTTGTTGGTGGATATCACAATCGTTACCTTATTTTTGAAACCGTTAAAAACGGCGCCACACTACTTGCTCAAGGCGGCAACTGCAAGCCTTTTACCGCTTTTCCTGTCGTGTGATGCTTTATAGGGTGGCGACCTTGATACCGTTATCTGCTTTGCATGGCAGGTGAAGACTAAAGCAGCTGCCTTTTCCTAGTGTTGATGTGACTGAGATCTCGCCGCCCGTTTGGCTAAGTAAACTTTGCGAGACCGACAGCCCAAGGCCAGTGCCTTCGCGTTTGGTGGTGTAGAAAGGCGAGAAAATACGCGTTACATTTTCTGGCTTGATGCCGCAGCCGTGATCCTCGACTTGAATCACGACGCCAAGGATCTGCCCCTCTTCTTGCCAATCGTGACTGCGAATGATCAGCGTCCCTTCCCCTTGCATCGCATGAATGCCGTTCATCTGTAGGTTCACCAAGATTTGCAGCAGATGATGTCGATTCACTTCAGCCGGCGTGTGTGCACAAAGCTCGGTCTCAAAAGTCACTTGGCGCTTTTTACTGCCCGTCTTGACTAAGGTAATGCTCTCTTCAATGATGGGATTAACATGCTGCCAGGTGATTTCGTCTTGCACGCCGCCCTGTCGACTGTATTGCAACAAACTGCGAGTAATATTTCGGATCCGATCAATTTGACCGTGAATCGCCACTATTTCATCGTTGACTCGATGGGCTTCCTGACCGAGTTCAAATTGAATCAACTCAATATTGCCAAGGATCACCGCAGTTGGGTTGTTGATCTCGTGCGCGATGCCCGCGGTTAACTCCCCGAGCGCCGCCAGCTTCTCCCTGACCACCAGCTTATCGCGGGTTTGGTTGAGTAATTGGATATGCAGCTCCAGTTGTTGCGTCTTCTCTTCTAAACTGGCCGTGCGTTGACGCACCTGACCTTCTAACTCGCTCGCCGCCATCTCGAGCTGGCGTTTTTGTTTCTCAAGCAAGTCCAACATATTGTCAAATTGCTTGGCCAGTTGCGCCAGCTCGTGGTTTTCGTCAAGCCCTAAATCGCCAATGCGGGTCTCCTTACCCAGTTGAATCCATTTGACGACACGGTGAATGTGCTCGATAGGTTTGAACAAATCGCGCGAGCCGCGATAGACCATCACCCCAGACCCGATCAGAAGCAGCACGGTAATGATCGACACCTCAGCAATGTTGGTCATGTAGGTCATGACAAATGGCCACAGCAAGTAACCGGTATACAGCATGCCAATCACGTTATCGTATTGATCGCGCAGTGGCTGATAGGCGGTGATGTACCAAGCGTCATACACAAAGGCCAAATTGACCCACTCTTGTCCGTCCTCAAGCACGCTTTGGCGCACCTCATTAGACACGCGCGTGCCGATGGCGCGGCCGAGGCGGTCTTCACTATCGAGCGGTACATTGGTACTGACGCGGATATCATCAAGAAACAGGGTCAAGGTGCCAACCGGCCTTAAGGCATCTTGTTTGGTTGGATAAATGAGATCGCGAATTTGATCGACCAGAACGGTACTGTTGTTGAGCAGTAACCCGCCGTCTAGAAATCCCATCAGATCGCCCTGATCATCATGAATCGGCACCACAGTACGACTGATCAGCCCCTCTCTAACAATATCGTCACTGCCAAGAATGGGCACTTGAGCGCGATTTTTCAGATCGCCGCCGAGCATCTCAAGCTCTTGTTTTGACAACAGGTCAAAAAAGGATTCGCGCCGCGTGAGATCAAGAAAACGGAACTTATCTTCAATCGTATCGACACTGTGAAATCGCAAAAAATCGAGTTGGTAATCGCGCTTTTTGCTCGCCACCCATGAAATAAAATCGGCGTTGTTTTGATGCAGAGAGAGACGCTTGGATAAACGCACACGAAATTGGTAAGAATCAGCAAAGGCTTTAACGTGATTGGCTTGCTTCTCTTGAATCAGTTCGATGCTGTTGTTGGCCACGCCAAGTCGCTCAGAGACATCCACCAACGCGCTCTGCCAAGTGTATTGAATAGACCAGTAGATAGTAATGCCAATCAAGGCAATTAACGTCAGAGCGATAGGCGCGGAGGTCAAAAACATCAACCGATAGCGCACCATACTCTGAAAACGGCGTCGCCACTTATAGCTGAGGCGATTAGACATGGTCGGAGTCTTCCCACTCTTTAAACTTGCGTTCAAGCGTTTTTCTCGCCACACCCAAATCGCGCGCCGCTGCCGATTTATTGCCGTCATGCAACTCGACCACTTGGCAAATGTGCGCCTTTTCTACCTCTTTAAGTGACCAGTTATTGGGGTAACCGGTGGGTGGATTATCACTACCAAAGTCAATCAGTTCACTGCCGGTCGACACATTGACACTGATCGCGCTGTGCACAGGCAGAGTGTCGGTCTCACGCCAATAGTGCGCTGGGGGCTTACCGAGCAAAATGCAGCGCTCGATGACGTTTTTCAACTCACGAATATTGCCGGGCCAATCGTAATCGTTCAGTGCGACGATGTCTTCATGCGCCCACTTAGGATCGGGCATACCAAGCTCAGAGGCCAACATGCGCGTGAAAAAGGGGATCAACTCAATCAGGTCGAGCTTACGCTGACGAAGTGGCGCGACGTCGATTTTCAGTACATTGAGGCGATAATAGAGGTCCGCGCGAAATTGCCCTTTTTCGACCTCCTCTTGCAAGTTGCGGTTGGTGGCGGCTACAACGCGCACATCCACCGTGATCTCTCGCTCGCTACCGACCGGACGTATGGTTCGTTGCTCGAGTACCCGCAGCAGCGCCGATTGCATCGAGAGCGGCATCTCACCAATTTCATCTAAAAACAGTGTGCCGCCATTGGCCACGCGAAACAGACCTTCTCGGTTCTTCTTTGCACCGGTAAACGCGCCCGAGGTATGGCCGAACAATTCACTTTCTAATAACTCAGGTGCAATCGCACCGCAGTTCACCGGCACAAACGGCCCACTGCGTTGACTGGCTTCATGAACCCCCCTTGCGACCAACTCCTTACCCGTACCCGATTCACCCTCAATAAGTACAGAAGCGCGAGACGGCGCAAACTGAGCGATCAATTGTTTCAGTTGCTTGGTTTTTTCTGAGCCACCGACAATGTCGGTTTTGATGTGCCGCGCAACATCGCGCTTCAGCGCGTATTGATGACGCTCTGCCAAACGCTTATTCATACAGCGCTGCACCGCGGCGAGCATCTGTTCTAAGTTAAACGGTTTGAGAATAAAATCAGACGCGCCGAGTTTTAACGCGCTGATTGCTGTATCGAGATCCGCATAGCCAGTCATAAAAATCACATCGGCACGTTTATCATCGTCATCAAACGCTTCTTCCCACTCAATCCCGGATCTTCCCGGCAAATTGATGTCGAGAATGATCAGATCAAAATGGTGTTGGCTGCGCAGTCCCTCTGCCTCTTCAATGCTTCCGGCGCAGTCGACGCGCGTGAACCATTTACTCAAGGCTTTTTTTAATATCGCCTGCATGCCCTCTTCATCGTCAACGACAAGAACCGAAAAGGCATGGTATTGATTGGCTTTTTGCATATCGAGTGAGCTTGGCATAACCGCAGTGTCTGTGTTGGGTATCATTGCGCTTGAGTGTATCAACAAATGGTCTTTTCGCCCTATTTTATGTGCGACAATTTGTCCCACCTCACGTTGCGCTAATCTAACTTATTGAAATATATAAGATGATTCAATGGCATTTGAATTGCATACTAAGCGTATTCTATTTTAGTGATCACGCCTCATTTTTTGAGAGCAACCATAAAGACAATAACAATTACGGACAGTTAGCATGAAATCAACCTCACTCGTCGCCCTATCGGCGTCTTTAGCCATCGTCAGTTACTCCGCGCAATCAAGCGACTCACCTTCGCATGTACGCTTAGCCACCACGACCAGTACCTATCACTCAGGACTGCTCGACTACCTTTTGCCCAAGTTTGAGCAAGAAAGTGGCTATCGCGTCGACGTGATTGCCGCAGGAACAGGAAAAGCACTGAAGATGGGCGAGAACGGCGATGTCGATTTGGTGATGACCCACGCCCCCAAGGCCGAAGCAGCATTTGTCAACAAAGGCTACGGCGTGCTGCCTCGCGCGTTAATGTACAACGATTTTGTCTTGGTCGGCCCAGACAGCGATCCGGCCAAAGTCAGTGAGCAAGAGAGCGTGATGGATGCATTCAAAGCGATCGCAACATCAGGCGTGACTTTTGTCTCTCGAGGCGATGACTCAGGCACGCACAAAAAAGAGCTTGGCATTTGGCAACAAACCGAGATGGAACCTAACTTTGGTGGCTATCGCTCGGTAGGCCAAGGTATGGGCCCGACACTGAATATGGCCAATGAAATGCAAGGCTACACCCTGACCGACCGTGGCACTTGGTTGGCGTATAATAACAAGCTTGAGTTGAGCATCGTTTACCAAGGCGACCAAGCGCTGTTTAACCCTTATCAGGTGATTCTAGTGAATCCCAAACGCTACCCGAGTATTAATTACCAAGGCGCAAAAGCGTTCAGCGATTGGTTGGTTAATCCTCAAGGGCAAACGTTGATCAATGAGTTCAAACTCAACAACCAGCAACTGTTTGTTGCCAATGCAGAGAAGAACTGATCGTCGATGACCGTTTGGCAAACGACGCTAGAAGCGCTAGCGTTACTTATTCACTTTGATCAAGAGCTGTGGGAGATCGTTGCGGTCTCCTTTTCCGTCTCTCTCAGCGCTATTTCGATTGTATTGTTACCGGCGATTTTGCTGTCATTTTTGCTTGCCTATACTGAGTTCACGGGCAAATGGCTGCTGCTTGCGATCGTCAATACTCTACAGGCTATCCCAACGGTGGTCATCGGTCTGCTCCTCTATATGCTGCTGTCACGCGCGGGGCCACTGGGCGATTGGCAAATGCTGTTTACCCAAAAAGCGATGGTGGTTGGGCAAATGCTGATCGGCTTTCCTGTGATGGTGTCCATGATGCATGGCGCGCTTCAATCGAGCGATCGCCGCGCAGTGGAAACCGCCGTCACCCTTGGCGCCTCGATACCACGTATCATCGCCACCATGATTTGGGAAACCCGCTTTCCTCTGCTGGCGGCGGCGATTGCGGCCTTCTCACGGATTGTGACTGAGGTGGGTTGTTCTACTATGGTTGGCGGCAATATCATGGGGATCACACGAAACATCCCAACCGCTATTGCGATGGAGAGCCATAAAGGCGCATTCGCGCAAGGGGTAGCTCTGGGGATTGTGTTGCTTACTTTGGCGCTGGCGTTGAATTTTGTACTCACTTCGATGCGTGGCAAAGGCCATCTTAGAAATCAATAAGGCTCGACTATGACCATCAAACTTAACGCGACCCAATTGTCGATGCGCTTTAAAGACCGAGTGCTGTTTCACATTCCTCGTCTGACGATTGGCCCTAATGACGCCATCTACCTTAAAGGGGCCAACGGCGTCGGTAAGACGACACTGCTTAAAATTCTCTCGGGCTTAATCAAGCCCACTACAGGTCAAGTATTGGCACAAAACGATCACTGGCTACAACGCCTCTTCCCAAGGCTTGGCCGCAGTGACGTTATCTATTTGCATCAGTCTCCTTATCTGTTTGATGGTAGCGTCTATCAAAACGTGGTGTATGGGATAAAGTTTCAGCAAGCAACGGCAAAAGACAAGCGAGCGCAAGTTATTCAAGCGCTGCGCATGGTAGGATTAGAAACCTTGGCCGATGAGCACATTTCGGTGCTCTCAGGTGGTGAAAAGCAGCGAGTGGCGATGGCTCGAGCGTGGATTCTGAAACCGTCGATTCTGTTAATGGATGAACCGAGCGCCTCACTCGACCAAGCGTCTATCGAGCGTTTGGTATTGATGGCGAAGGATTTATTAGATCGAGGTTCGAGTATCGTCGTCACCAGTCACCAGCAAAATGCCCTAACCAATTTGTGCCGTAAGCAGTGGTGGATTAAAAAGACAACGCTAATCGAATCGCCGCTGCTGCACGTCATTTCAGAACAAGCAAAAGAGAATAACTATGCTTCATCCAACGCAAACTAGTTGGGTTATCTTAGCGGGTGGGCAAGCAACCCGAATGGGTGGACAAGACAAGGGGCTGATTACGCTCAGCGATAAACCGTTGATTGAACATGTCTACCAACGTCTTGCGACGCAAACCTCCCAGATTGCTATTAATGCCAACCGCAACCTTAAGCGTTACGGGCAGATGGCGCCGGTTTTTGAGGATCAATTCAAAGACTTCCCCGGACCACTCGGTGGCATTCATGCCGGCCTTCACTATGCACTGGCGAAATCCTCATCCCCTTGGGTAGGATTTGTACCGTGTGACAGCCCGATGATCAATCTCGATCTGGTGGAACGTTTTTGTGAGGCGATTGACGATGGCGTTGAAATCTTGGTCGCCCATGATGGCGATCATCTGCAACCGGTCTTTACTCTGTTTCACACCACCGTTCTGCCAAGGCTTGAGGCGTTCTTACGCCGAGGCGATCGCAAAATCATCCTCCTCTACCAAGAGTGTCAGACCAAATGGGTCGATTTCAGTGATTCGCCCGATTGTTTTGTCAATCTCAATACCCCTGAAGAATTGCAGCGTTTTGGACACCTTACCTCATGAATAGATCGTTTTATGCCGAGCTTGGCGTACCAGTGCTTGGTTTTGCTGCCTACTCAGGCACAGGAAAAACTACCCTACTTGAAGCCTTATTGCCCAAACTAACCCAGGCAGGGTTGCGCGTCGGCATGCTCAAACATGCGCACCACAACTTTGACGTCGACAAACCCGGTAAAGACAGCTACCGACTCCGTAAAGCGGGCGCCAGCCAAATGCTAATCGCTTCACACAATCGCTACGCTCTGATGACAGAAACACCGCAAGCAGAAGCGCAGTTTGACTATTTGCTTAAACGATTCGATCGCAGCGCACTCGACGTCATTTTGGTGGAAGGCTGTAAGAACATTGCGTTCAACAAAATCGAACTGCATCGTGAAGCGGTAGGAAAACCTTGGCTATACCCGACGGACAGCAACATTATCGCCGTGGCCTCGGACAGCGACTCACTCGACACCTCGCTACCCACACTTAATATCAATGACCTCGATGGTATTGCGCAGTTTGTTCAAGACTATATTGTGCAGAGCTCGCAACAACACGTCCGACAAAGTATCCAACAAAGCGCATCCACACCGGCCAGTTGCGACGCCCTCTCGCCAGCGTTTCTCTCGGTTGAGCAAGGACGAGCCAACATACTTGCCGCGGTAAGCCCGATTGAAGAGCGTGAAACCGCCTCCATCCAGAGCAGTTACCAACGCGTATTGGCTAAACCGGTCACCTCACCGATCGATGTACCAGCGTACACCAATTCAGCGATGGATGGGTTTGCCATTCGCGGCGACGATCTTAATCGCAGCCACTACCAGGTTGTGGCGCAAGTCTTGGCAGGTTCGAGCTACGATCGCCCACTCGAACCTGGTCAAGCGGTCAAAATCATGACTGGCGCTCCGGTGCCAATCAACGCCGACACTGTGGTGATGCGTGAACAAGCGCAAACAGACGGTGACAATGTCACCTTTGCAGGCGCGAGCATTAAAGCTGGCCAGAATGTGCGTATGGCCGGGGAAGACCTAAACATCGGCAGCGCGGTGTTTGATGCGGGTCAGCGCCTCAACTCGCCGGAGATGGGTATGATGGCGTCACTCGGTTTTGCCGAATGCGAGGTTTACCGCCGTCTTAAAGTGGCGATATTCTCCACTGGCGATGAAGTGCAAGCCCCAGGCTGCGCGGCGCAAGCCAACACCATTTACGACTCGAACCGCTTTACACTGTTTGGTTTACTTACCCAGTTAGGCTGCGACATCATCGATTTAGGGATCATTGAGGATGATGAGCAAACCATGACACAAGTGATTGCTGAAGCGGCCAACCAAGCCGATGTGATTATTACCTCTGGCGGCGTGTCCGTCGGCGATGCCGACTTTATCAAACTGGCGCTTGAGCGATTAGGCAGCATCGATTTTTGGCGCATCAATATGCGCCCGGGGCGACCTCTGGCCTTTGGTCAAGTGCAAGGTATCCCATTTTTCGGTTTGCCCGGTAACCCGGTTGCTGTGATGGTGTCGTTCATTAACTTTGTTGAACCTGCGCTGAGAAAGATGCAGGGCGAAACCGGCTGGAAGCCACTCAAGGTGCCCGCCATTGCCACTGAGAATTTACGCTCTCGCCTTGGTCGCACCGAGTTTAGCCGCGGCATCTATCACATCAATGCCAACGGACAGTTGTGCGTCGCCACCACTGGCAGTCAGGGTTCCGGCATTTTGCGCTCAATGAGTGAAGCTAACTGTTTGATTGAGATTTCACCCAGCGTTGATACGGTTAAAGTGGGTGAAAGCGTGACAATCCTCCCACTCCAAGGCAGAATCTAACCCTAACGACGATCCTTATGATCGCATCACGATTCGATTTGCCAGCGTGGATGCTAACCAAAGCCTCCACGCTTTAGTGACTTATATAGAGAAGATTTATGGCGCGTACCATCCTCTACACCTACAAAGGTGAAGACAAAACCCTGACTTTTTCCTACCAGCAGCATCGCAATATTCATGAAGCCGTCGCCGAAGCGGAAGGTCTTGATATTTCAGCATATCTCAAAATGGAGCAGCAAATCGAAGCCGTCTCTGACACCAAGGCGATGCGCAACTACCGCGACAACCACTTCAGAAAGTTAGGGTTTGACAAAATCACCCTAGCGCAAAAAGAAAACTTGGGTGTGGGTAAAAAGAAGTCGTAGAGACGTCTCTGCGCTCACTAACTTAATTGCTATGAGCCGCAAACACCACGACCCATTAATCCACTGACAAAAAGAGAGCTTGCCTAGGCAAGCTCTCTTCTTATTTCTTTATGACCATCCGTTACTTGATATTCAAGAATGCCGCGCCGCGCACGCCGCCAGAATCACCGTGTTTTGCTTTGATGATTTTCGGACACTTGGCCACAGACAGTAGGTATTTTGGCACACGTTTTGGCATCTCTTCATAGATCAATTCGAAGTTCGAGAGACCGCCGCCCAGTGCGACCACATGAGGGTCATTGGCGGTGAAGATGTTGGCAAAACAGATCGCAAGTAGCTCCATAAAGCGCTCAACGTGCTCAACGGCTTTGCTCTCGCCTTGTTGGTAAGCGGTGATGATATCGAGCGCTTTTTTCGACTCTTGGAAGTAGTGCTCGTAGATAAGCTCAAAGCCGCGACCAGACAGGTAGCTGTCCAAACAGCCCTTCTTGCCACAACCACAGCCCAGCAGCGGGGCGTTGTCACCAAGGTGGAACCAAGCGTCGATAGGCAAACGCATATGACCCAATTCACCCGCAACGTGGTTGCGACCTGAGAATACTTTACCTTCGTACACCAAACCGCCACCAAAGCCGGTGCCGAGAATAAGGCCCATCACTGAAGGCTCATCTTTCAGCTCATCGTCCCACGCTTCTGATAGAGCAAAACAGTTCGCATCGTTTTCGATTTTAACGCCACGACCAATTTTCGCTTCCAGATCGCTGCGCAGCGGTTTGCCTTTCGCTGCAGGAACGTTAACGGTCAGCACGGTGCCGTCATCGGCATCTTCCATACCTGGCAAACCCAGGCCAATCTTGCCTTCGCAGCCGAACTGCGCATCGTATTTGCTCACCAAGCCAGCGATGGTCTCGACCAGCAATTCATAGTTATCGGTTGGTGTAGGCACACGCTCGGTTGCAACACGCTCTAACTGCTCATTGAACGCACCAAACTCAATCTTAGTGCCACCCACATCAAAGCCGTAGTACATGGTTTCTCTCCCAGAAATCAATGTTATCAATTTTATAAATCGACTCATTATCCATATTGCTACGCCTACATTCCGTGACCGATGACGGATTTAGTTGTCGCTTAAAACCAGGTGCGCAGACAATCGCCACTCAAACCGTGGCTTTTAGAGCGAATTCTCATTTTCACTCTGTTCGATGAAATGTTTCAGCGCTGGTCGAGTGGCATCGCCCAAACCACGACTTTTGGTCAGTAGATAGGCTTCACGAAATACCGAAAACCAATCGCTCAGTGTGCGAGATGCCTTGACTTCGCCCAGTTGCGCCAGCAATAGGCTGGCTACTTCTGCTGTCGCGAGGTGCTGCTCATTGTCAGAGCGGCGAATCAGGTATTGGGACACGCTTTCTGGTGTCAGCGAAACCACGGGTAAATGCGCCAAATAAGGCGATTTGCGAAACATTTTTCGCGCTTCTCGCCAACTGCCATCAAACAAAATCAGTAATGGCGTCTTATTCGGTTGATTGAGGCTTTGGCTTTGAATCCATTCCGGTGTGACTAAACGAGAACTATCGTCTACGTAGGCATCTGGAAACACCAACACCGGCGCGTTGCTTGGATCGGCGATGAGGGCGAGCATGTCAGGATCGGGCTCCGTGCGCTGCCACTGATAGACATGCGTCTCACGCACGGTATCGGCAATTAACCGACCGGTATTGCTTGGTTTGAACACTTCATTATCTGAGACAATGAGCAAAACCTGCACGCCACACTCGATGTTGGGTTGATGCGCGCATAGGCAATACGACTGCGCCACTTGGCAATAAGGGCAGCGCACCACTTTGCAGCCGCGTGCAATAAACGGTTTGGTTGAGCGGTCTAATCGGTGTTGATATAAGCGATGAAACGCGTGAACTCTCATACAATGTTTGGCAAGGTCAAATTAGGGAGCTAGAGTGTACCTAGCATGATGGGAGATTCAATCAAAACTCACTCCCGATGTAGAAGATGTAGAGGATGCCATGCAAGACCCACAATTTATTCGACTCAGCGTATTTATCGGTGTACTGCTCGCGTGTGGGCTGTGGGAGTGGTGTGTGCCGCGTAAAACCTTGACCCAGAGTAAAGCGGTGCGTTGGCTAAATAACCTCACGCTTGTGGCGTTTAACTCTGTTGTTCTTAGCCTATTGCTGCCAACCCTCGCTTTTGGCGTTGCTTTGTACGCGCTCGAGTATCAATTTGGCGTCATGCATTGGCTGGAGGTGCCTGCTTGGCTCAATGTTGCCCTATCTGTGTTACTGCTCGATTTAGCCATTTATATTCAGCACCGCCTGTTTCATCGCATCCCTTTGCTGTGGCGATTGCACCGCATGCATCACTCGGATCAAGACATCGATGTCACCACCGGGGCGAGATTTCATCCGCTAGAAATTTTCCTTTCGATGCTGATTAAAATGGCCTTGGTGTTGGGTCTGGGGGTGTCCCCGATTGCTGTAGTGGTGTTTGAAGTGCTACTCAATGCAAGTGCGATGTTTAATCATAGCAACGCCAAGCTGCGTCTTGATTGGGACCGAAAGCTGCGTCACTTCATCGTCACACCAGACATGCATCGCGTGCATCATTCAGTCATCCCCCGTGAGACCCACTCCAACTTTGGCTTCTTTCTTTCAATATGGGATAGAGGGTTTGGCACTTATATCGACCAGCCCGCTTTGGGCCACGATGAAGTGAAGATCGGTTTACCGATCTTCAACCTAGCACGCGAGCAGTGGCTGGATAAAATGCTGTCTCAGCCCTTTCGCCGCCCCAAAGCCTAACTATCGATATTTCTTTCGCTTATTTTTCTCAGGACAAGCGGTACTTATGCAGCATTGTCTGCTGTTGGCCCGCAATGTCTGCCACTTGCTCTGAGCTTTCAACCATCGATTCCAGCTGCAATTTAGTCTGTTGACCCTGATCGGAGACCTGAGTAATGGATTGACTCACATCAGCGGTGGCGCGTTCTTGCTCTTCAGTGGCGACCGTGATCTGCTCGACGCGCAATTTGATTTGGTTAACCGCTTGTTCGATGTCAGCAAAGGTGTGTTTCACCGTTTCGCTCGATGCCAATGCGTGGGTCATTTCCGCTCTAGTATCAGCAACGGCTTGGCGCGACTTCTCCGCCGCAGAGACCAACTCCCCCATACGCTGACTAATTTGCGTGGTTTGCTTAGAAGTATCGCTAGCCAGTTTCCTCACTTCATCTGCGACGACCGCAAAGCCTCGCCCTTGCTCACCTGCCCTTGCCGCTTCTATCGCAGCATTGAGAGCCAGCAAATTGGTGTTTTCTGCAATTCCGGCGATCATATCCACCATTTCACGGATCTGTTTGACGCGGTTATCTAACTCGACCATCGAAGACTCGTTCAGGTTTAACGTCTGTTCTAGTGATTGCAATCTGGCTTGATTATCGACAATAGCGTTGACGCCTTGACTTGAAAACTGCGCTGCAGCTTGAGACTCGCCGTAAGATTCATTGGTCACCTGCGCGATTTCACGAATCGATGCCTCTAGTTGGGTCACCGTGGTCACCATGCTCGCCAACGCTTCGTTTTGCTGAGTCAAACTTTGATTGGATTGCTCCGCGGCGTTGTGACTGATTTCAGCGGTTTGATACAAGGTTTCGCAGTTGCGTGTCACTGTCGAAATAGACTCATTGGTTGACGCAACGACTTGATTGAGCTTCCGGGCGATCTCTTTAAATTCAAACGGCCCGACTGAACTAATCGATTGAGAAAAGTCATGCTCTGTGAGTGTGGTGAGGCTAGCGAGAATGTTCTTCAAGCCGCGACTGGTCCAGCTGCGCAGTGCCAACCAAGAGACTACCACCAATGTCACTAAGAGGGCGCTACTTAACAACATGGTCGAGACAATCTGACTCATCGCCGTGTTGACGACCGCCTGGCTATCGTTCATTAGCCCCTCGGATGTGTCTGAGAGCTGATTCAAAAGCGTAACGGTTTGATTCGCCAATACCGCCGCTTTTGCTACGTTCGCTCTTTGCGTATCCGCGAGTTCAAGTTTGTCTAGGATCTGTTGTAAGACCCCAGCGTCTTCAAACCCCGCTAAAACCATCTCATACGGCGCGATCAAGCTGGCAAACTCAACCACATCCGGGTGCCACTCAGCGAAGTCATCGTACGCTAAGGTGATGCCGGCGATCCGGTTGCGCATCTCTTTGTATTCGTCCATGGCCTGATCCAAGTTGTCTTGCATCATCAATACCAGAAAAGTGCTCTCCATTGAGCTGGCACTGGCAATAAATCGGTTCGCCGCATCACTTGATTCTGGGTTGTCTATCGCCAAAAACGAGCTTATTCGGTTCATTTCAGGACCGATTGAACTCAATCCATAACGAAAACCGCTGACGTCAGTGTTGATCTGCGCTTGACGCTGAAGAAGGGCTGCTTGTGTTGCGAGAATTTGTCGCGTCAACTGACTCAGTTGATCAATATTGTCCGCCAGCGCTGTTTGATCTTCAGTGGAAATGGCTTGATCAAACTCGTTGGCAATAGTGAACACATCTTGCGCATATTGGTGTGATTGGCTAATGCGCTGTTCAACCTGCTCTTGAATCTGCGTCAACTCCGTTTGGCTCTCGACTTGTGTGCCATAGCTCAGTTGCTTGAGCTGGTCTAAAATGGTTTGTGTTAACTTAGCGTTTGTCATCGCTAATGGCAGCGCTTGGTTTGATAAGCGGTGAAATTGTGCGTCCACTCTCTCTAAGCCTTTCACACTGGTGACAGACTGGACGATCACCAGTATGGTGATGGAGAGAAACACCGCACTGATGGTTTGAATCAGTGATAACGATTTACGATGTTTGGCGTGCGCAGTCGCGGGTTTGTTTTGAGTCATAGTTTGGAACCGACGTCATACAAAAGTTTAGATGCGCGTAGTGTATGACGTGATTATGACAACCACGTGTCAGGAGTGAATGTGAAGAAAGTCGTAAGGATACCCAGCAGCACAATAGCGACAACACTGATGTCGCTCACGCTTTTCGCCTGCAGCAGTTCGCCACAGCGCTCGGCGCAGGCACCGCTTAACCAGCCGTTAAGCGCACACGAACAAACCGTTAATCAGTCATTTATGCAAGTTTATGAGCAGTGGAAGGGGGTGCCCTATCGTTTAGGCGGCAGCTCATACTCTGGTATTGATTGCTCGGCGTTTGTGCAGATAGCCTATCGCGACGCGCTTGAATTGAGCCTTCCGCGTACAACCAAAGCTCAGGTAAAACTCGGCGCACAAATAGACTACCAAGACGCTCAAGTCGGTGATTTGGCGTTTTTCAAAACCTCGTGGAATGTGCGTCATGTGGGAGTTTATGTGGGCAACAAGCGATTCATGCACGCCTCGACGTCCAAAGGCGTAATCATTTCTCGCTTGGATAATCCATATTGGGCCTCGAAGTTCTGGCACTTTAGGCGCATCGAGACGCCGCCAGCGTAGGCATGGCGTCTAATGAGAACAATATAAACTGAACATTTCAAAACAACAAAACCGCCCTATTTGGGCGGTTTTATTTATTGTCGCTACCGACAGGCTCGAATCACTGCGTTAGTCGTATTTGGCGACAGCGCTATCGAACAGGTTTTTCAACAGAGCAATAAACTCATCAAGGAAGGTAATTTGCTCATTGGTCGCCGGTTTGGTCCACACGCCCGCCAACACTTCACCCAAATCTTCAACAACAGAATCGGCTTCTTTGAGTAACTTGAAACGGACACTGGAGTGGAGTTCAGGATTTTGCTCAAAAATGGCCATTATGTTACTTGCCACCATATCGGTCACCACGTCTTCCACGCTCTCTGTTCCGGTGTCACCATCAGCCGCTGTGAAAATATCAATATTAAGTGCTAAATGTTCAATTAATGCTAAGTAACCATCTGTGTCAACGACCACAATCCACCCTCTTACTTATGTCGTTCCATACAGTAGTAATACTAAGTCATTTTTTTACCCTTTCACAACCAATTCAGGCTAAGAATCCATGCTTATGTTGATTTTTTGCACCAAGCTGGAATTCACTGTTCGATTAGAGCACGGTCACACTTTCGTTAATCGTACGTTTAAAGTCTCGAAATGATTGAAATTTTTGCACTAGAAACCAGTAATTATGCGTCAACTCTTCTAAACTGGATTTATAGCAACGAGTTGAGGGCAGATTATGTGGCAAGCGATCTCTAAGCACCTTTCCGATACCCTAATGTTCAATTTCGAGATCCTCGAAAAAACACGCATCAGCGGCGGCGATATCAGTGATTGCTATATGATCTCTGATGGCGAGCAACGTTATTTCGTCAAAGTGAACACACGTGAATTTTTGCCTAAGTTCGAAATTGAAGCGGAAAACATCCGTATTATGCGTGAGAGCAATACCGTGTTTGTCCCAGAGTTGATCGCCGTCGGCAAAAGCAAGACTCACGCCTTTATTATCCTCAACTATCTGCCGACTAAGCCGCTCGACGATGCCGAAAACAGCTACAAGTTTGGTCAGCAACTGGCACGTTTGCATCAGTGGGGTGAACAAAAAGAGTATGGCTTTGATGTCGATAACTATATTGGCGCGACCTTACAACCCAATCCGTGGACGAAAAAATGGAACCACTTTTTTGCAGAGCAGCGTATCGGTTGGCAACTGCAACTGATGAAAGAGAAAGGGATTAATTTGGTCGATATTGATGAATTTACCCAAGTCATCCGCGACCGCTTAGCCAATCACCACCCTAGCCCTTCGCTACTTCATGGTGATTTGTGGCATGGTAACGCATCGCTCTCTGTGTTTGGTCCGATTTGCTACGATCCGGCATGCTATTGGGGTGATCACGAGTGCGATATTGCCATGACTGAGTTGTTTGAGGGATTTCAGCCTGAGTTTTACCAAGGTTATGAAAGTATTTTACCGCTCGATCTTGGTTATTCCGAGCGTAAAGAGATCTACAACCTCTACCACCTCTTAAATCACTACAACCAATTTGGCGGGCACTATCTCGAGCAAGCACAAAAAAGCATCAACACGATTCTCAGCTACTGATCTTTACTAATCTCTACGCCTCGACGTTACGTGTAGAGAAGATACGTTAAATCTAACCAAAAGGCCGCGTAGATAAACTCTGCGCGGCCTACTTCTTTGGTGGGATTTTTCCTTAGTAGGTCAAATTTTTTACTTAATTCACGTCAAACAGCAACAAGTCAGCGTATGCTTTATTCATCGCCAAGGCGGTTTTGTTGCAAGGAGTCTGTTATGCGTGAATACACCGAAAAACGTATCTCTTGCCCTCATTGCGGGCACCATATTGCCATTACGCTCGACGCGTCCAATGGCAGTCAAAACTTTTATGATGACTGCCCTGCCTGTTGTCACACGATTCATCTCAATATGATGGTCGACGAGTTGCACGATACGGTTGAGCTCCAAGTCGACGCCGATGATGAACAGATTTTTTAACGCTCGAGCCTAAAGCACAGCACGGATTGAACGCAACGAGCGCTCAGGACTGGTCATCCACGATCGCCTAACGAGGTTAGGTGCGACTTGCCAATACGCGCTCGACGGTATCCACAATCGCTTGGGTTTGCGGATCAAACTCAACATTGATGCAATCACCCACTTGACGGCGGCCAAACAAGGTACGCTGCATGGTTTCCGGGATCAGGTGCACCGAAAAGCGCGAATCTTTAACCTCACCAATGGTCAGCGAACAACCGTCTAGACCAATATAGCCTTTGGCTAATACGTATTTGAGCCACTCTTCAGGCAACTCAAACCAGATAGTACGATTGTTAGGCGTATCAATGATCTCAACGATCTTGGCCACTGCACTGATGTGACCCGACATAGAATGACCGCCAATTTCATCGCCAAACTTAGCCGCCCGTTCGATATTGACTTGGTCGCCCTCGTTCAACTCACCAAGATTGGTCAAACGCAGCGTCGCCTGCATTAAATCGAAACTGATGTTTGCGCCGTCGATGTGTGTGACCGTCAAGCAGCAGCCGTTATGCGCGACCGATGCGCCGATAGCCAGTCCTTCTCGCATCGTCTCTGAAAGTGCAATCACATGAGTTTGAAAGTTCTCTTTTTTTTCAATGGATACAACTTGCGCCGTTCCTTGTACAATTCCCGTAAACATAATCACTTCCACCTGTTTTGTCGGGCTCACCTTGCTCAGTGTGCAAGATAAGACAGTATTGATACGTATTTTGATGGCGCTTAGTGTGACACTTCTTTATCATCGCGCACAAGCGTACTATTCACTTCTATTATAATAACGACCGTAAGTTGGAGATTTCCGTGCAACGTTATCAATCAGAGGCCAAAGCCCTCATCAAGTTGGCCACACCTGTCTTGATCGCCTCCGTCGCTCAAACCGGAATGGGATTCGTCGATACCGTGATGGCCGGGGCTGTCAGTGCCACCGATATGGCGGCGGTGTCGATTGCCGCCAGTATCTGGCTACCGACCATCTTGTTTGGTATCGGTTTGCTTATGGCGTTAGTGCCGGTTGTCGCGCAGCTCAATGGCTCTGGTCGTCAGCACAAAATCCCATTTGAAATTCATCAAGGCATCATTATGGCGCTACTACTCAGCGTGCCGACTGTGATCGTGTTGCTGCAAACACAAACCATTTTAGGCCTAATGGACGTCGAACCCGTGATGGCGGCCAAAACCATCGGTTATATGGATGCGGTGATGCTTGCCGTTCCGGCCTTTTTGCTGTTTCAAACCTTACGCAGTTTTACCGATGGCATGTCGTTGACCAAACCCGCGATGGTGATTGGCTTTCTCGGGCTTTTACTGAATATCCCTCTCAACTGGATATTTGTCTTTGGTAAATTTGGCGCCCCGGCGTTAGGCGGCGTTGGGTGTGGCGTTGCCACCGCAATCGTCTATTGGATCATGTTTGCCATGTTGCTGTTCTACGTGGTGACCTCGAAACGCTTAGCGCATATCAATGTGTTTGGTCAGTGGTGTGCGCCTAAGCTGGCTGCTCAAGTCCGCTTGTTAAAATTAGGCTTTCCTGTCGCTGCCGCGATGTTTTTTGAAGTCACACTGTTCGCGGTCGTCGCGCTGTTGGTTGCCCCACTTGGGCCCTTGGTCGTCGCCGCTCACCAAGTGGCGATCAACTTTAGTTCGCTGGTCTTTATGTTGCCCATGAGCATTGGCGCTGCGACCAGTATTCGCGTGGGTCATAAGCTGGGTGAAGAGAGTGTGGATGGCGCCGCAGTGGCTTCTCGTGTCGGGATTATTGTTTCAGTGACACTGTCACTAGCCACAGCCGTCCTCACTGTCGTCTTTCGTGAACAGATCGCACTGCTCTACACTCACAACCGTGCGGTGATCGATCTTGCTTTGCAACTGCTGCTACTCGCGGCGATTTACCAAGTGACTGACGCGATTCAAGTGGTCGCTGCCGGTGCGCTGCGTGGCTATAAAGACATGTCTGCGATTTTTAACCGTACCTTTATCGCCTACTGGGTATTAGGGCTACCCACCGGTTACATTCTCGCGATGACCGATTGGATTACCGACCCCATGGGCGCACACGGCTTTTGGATGGGATTCATTGTCGGTTTGTCCTCCGCTGCCTTGATGCTGGGTCTGCGCCTCAAGTGGATGCACCGCCAACCTGAACAGTTGCAGTTAGAGTTTGCATCGAAATAAGGACGTGTTTGCTCATCACCTGTATTCTTCTTAAGACCAGCTACATGCTGGTCTTTTTGAACCATACTTGGCCTCATACGTAACAACTTATCAATCAAACCACCAGACAGTATTCCATGACTCCTCGCTATGATGTCAATGAAACAGCAAAGAACAAACGGAAGATGACCCTATCCCTCGGTCGTCATATCCGAACACTCATAATGAGGTTGGTGGCGGTAGGATGGCTCGCGCTTTTATCAGGCTGCGACTTTGGCGCGCATTCTACCGGTGGACGATTTGACGACTATTTAAGCCGTGTTGCTAATGTTCAAGATAAACCCGCGCTGGATCCGCCAGATGCGGTTTATTGGTCGCTCCCCGCGCAATCAGACATTCGAGTCGACATCGCTGCCACAACCCTTGGCTTACTCGACAGTTATGAATTGAGAAAATGTGGGCTCTTTCATCTGATCGCTGAAAAAAATTCGTCACTGGGCAAAGTGCAAGACGAGTTCGCCAATTTCGATTATCAAACAGAGTTATTAAGAGGTATTCAACGCTGCATCAACGCTGAGTCTCTTTCTCCTGCGCTCGTATCGACGCTCTCGACACTCTTACCCAGCAAAGAGGCGCAACTCAGCAGCCATTGGTTTAACTTGCTCTACACCAGCGATGCGATGCGACAACAACTTCAAGTTCAAGATTGGCTCTCACCGAGTAACGGATTTCCAGATGAGCGTTTTGTCAGTGCGTTGCAAACCTTGGCAGGCATTTCCGAATTGATAGAGCCACGCACTGCGTGGCAATACGCGCATCCAATCCGACCTCATCAAGAGGTGCTGGACAAGCAACTGTGGTTGGGGAATCTCCTGTTTTCCCTGCAAAACAGTACATTGTGGCTTGATACCATCACCAAGCAGTTGCATCAGTACGATGATGCGATTGTGTGTGGCACCGGACGTGACACCACTCGGTATCGCTATCTACGTAACGTATTCCAATCTATCTATATAGAGAAAATTCAACCCGAACTGAGCTATTACGACAAACTATACTACGCGCTAGAACCGCATCTCACTTTTCTCGCTGACGTCCCTCTTGACCCGGCGTACCCTATTGACACGGCCTACCAGGTGTATCGCCAAGCCACGCTAGAACACGTTAAGTATTGGCAGCAGCTGTTTGCGCGGTGTGGTGACTCTCCTCGCTGATAGCTGGCTGGAAAGTGAGACCTCTTACTCTTGGTGGACGCGAATAAAACGCGCAAACTTGGGCACACCATTTTGGGTCAGTCCGTTATAGCGAAAGGTGACGGTGCTGCCAAGGGGTGGTGGATTGCGGCGCTGTTCATCGTTAAACCCGCTACCAATGTAAAACTCTATACCATTCGGCAGCTTGACCAGCAGCGCGCCGAGCATGCCTTTGTATTTTCCCTTACCTACTTTATGACCAAGCACTTGCGCTTCGGTGTCTTGATATTTTTTCAGTTTGAGCAGGTCCGTGCTGCGACCGGCTTGGTAACGACTGGTAATTTTTCTTAGCATTACCCCTTCGCCGCTATCACTATCAATACTATCTAGGTAGCGCAGCAGTTCATCTTCATCGCCTATCGGCGTGTGTTCGACATAACGGATGTGTGGCCGGTCAATAGTCTCGACTAAGGCAATTAAGTTGTAATAGCGTTTTTGATAATTGCCTGCCGAGGTCGGCAAATCAAACAGCATAAAGTCGATCTGTTTCCACGCTGCGTCTTGAGGTGTGGTATCCATCACTGTCTGTTGCACGATGTGAAAGCGCCCTCGCCCTGCCCACAACTCGCCCTCCACTGGATAATCCGGTAGTGACTCGGTAAACCACGCTGGCGCATGGATTGGATTGCCACTTCGAGTCAGCAAGGTATTACCCGTCCATATTGCTCGAATCCCATCGAGTTTCTCACTTTTCCAATACGCCTCAACATCGACATTCGCATCATAACTGTTGGCGAGTGGCATTTGCAGCCAGGGATCCGCACCTGTGGGTTCACTCGCTTGGCTTGTCAGTGCCGTGACGATGGCGAAAGCCGTTAATGTGTAACGTAAATCCATAACATTCATCCATGTAAAAGCGTTACGCACATCATTGTTCAGCCTACAAGCTTATGCAACTGTGAACAAAATTCGTTCGAGCCACTTCATGTTGACCTAAACTTAGAACGTTATCAATTGCAGTTGAATTGCTTGTCAAAATGACAAAAGCGAATTTCTCAAAATGAGAAATGACAGAAGATCAGCTTAACTCATTAAAATATATAAGAAATAAAATTGGCACGCTCCATGCTCTACTACCGATAAGCCAAACAAAACCCAACACACTTATCGAGGGAATGACCATGGAAATGCAAACTCTAGAACTCAACGTCAATACAATTTCACTGATTATTCACGGCAACATGGACGCAGAAGGCAGTCGCAGTGCGCAGCCTTATATTGACTCCATTATCGACGATCAAAACAAAACGGAGATCGAAGTGGACTTTAAAGACGTGCAGTTTCTCGACTCTTCAGGCATCGGTGCACTGGTGTATTTGTACAAGCGTTTAGTCGAGCGGAATCGCCAAATGCGTATTGAAAATGTCAGCGGGCAGCCACTGGAAATCATGAATCTGCTGCGCATTAGCCAGGCGATTCCTGTGAATTCAAAGCTGCATTAATGTCGCACTACCCGAGCAATAAGACTCTAACTAAACAGGAGCGTCGGTATGGCAACCCAAATTCGTACTTTGGCGGTGCTCTACAAGCAGTTGCGAGTAGGTCAATCCAGCCCCGATCGAATGGCGCTGTTCGAAATCATTAAATTTCGTACCATGTATCAAGACGCGGAAAAAGTGAGTGGCGCGGTCTGGGCCACCGACAACGATCCACGCATCACTCCTGTCGGCCGTTTCCTTAGAAAAACCCGCCTTGATGAGATCCCCCAGCTGCTTAATGTCATCAAAGGGGAAATGTCACTGATTGGCCCGCGCCCAGAACGCCCAGTCTTTTATCAAAAATTGGAGACCGCTATTCCCTACTTTGCCCACCGCACCTATGGCGTTATGCCCGGCATCACAGGCCTTGCGCAAGTGAACCAAGGCTACGACTCCTGCATCGACGATGTACGCCGTAAAGTCGGATTCGACCACAGCTACGCACTCTCTTTGTCGTCAGTGAAGTCTTGGTTACTGATGGATATGGCGATCACGACGAAAACCGTCAGCGTAATGTTTAACGGCCGAGGCCGCTAACACGTGACCCAATGCACACTTTACCGCCAACGGCGTCTAAAACGGCGCCAATTCGATTAGATATAAAGCAAACGCACTCAAATCATTGAAATTAGGCTTGCACAGGGAATTAAGACTGGTTAATATTCTCGGCGTTCCAAGGGAATGCGTCCGTAGCTCAGTTGGTTAGAGCACCACCTTGACATGGTGGGGGTCGGTGATTCGAGTTCACTCGGACGCACCATTCCTTTTGCATAAACATGCAATAAATTAAATTTTGGATCCGTAGCTCAGTTGGTTAGAGTACCGCCTTGACATGGCGGGGGTCGGCGATTCGAGTTCGCCCGGATCCACCATATTAGTTCTTATAGAACAAGCACAAAGCCCGCATTACGCGGGCTTTGTTGTATTTAATCACTATAACTTGGTGTTGATTTAATCCTAAACTCTTACCCTACTCCAGCAATTGCTAAGTGCATAAAAACTCGGAATTTATTCACCCACAAAAACCAACTAAATACACAAAAATGCTCGGTGTCCATCTGGTGTCCAAAATGGTGGCTAAATGAAAATTGTTTGGTGACCAAAACGGTGTCCAAACTGAAAGTTGTAGGACTCAATTTCGGTGTCCTTGAAATATAGAAGTCACCTCATTCATTACAGTTGCAAAGAGTCATTTTGGTTCTTAGGTTGTTCTCATTTATCGCTCTTTCGACAAACCGCGAAACTATATTAGGCTGGTAAGTATTGTTTAGATAGCGATCAGATGGTGAATGTATATTCATCAATCCGCATAGAGTAAAAAGCAAAAAACCGCACACTAGTTAGGTTTTCTCGGTCTACATTTGCATTGGTTGTTGTTGGAGGACATTAAAGTTTGAGACTTTTTTAATTTCCGAAGTAACGTTACTATTGTGACTACCAGAATCCAATATTGACAATAAAGAGCGAAACTTAGGCTCAATCAACGTCGCTATCCAACGAAAGCGACAACAATGTTTGAAACTCACTTTTGGACAATTCCGAGTTACGACCCATTGAGCACTCTGTCTTAACAAATAATTTCTGGTATAGCAAAAATTTGCCAAATCAAATTTTAGTTAATGATCATATCTCGTTGACTAACTTCTACCAAATTATCAAACTCCGATAGGCCTGCCCCCAATACGTATTACCAGACAATAAAATATTAGTTCTGGAAATAGAATTGATAGATAAGAACAAGGCTAAATATCATACTGTTAGAGATAATATCCAGCCTCAAAAGCACTTTTTCTAACCGTTAGTCATCAAAGATTAAGTTCACCGCGATTGAAACAAATACCAAACCGAGAATAGGCAGCAATACACCTTGGGGTGCGCGCTCGATATAAGGTAGGTTTTCTGCAATTAACAAGCCCCACTCGGGTTCTGGAGGCTTAACACCAAGGCCGATAAAACTCAGTGAGGTTAAACTTAACGTAATCACCGGCAGTCGAAGTAATGCGTGCCTTATTAACGGCGGAAGTACATAAGGTAGTAAGTAATAGCGCAGCACGCGCCACTGCGTAGTACCCCAAGTTGGCGCTAAATGTGTGTATGGCTGTGCTTTGGCTTCCATCAGCAAACTTGAACAGTGCGCCGCTAACGGTGCCCACGAAACTAATACAATGGCAATTAGCGCACTGTCTGGATTCATGCCTGTCAACCCAGCTACGAGCAAGCCAGCGACAATGTACGGGATGCCTTTTGTTATCTCAATCAGCCCTTGGCTGAAACGTGTAACAAACCCTAGCAGCAATCCAATTACAAAGCAGAAAAATGTCGCCAATAGACCCATTTTCAGAGTCGATAGCATCCCTCCACCGACTCTCGCTAACAAATCGCGACCAACGGCATCCGAACCAAATGGAGCTGCATAACTAGGTGGTGCCAAACGGCTAAACTGAATCAGATATGGGTCACGTAGTAAAGCCCAGCCAACACAGCCCGCCAATAAAACAATAATCGTACCGCTCACCGCGCGTTTGATTTTATTCTGCGTAAAACGGAACGTACTGTGGCTACTGATTAGTTTGCCGCTGGAAACACTATGACCAAGCAACCAGCGTTGGGTCAAAATACTCACACTGCTGACCAGAATAGAAAAGACCAGAAGCACCAATAACCCGGCCTGTAACACTGGCAAGTCTTGGGATTTCGCAGCGCCTAAGATCAAACGGCCAATACCTGGGATCGAGAAGACTTGTTCAACGGCAACAGCACCGCCTGTCAAACCAATCACAATCATGGCGATTTGCGGAATGAGATTACTCAGCGCTCGCCACAGAGCAAAACGCAAAATTTGCAATTTGCTAACATTGGCAGACAACCAGGTGATAACCCAAGACTCATTCAATACTCGTTTCAAGCTGTCACTGAGTAAACGACTGAATAGCCCACTTGCAGGCAGAGCCAGAGCTAAACTCGGCAACCAGAGGTTGTGCACCCCGTTCCAGCCAAAGGGTGGAAACCAGCCTAACCAGATAGAAAACACCAAGATCAGCAGTGCGGCGACAACGTATTCAGGCAAAGAAACCAAAACCGAACTCAAACTATTGTGGTTATTATCAAGACGTTTCTTTTGCCAGCGATTGACGGTATAAAACACACTAATGCTGCATAGTAATAAGGTTATACCGAGCGCATTCATCATAAGCAATAATGAGGTCTTCGCGGTATGCTGAATACTTTGCATAACGGGCGAGCTATCCACCCAGGAGACGCCAAAATCTCCCTGTAATGCTAATCTGAGCCAGTCCCACAAGCGTTCATAAACACCGCGGTCCAGTTGCAGGTCATCACGAATGGATTGCAGTGCTTCCGCAGTCAATAACTGATTTGCACCAGCACGCGCACGCAAAATAGCCTGAGCAGGATCGATACCAGCGATATCCGGCATCAATCCGACTAATATGACCACTGCACTAAGGGCAAGGATGCGAGATAGCCAAGGCATACATGCGTTCATAATTGAACGTATGTAAACAGGAAACACCATCTGACTAGTCTACCTGAGTAAACTGATCAACGAGACGACGCTCACGCGGATCGCGCTGAACCCCCTTCACTGTCGCACTCTCGCCTTGAATAACACGTTCGTGTAGAAGTGGAATCGCAGCAAATTGCTCAAGAATTTTATTCTCTACATCAATGATCGCTTTCTGACGTAATTCACCCAAAGGCTGGCGATCAGCATGTTTTAACGCAGCATCAACTTCTTCAGAGCAGAAAAGACCTAAGTTGAATGAGCCGTTACAGCCATAATCACTTTGCATGTAGGCAACTGGGTCACCAGAATCCAAAACAGTTGCACGTGATAGTAAGAATGCATCAAACTTGCCCGCCAACGCATCGTTTTCAATCTGAGCATACTCACGGATATCTAAATCAACCACGAAACCAGCCGCTTCTAATTGCTGTTTAAGCAGTACCGCTACTTCTGGCAGCTCAGCACGATCAGTAAATGTACCGATAGTAATCTTTTCACCATTCGCTTTATATTCACCAACCATTTCAGCACGAGGATAGTCTTGTCGTACTGATTCTGCCCAGGCCAGCGCAGGACCTAGTAAGCCTTTCGCTAAATCGGCATGATTTTCATAAACCGTTTTAACAATTTGCTCACGGTCAACCGCTTGCGTTGCTGCTTTACGTAGTTCAATCTGGCTAAATACGTCCGACTTGTTGTTTAAGTAAAGCGTATTGGTACGAGGCATCGCCACTTCGTGCAGTTGGGATTGATCCATGGTCGCAATTTGCGATACAGGTACAGCTTCTACCACATCAGCTTCGCCGGTACGGAGTGCTGCCGCTCGAGCAAAACCATCTGGAACATATTGAGCAAAGATGCGTTCAATTTTAGCCTTTTCGCCCCAATAGCCATCAAAACGTTCTAGCTTAGCGCTGCTTGTACCATTGATTTCAGTCAGCACAAACGGACCTGTACCTGTATTTGTTGGTACAACACGACCGTTTTCCTTGTATGCCGAGCCCGACAAAATTGCTAGCTGTGGACTAGATAAACGACTTGGTAACAGTGGGTCATTAAAGGTGGTTTTGATTTCAACCGTGAAGTCATCCAGTTCGCTAACTTGCCATTCGATACCATCTAAGATACGTGGCTTAGGTGCCGCATCTAACGCTTTTTGTAATGAGTTAACCACAGCTTTGGCATCTAAAGCAGAACCATCATGGAACTTAACGCCTTGGCGAATCTTGAATTGCCATACGTTGTCTTCAACCTGATTCCACTCAGTTGCTAGCATTGGTTCTGCAACAGATTTATCGCTAAGATTCACTAGTGTTTCTGCTGTGCTCCAACGAGATAGTTTAAACGCATCATCTGATAGCGGTGACAGTCCGGTTCTTGGCGGTTGTAGCATCGCAATTCTAATTTCAGACGCTTGTTCTGCTTTTTCGTTTTCTACTTTTGGTTGAGTTTCGCCAGAATCAAAACAACCTGTCAATAAAGAGCCTAAAACCAGCGTTAATGCTAATTTAGGAGTATTAAGATGCATAGGATACTTCTCCGATAGTAAATTTATTGCTGCGGTGTTGAGCACTTAGCAGCGCTTTCGTTATAAAATGTGTTGGATTACTTACTAAACTTTGCGATTCGCGATGTTCAACAACACGCCCCTTATCTAAAACAAGAATGTCATTACACAACGTCTGCGCTGCATCGAGATCATGAGTGACCAGAATAAGTCGCATGTGGCGGGCTTTTTGTATCTCAGCAAACAAATTAATAATCTGCTGACGACTAACCGGATCAAGGCTGCTCGTCGGCTCATCAGCGACGAGAATACATGGCTCGACAATCAGCGCTCTCGCTATCGCAACACGCTGTGCTTGACCGACAGACAATTGCTGAGAATTACGATCCAAAAGCGATAGATCTAAGCCGACATCTTGAAGAACTTTTTCTACTTGTTCGTATTGCGCTTGCCGACCACTGATATTATTCAGTGATTCAGTGAGGATCTGACGAACCGTGTAATAAGGATTTAAGCTCGATTGCGGCTCTTGCGGGATCAGTTGAATGTGTTTACACAATTCATGATGCTGTTTACCCGAACTTTTAGAAAGCGGATAGCCACAAACATATACCTCACCCGAACTAGGTTGTCTAAGACCAAATAGCAACTCAATCAAAGTGGATTTACCGGCACCAGACGGACCAACGATGGCAATATCGTTGGTTTCTATTAGTAAGTCTAATTGGTCTAGCGCTTTAAATGGTTTACCGCCCAACCAACGTGGTTTGGAGTAATACTGTACAGTCACTTGTTCAAAGCGGACTTGAGCAGATATAGACAGATCTTGCTTATTCAAAATAGGCTCCAAATACAGTGTTAAGGGAGTAACTTTGCTAATTGTTGGCAGAAAGGATGGTGACTTTGAGAAATGGCATGCCGCGGTTCGCCGTAAGCGACCACTCTGTTATCAGCAATCACCAGTATTTTATCGCATGCCAAAGCGGAATAGAGATCATGAGTTATCAGCAGTCCGCTGATGTCACGCCGTTTGACGCTAGTATGAAACAACTCGAGGATTTCAGCTTCAGTTATTGGATCAAGGGCGCTGGTTGGTTCATCAGCGATAATGAGATTCGAACTGCCGAGTAAAGCAATTGCGATACAAATTCTCTGCCGCTGACCACCAGAGAGTTGGCTTGGATATAAACTAAGTATCGAAACTGGCTCAACAAACCCTAATTGGGTGAGCAGAGTTAAGACTGTCTCTCTATTTGCTGAGTTTAACCGTGTTTTGTTACCAGTAAGAGCTAAACATAACTGTTGCTCTACTGATGCCAAAGGATTCAACGCTTTTAAAGCGTCTTGAAAAATAACGGCTGGACGTTGAAATACCGCGCGTTGCAGCATAGCTAGTCCGCTGACTTCCACTTCGTTTAGTTCGACGCTACCTTCAACACAAATGTCGGATGGCAAAAACCCTGCGACCGCTTTCGACAGCATGGACTTACCAATACCTGACGGCCCCATAATGGCAATAACTTCGCCTTCACACAGGTCGAAAGAGATATCACTGAAAAATATGCGCTTAGAATCAGCAAGGCAAAGTTTATTGACAGAAAGTATAGGTTGAGGCATCTAGGTAACAACACAATAATGTAATAATATAACATATCAATGTTACCACGAGAATCTAGCCAAGAGAACCTCACCTCATAAGCATTTTTGCTTAACTTGGTCAATATATGGCACTAATAAAACAAAACGCCCAACATAGAAAAGTGTAAAAGCTAGCCATAGTCCATGATTACCCCAATATTGCACAGAGATAAACTGAACGACCAAGAACACGACCAGTGTAAGAATGCTTGAGTTACGTACTGGTCGTGTCGTTCCCGTTCCGGTAAAGACCCCGTAGAAAGTAAGACCGTACCCCGCCACCAATGGGAAAACCAACAACCAAGGACTCATTTCCTGATAAAGCTCAATCAATTCAGGTAGCGTAGTAAACAACATCACAATCTGCTGTTTAAACAGCAATATGATAAGTGTTAGTACAATAACAAACACCGTTGTCCACTGAGTGTTTAACTTGATAACACTGTCGAGCAGAGATGGATTCTTTTGCCCTACCGCTTTTCCTGCAAAAACACTCGATGCGTTCGCAACACCATCGAACATGTAGCTGACAATAAAGGTCACTTGCATCAAGATCGCGTTAGTTGCTAACACATCAGAACCAAGTTGAGAGCCAACGCGCGCCATCATGTTAAAGAACACCAGAATACAAACGGTGCGAAGCAACAAATCCATATTCGAGGAGACAATCATTTTGAGGTCTTTGCTAGACATTTTTGTCATGCGAATATGATCAAATAGTGAAAATTGACAGGTTTTAACAACCAAAGCGGCACCAATTACGAACGTGGTAATTTGCGCGATCAGAGTGGCTATTGCTACACCAGCAATGCCCATATCGAAATAGACAACAAACAGGACATCAAGCACTATATTGAGCACATTACCAAACACCTGAGTGAACAGAGTGACTTTGGCTTTGGCTTGCCCCATTAACCAGCCAATGATGGTGTAGTTGAGTAGTACAAATGGCGCACCAAAAATCATAATGTCAAAGTAGGTCCTGGCATTTTTTCCCACGATGGCATCTGGCTCGATGATCCACTCTGCGCCTCGCCAAATCAGCGACTGTAAAGCAATAAAGAACAGCCCCACACACAAGGCAAGAACAAACGGACGAAATAAGCTACTCGCTTGATCTGTATGACAATTCTTACCCAGAGCCATCGCACTTTGCCCTGTTGTGCTTACGCGGAAGAAACCAAACAACCAATACAAGGTATTCATAATCACCGTGCCAACCGCTACTCCACCGAGAAGCTCTGAGACGCCTAATTGACCTATAACCGCTGTGTCTATCGCTCCCAACAAGGGTTGCGTAACGGTTGATACAATGAAAGGGAAGGCAATCTTGAAGTAGTCTTTATGAGTCAGGTTCATCTTTGATTCAGGAGTAAGCTAGTTTTCGAGGCAGCTATCATATTCGAACAAAGTATTAATATGAACCATAGGGGAAAATCATATTAATAGCATGTGTATAAACTCTTACTCTAAACCATAAAAGGCAGATAGGAGTCATCTAACCGTCATTCCGCAGCCAATTTCAGAATTAAAACAATGTGATCCAGTGATCGTTTACAGATGTTAGTGCCGTAGACCTCTTGACCGCGATCCCCAGTTTTGATCTATTACTGCTATTTAATGGTCACTTTATTATGTCTGCTGCTCAACCTGTCATTAAGCGCCTAGATCACTTAGGGCTAATTGCTGCTTTCTGTCATGAAATCGGTTTACCAGGCATTATTGATCGCATCATTCCCAAGTACTCGGATCACAACGTTTCACATGGCGATGCGGTCTTAGCGATGATTCTCAATGGCCTTGGCTTTCACAGTAGAACGTTGCATATGTTCTCTGACTTCTTCGAGACAAAGCCTGTTGCCAAGTTGCTCGCTAAAGACATTGCAGCGCACCATTTAACTGACGATGTACTCGGACGTACTTTAGATGCTTTATATGAAGTAGATGTCTCCGCGCTTTATCAAGCGATTGCAGAGCATGTCGTTGATAAGCTAGGACTTAAAACAGACTCTGTCCACCTTGATATCACTAGCTTCCATGTCGATGGTGAATACGCCCAAGACGAAGATCTTAATGCCATCAAACTGGTAAAAGGTTACAGCCGAGACCACCGTCCAGAGCTAAATCAAGTGGTCCTTGAGCTGATTTGTGAAAACCAAGCAGGCCTACCTGTTTACATGCAAGCGCTTAGTGGCAACACCAATGATGCTAAGGCATTCTCAGAGGTCACTAAACGGCATATTCATTGCCTGAAGGCAGCTCAAAACAGTCGCTACTTCATCGCCGATGCCGCTCTATACACCGAAGAAAGCATTCGTTCACTGGATGAGCAACAACAGAAGTTTATTACGCGTGTTCCAATGACCATTAAGTCAGCCAAAGAAGCCTTAATGAACCTTGAGCCAGAGCACTTGAGCCGTATCGGTAATGGCTACTCGGGTTGCTGGGTTGACGCTGATTATGGCTCGGTATCTCAGAAGTGGCTGTTGATTCATAGTGAACAAGCAACCAAGCGAGAAGAGGTAACGTTCTATAAGAACTTAGACAAAAAGATCACCAAAGAGCAGAAAGCGCTGGGGCAACTAATGAAAAAGAAGTTTGCCTGCGCAGTGGATGCCGAGCAAGCAATGGGCGACTTCGCCAGCCAGTGTCATTTGCTTGGAATTGCACAATCAACCATCGTTAAAGAGCCAATCTATTCAGGTCGTGGTCGGCCGAAGAAAGACGAAAAGCCAACGGGATACCACTATTTGATAGATGCTACGCCTACGCCTTATACCGATCTAGAAAAAGTGGTAGGCTTCTTCTTTAGGACCACAACGGGCAGGTGACAATCAGGAGAAATTAGCTTTTGAGCGACCGCTGTACGCAAATTATCAACAGTAAAACTGCCAACCAAGAATCGAAAATGGCGCCGAAAAGGATACGCTATTATCGGCGACTGAAGTGTCGAAAAATTGAATAAATACTCACCATTGAAGTTTACCTTAGGCTGAGTTCTTAGCAGTGTCATAGGATTCGCTTCGCCGTAAAGTCGCTCTAGAATGTCGTCAGCAAACAGGTCCTTCAGCGCGATTTTCTTGAATTCTACGTTGTCAAAAAGTGCCGACTCAAAGCTCTTCAATTCCTTCATTGGGTTTTATCCTGTACAATTTAACAGCGATATAGATACTGTACAATTTACAGGCAACGGTGACCATTTGGTGTCCAAATTTTGTGACATTAGCGCTTAAACAGATTATATATATTCACCAAACCATTGAAATATATAACTTTGTTTTGATTAAATCCTAAATTCTTACCCTACTCCCGTAATTACTAAGTGCATACACATTCATTTTTTATTCACCTACAACAATCAACTTAATACTCAAAAATGCTCGGTGTCCATCTGGTGTCCAAAATGGTGGCTAAGTAAAAATTGTTTGGTGACCAAAACGGTGTCCAAACTGAAAGTTGTAGGACTCAATTTCGGTGTCCATGAAATATAGAAGGCTCCCCCTCGTCGCTGTAGCCGACGCAATCGCTCACATCGCCAGACGTAAAAAAGCCAAGCTAAATCCGCTTGGCTTTCATAGTATCTAAACTGTTTACTCAAGAGGCGGTCGATTCAAGCTCTTGTTCAGCAATCGAGAGCATGGCGAACTCTTCTTCTGCGGTACCCGCCACTAAGTTATTGCGACTATAGAGGCCATAGTAGGCACCACCAATCACGAACAAGCCGAGTGTCATCATAAAGGCAGAAGGATCAAACGCGTACACCCCTGTCATGGCAATCAACGATAACACCAAACAGATCGCCGATGTGACCACACCGCCCGGTGTTTTGTATGGTCTTGGCAATTCGGGCTGTTTGACTCTAAGCAGAATATGACTCAGTGCCATCAGCGCATAGGACACGGTCGCACCCACTACCGCCATGGCGAGGATCAAATCGCCCTCTCCGGTTAATGACACCACAAAGCCAAAAATGCCAGGGAAGATTAACGCACGAGAAGGGACTTTATTTTTACTCGTCAGTGACAAGCTCTTCGGTAAGTAACCGGCTCTGGACAAAGCAAACACCAGACGACTGTAGCCATAAATGATCGAAAAGAAAGACGCGACCAAACCGGCAAGCCCTAAGACGTTGACAATAGTGGCTATCGTCGGATTACCTGTCAGTTTAAGTGCATCTACCAGCGGAACTGCACTGCTACCAATCACGTTTGAGCCTACTGCGCCCGCCAGCAAAAGCACAACTAACGCCGCAGTAAACAGCAGAAATAACATCGCACCTATGATGCCTTTTGGTACATCTTTCGCGGGATCTTTAGCTTCTTCGGCAGCCAGTGGCACTCCTTCTACTGCCAGAAACAACCACATCGCAAACGGCAACGCGGCCCAAACACCATACCAACCATAAGGCAGTGCCTCTGTGGCTTGCGCGCTTGCTGGGGCAATATCGAATAGATTGCTGGCGTCAAAATGGCCAATAAGCACCGCAGCTGTCAATAGGATGGCGAACACCGCAAGACCGCTGATCACCATCATCACTTTAAGTGCTTCGCCAACACCTGCTAGGTGCACAGCGATAAACGCCGCATAAAAGAGTGCATAGACCCAAGGCCCATCAATCCCGATCAGTTCATTGACGGCAGACCCAATGAAAATGACAATGGCCGCTGGCGCCAACGCGTACTCAATCAAGACGGCAAGCCCGGTGATAAACCCACCTGTTGGGCCCATGGCTTGTCGTGCAAAACTGTAGCCACCGCCTGCGGCTGGAATCGCGGCAGACATTTCCGCTAAAGAGAGAACCAAGGTTAAATACATGACTGCCATCGCGACGGCGGCAATCAGAAATCCGCCCCAACCCGCTTGGGCAATACCAAAGTTCCACCCTGCGAAATCTCCCGAGATCACATACGAGACCCCTAGTCCTGCTAATAGCACCCAACCGGCAGTGCCTCGTTTCAGTTGCCGTTTGGCAAGGTATTCTTGATGTTTAGACATAGTGATTCCCTTTACTGTTTTGAAATTAGAAAGTTTGATTGGTGTTGCTCGCCGAGCGTCAGGCCATCTTGCTGCTCATCCATACTGGATCGGTCTTTGAGATTAACGCCTGTCAGCTTGAGCGAACGCGCTTCTTCAAGAAGATAACTGGCGCGAAAAGCAGCGTCGGAATAGTTCAAACCTTGTGGCCGAATGTTTGAGATGCAGTTTCGCTCAGAGTCTTTGCTGCCTCGCTTGGCGCCCCAGGTGAGGTACATCCCCATGCTGTCCGGCGAAGTTAGCCCTGGGCGCTCACCAATCAGAACGACAACCATATTGGCATTGAGGCACTGGGCTACATCGTCACCGACTGCCACTCTTCCCTGCTCAACAATCGTGATGGGGGCGATGCGCCAAGGCGCGTTGTGTTGGCTGGTGAGTCTCACAAGCAGAGCCTCCAGCAATGGCACTGCATGTCGCTGAATCGCTACCGATGAAAGGCCATCGGCCACAACGAAGGCCAAGTCATAAGCGTGTTGGTCATGTCGATGCTGCGCGATCACCTCCATGCTCTCTTTGCTCAGTTCACGGCCAAAGTCGGGCCTTTGCAAATATTCGAAGCGGTCGTTGGCTTTTGATTTCGCCACAATGGGCTCGCGTCCTATCTGGGAAGTCATTACGCTTGATTGAGTAATGTCCTGCGCCAGTTTGTTAATGTCGAGCGCGCAATGCACCGCATCCATCGCCTTGGCATGGTCAAAACTAAACGACAGCCATTCGTTGGTCGGCACACTACTCCCGCAGCGGCCGAGTGCAATGCGTGCGGAGGTGAAATCTTTCAGTTTCTGCCACGGATTCTCGACCACACTTTCTCGAGCAGGATGAGACTCAAATCTGATCACTTTACCCATCAACTACGCTCCCTGGATTCGATTCATTGCGTTGGAAAACGATTTCGCGACTTGATTACTGAGGCGCACACCGCTGACATCTTCAAAGATCTGCATCTCCATTAACCAACGTTCAAACTCTGGTGCGGGCTTTAGTCCGAGCACTTTTCGCGCATAAAGCGCATCGTGAAAAGAAGTCGTTTGATAGTTAAGCATGATGTCATCAGAGCCAGGGATCCCCATGATGAAGGAGCACTCAGCCACACCAAGTAGCGTCAGCAAGTTATCCATGTCGTTTTGATCCGCGTAAGCATGGTTGGTGTAACAGATGTCGCAACCCATCGGCAGCCCGAGCAGCTTGCCGCAAAAGTGATCTTCTAATCCGGCGCGAATGATTTGCTTCCCATCGAACAGGTACTCAGGACCGATAAAACCCACCACGGTATTCACCAGCAGCGGATCAAAATGACGGGCCACAGCGTAGGCGCGCGTCTCGCAAGTCTGCTGATCGACACCATGAAAGGCATTGGCCGACAGCGCCGTGCCCTGGCCTGTCTCAAAATACATGACATTGTTGCCCACTGTGCCTCGCTTTAGCGAGAGTGCGGCATCTTGAGCCTCTTTAAGAATATTGAGGTTAATACCAAACGTGTCATTGGTACCCTGCGTGCCGCCGATAGATTGAAAAACCAAATCAACCGGCGCGCCCATCTCAATCGCTTCGATGGTGTTGGTCACATGGGTCAGAACACAGGATTGAGTAGGAATCGCGTAATGTTGAATAACATCATCCATGAGGGTCATCAATTTAACCGCTTGCGGCACGTTGTCTGTCGCCGGATTGATACCGATCACCGCATCGCCATTGCCATACATCAAGCCATCGAAAATGGTCGCGGCGATCCCGTTGAGTGAATCTGTGGGATGGTTGGGCTGAAGGCGTGTGGATAGACGTTGGGGTAAGCCGATCGTGTTGCGAAACGCCGTCACCACCTCACACTTCTTCGCGACGAGAATCAAATCTTGATTGCGCATGATTTTGCTCACTGCCGCGACCATTTCAGGGGTTAGGCCAGGCCGAATGGCGGTCAAAGTGTGGCTATCGGCTTCATCACTCAACAACCAGTCTCTCAAGCCACCCACCGTCAGGTGAGCGAGCAACTTGAACGCCTCACGGTCGTGTGTATCGATGATCAAACGCGTGATTTCGTCGTCCTCATAAGGAATAAGAAGATCATCGAGAAATGTGCTCAGTGGCAAGTCCGCCAGCGTCATTTGCGCAATTGCGCGCTCGGTGGCGGATTCTGCTGCCACGCCAGCCAAACGATCGCCTGATCGCTCAGGTGTCGCTTTGGCCATCAGTTCCGTCAGTGAAGCAAAGGTATATACTGTCGTTCCTTGCTGCCGTCGATAAATCGCCATCCATTACCTCTTTTTGGCTATTGGTGCAGTTCTTGCTCTCTTCATCATTCCCAGTAAGAGAATGAACTCTTTAAGCGTGTGTTTAAGAGGAATGAAGCGAAAACTGTTCCAATCAACTATCAAGAATTGGCAATCTTTAACCCCTTTTTATTCAATGAGTTAATGATGGGCGCCCCACAATGGCGCAAAGTGGAGATTAGGAGTATTACAGGATGGATCTCGATACCCCAACCAGTGAACCAAACTTGTGCACTCGTCACTGTAATGATGCAAATCAGCAAGCAGGCCAATTGATTAACTGGCATCAAGAGTATGATCAACTCAGCGAGGGGAATTTTAGTGGGATGATACAAGAGCGACGGTTTCGTCATCTGCATGTGTTTCGTGAAGACAGCAATCGTTCACTTCGTCAGCAATGCTCGATTGAAGAAGGGATATGGCTAGGTCTCAGCGTTGAGGCTAGTGCGATTACTGTCAACCAGCGGCCAATGAATGCTTCTGATATTCTCGTGCGTGATAGCAACAGCGAGTTTGAACTCGTCACACCGCGAGATTATGCCATCTACGGTATCGTCGCTGACCAGTCAGTGCTTGATCATGTACTGTGTGAAACCGACCATCAAGGTTCCGGTCTCAACCCCGCATTACTTGGAATCACAGACGAGTCATCCGCCAATCTCCTCAGACGTTACCTCAGTGTCCTGCTCAATCCAGAAAGGCATGTATGGTCAGCGCACACTCATCAGCGATTATTGTGTGATTTCATTAGCGAATTACTATCTCGCAGCTCTGCGCCACCCCCTCGGGTGGCGGCCCCTCAGCAACAACGTCTTATCCAGAGCGCCATCGACTACGTCACTCAAGCGCCCTCTCATCGCCCCATCACCGTCAGTGATCTCTGCCAAGCGACACATGTCAGCCGAAGAACGTTACAATACGCCTTCGAGCACTATTGCCAGGTGTCACCCAAACAGTACATCAAGCGCGTCAGGCTCAATCAAGCAAGGCGTGCCCTACAGGCGCCATTCGAGGATGGTTCGATTTCAGACATCGCTTTTCGCTTTGGCTTTTATCATATGGGAGAATTTGGCCGTAGCTACCGTCAATTGTTTGGAGAGTCGCCGTCTGAGACGCGAATGAGTGGCACTCGTGACTGAGCACGGCGAACTCTTTACCTATCGAAACGCTGTCTATTAAGACTATTGGCCATTCAGTTTTAACTCTGTGAAGGTCACGCTGTTGTAATCACCGTTGAGTTTGTCCACGGCAAAATCACCCGTGCCCTCGCAACCCGGGCCCCATATTGGGTGACTATCCTGAACGCTACATTGACCATAGGCGCCTGCTTTAAAGTAGAACGCGTCTTTTGCGTAGCCGGTAGGTGAGTCCTTGTCATCAATCCCCTTACTCAAATCAATCTCATAAGTCACGGTGTCATGACGGTCCGTTTCAAACGTTAGAGACATGGTCGTTCCGTTAACTTCAATTTGATAACTGAATGACTCACCCAAGGCGATGCCTGCTTCACCAGGCTCGGCATCATTTTCCCAAGTGTTACCCCAGACTGGATAGGCGATGTCTTCTCTATTGGGATCGTCTTTGGCTAAATTTCGTTCATAGTTCCAGAATACTGAACCCATTTTATGATTTGGAAACTTCTTGTAGAAAATTTTGATCGGTTCGTTTCCGTGACCAAAACCTGTCTTGGCTTTGATTTGATCGTTGTCTTTTTCAGCGTGAATCTGCCCGACTACCACAGAATAGGCGGGATACTTATTTGGATACTTAGCATGAAGAGAGACATGATTAACCTTGAGCGTAGCTTCGAGTTTACCACCAATAGCACTGAACGATTCGGCGTCTGGATGGCTCGATAGTGCCCAGTTGTTTAAAGGATCATGCGTTCCGATGGCAAAGTTCGCACCTCTTGCCATTTGGCGCAACTCTGAACGAGCATTTTTAGAGTTTTTGGTGGTGATGGCTTTATTGTGCACTTCAAACACCAAATGCCCTTGGCTATCGAGATAGAAAAAGTCAGAGTGTGAATAACTCATCATCGCGACACCTTCAATCTCATCGACTCGGCCATCTTGGTTAATGTCTGAAGGAATGGTGATCTTCCAGTGGCGCATGTCGAACTTGTCTGCAGGGACGGGATAGTTCACACCATTATTGGCCACATCAGCAAACGTCGGTAAGGACAGAAGTAGCGATGTTGCCACTAACATTTGTTTCATTTTGACACTCCTTTTTGTGTTATTGTCCTACATGCTATCGATCAATTTTTATTCAAAAATAACCAAAAACTAAAAAACCAATGTAACTCACAGTATAAAGTTGCATTTTGCCACGCAGATCAAAATACCACCAAATCAGCCTAAATTACGCATTAAAGTAAAAAAAAAGTCCAAAAATGGTGATTTTAGCAACAATTAATATGAGTAAAATCACAATTCAGTTTAAATTCCACTCAATTATGCTGGCTTGCCGCACATATAAACTTTTGTGTCATTGTATTACAAATAATTCAAGAAAATACTGATGAGGAAGTTTGAAAGACGCTTCACTCTACCGACCAAAATAAAAAGGATGACAACATGAAACAGACGATTCTGACGGTGGCTGCCGCCTCGATGATCTTGGCTTTCGGTGCGCAAGCTCGAACGCTAACATTAGGTCACGCGATGAACCTAGAGAGCGCTGCCCATGCAGGGATGGAAATCTTTGCGGCGAAAGTGAAAGAAAAATCCAATGGCGAAATGGACGTGAAAATCTTTCCTAATGGCATGCTTGGGTCAGAGCGAGATCAAGCAGAGCAAGTCGTGACAGGCGCCATCGATATGGCGAAAATCAACGGATCGTTGGCTGAATCGTTTGAACCCACTTACAAAGCGATCTCTATCCCATTCTTGTTCCGTGATGCAGACCATATGCATACCTTTATGCGCAGTGAGACAGCACAGCAACTTCTCCAGTCTAGCGAAGGAAAAGGGTTCATCGGGCTCACACTGTATGATTCTGGTTCACGCAGTTTCTACAGCTCGAAACCCATTCAAACCCCCGACGATCTTGCTGGCCTCAAAGTCCGTGTTCCAGAATCTCCAACCATGATGGAAATGGTGAGACTGCTCGGTGCACGCGCGACGCCCGTTCCGTTTACGGAAGTGTATACCGCGCTTCAGCAAGGCGTAATTGATGCCGCAGAGAACAACATTTCCAGCTTAGTCGAAATGAAACACTCTGAAGTCGCGAAATACTATTCCATGGATCAACATATGATGACGCCTGATCTCATCATGATTTCAGAAGTGACATGGAGTAGCCTCAATGACGCTCAGAAAGCCATAGTCCGCGAAGCTGCCGCCGAATCGATGGAAGAAGAAATTAAGATCTGGGCTGATATCGACAGTAAGAACAAGAAGTTGGCCGAAACATTGGACGTAAAATTTGTTGAGGTCGACAAAGACAAGTTCCGCGAAAAAGTCGCACCGATGTTAGACAGTGCCAAGCAAGATCCTGTCTTAGGCACCTACATTGAAGCCATCCAAAAGCTCTGATTTCCCCTTAAAGTAACAAGCCCCACCATCGCGGTGGGGCTGCAACTTTGAATCATTGTAAATAGGAGTTTCAATGGTTTCTGCTCTTAACACGTTAAAAACGACGTTAGATAAAGTGATACTCATACTGTGTGGCGTGGCCATTATTAGTCTGGTCATTACTGTGACTTGGCAGGTGTTTAGTCGCTACGTACTTAACGATCCCAGTTCTTTTACTGATGAGCTTGCCCGGTACACCATGATATGGTTCGGTCTGCTGGGTGCCAGTTATCTGTTCGGTAAAAATGGCCATCTGGCCATCACCCTTTTTGTCGGTTCAGTGGGTCCTAAATACCAAAAATACTGCCATCTACTCATCAACTTGGTGTCGTGTGCCTTTATCTATCTTGCCATGATCAAAGGTGGCAGCCAGCTCATTGGTCGGACGATGCTGCAGTTTTCGCCTGCGCTACAGATCCCGATGGCTTATGTCTATTTCATTTTGCCGCTCTCAGGAGCGTTAATGCTGGTTTACCTTCTTCTCAACACCTTACTGCTCTTCAACCAACAAGAGCGACGCATTCAAGGGTAATGATATGGATATCTCTGTAGGTTTTTGGCTTTTATGCCTCTTTATCGTCATGATCAGCTTCAGTATTCCGATTGCGATCGCCATCGCAATGTCCTCACTGGTGATCATGTGTACTATCCTTCCTCCTCACGTGGCCTTCATGACCGCAGGTCAAAAGATTGTGACTGGCATTGATAGCTTCAGCTTGCTTGCCATTCCTTTTTTCATTTTGGCAGGGAACATCATGAATCGAGGTGGAATAGCCAACCGGTTGGTCGAGTTCGCAAAACTCTTGGTTGGAAAAATGCCCGGCTCGTTGTCACATGTGAATGTGATTGCCAATATGTTGTTTGGCTCGGTTTCCGGCTCAGCGGTCGCCGCGGCGGCAGCGGTAGGAAAAACACTAGAACCAGAGCTGGAAAAGGAAGGCTACGACAAATCGTTCGCTACCGCAGTGAATGTAGCGTCGTGTCCATCAGGCTTATTAATTCCACCCAGTAATTCATTGATCGTCTTCTCTGTCGTCAGTGGTGGTACGTCCATCGCGGCGCTGTTTATCGCCGGCTATGTGCCTGGCATTTTAATGGGCCTCAGCTGTATGGTTGTCGCCTACTTTATTGCCAAGAAAAAAGGTTATCGAACCTTGTCGCAACCAAAAACAGCGAGAGAAATTCTTACCATTACTTGGCGGGCAATACCGAGCTTGGGGTTGGTCGTGGTCGTCATTGGAGGGATTATAGGGGGAATCTTTACCGCCACTGAAGGCGCGTGTATCGCCGTTTTGTATTCGTTTTTCTTGTCATTATGTTATCGCACTCTAGGCGTTAAAGAGCTAAAAACCATCTGTGTGGAAACGGCTGAAATCACAGGGATTATGCTGTTCTTGATTGGTGCATCAACAATTATGTCTTGGGCGATGGCCTTCACCGGTTTGCCTAATCTTATCAGTGAATGGATGTTATCGATTTCGGACAACCCGATTATTATTTTCATCCTAATGAACGTGATTTTGCTCATCGTGGGGATGTTTATGGACTTAACCCCTGCCGTGCTCATCTTCACGCCAATATTTATGCCCATCGCAACTCAACTCGGTATGCACCCGATTCACTTTGCGATGATGATCATCTTCAACCTATGCATCGGGATAGCGACGCCCCCAGTAGGGACAGCGCTATTCGTCGGCTGCAGTGTCAGCGGCGCAAGGATAGAGAGCGTAATACGTGCAGTTTTGCCTTTTTGCGCGGTATTGATCATCACTCTCCTGCTCATCACCTTTGTCCCAGACATCAGTTTGGCCCTGCCCCGAGCATTCGGTTTGATTAACTGAGTTTAGCCCCCCGTCACGCCATGTAACGGGGGACTTTGCTATTCCCTAAAACCCACTACCAATATTAATATACAGAGCACTCTCTTCGTCACTAAACGCGACATCCATACCGAGATGCAAACCGTAGCGTCTGACAATTTTGTGCACTTGGTTTTGCCTCCTAGCTGAGTTAGACGCACTACATCCATTCAACCACGCCACAACTATAGATCTAACTGCCCAAGCGGCACAGGTTTACTGTACAGGTAGCCTTGGTGCAAGTTGACCCCTTGTGAGAGAAGGTAATCGGCTTGTTCCGCGTACTCAACCCCTTCGGCGATCATGGTCAGGTTGAGCGCTTTGGCTAGATTAATGATGGCGTTAAGCACTGGTGCGCTCACGCTGTCGACGCCGATGGTATCAACAAAGCACTTGTCAATTTTAAGCACATCGATTTTGGTCTGCTCCAACACCGCGAGTGAGGTTTGTCCAGTGCCAAAATCATCAATCAACACTTCGAGGCCTTTTTCGCGCAACTTTGCTATACCCTCCCGGGCTTGACCATCAAGCAATTGACGCTCGGTCACCTCTAAACCTAATACAATGTTGCGCTTTGCGAACTGGTCGTGATGATTCACCAAAAATAGTTGCTTCTCCGCTGAGGCAAAGTAACCCGGCGGGAAATTGATCCCTAAGTGGAACGGCGCATCAAAGTGGCGATCGCACCAATCATTCCATGCTTGCTTGACCACCACATCGGTCAACTCATTGATTAAGTCAAACTCCTCCATCACGGGAATAAACACATCCGGATAGATCAAACCTCGAGTGGGATGCTGCCAACGCACCAACGCTTCCACCCCGACCGTTCGACCACACGCCGCATCCACTTGCGGCTGATAATGGAGCACAAACTCATTGCGACGCAGTGCGAGCTTAATTTCTGCGTACATGCTGCGCTCTGCGCTCAGCTGAATTCTAAGTAAAAACACCGCGATATACAGCACGATTAACGCCAGTACTGCGAGACTCACGTAATACAGCGTGGTCTGTCGAATTAACTCGCTGCTCGCCTCGACGAGCATTCGATGGCCAAATTGACTGGACTCTATCGAATACACGAACCAACTGTTTGGGATACTCGCACCAGCAGGAGCAACTTTGCCGTTTACGATTAACACCGCCGTATTGATGTTCGGCTCCGTCAGATAGCCCAAACGTGCCCGCATAAAATCTCTATCCACCAGCGACACTGCGTGGTAGATCTCTCCATCAATCACACGTGAATTAATTACCGCTAGTGAGACATCCACAGAGTTAGGGAGCGGCACCACCTCAATGGTCTGATTTTCCACCGGTTCGGTCAGCGGAAACAACGCACTGGTGTTGCTCAATGATGAGCAGATCACTTGGCCATTGCGGAGGGTTTGCTGCTCTTCCACCTCACGTTCAAAGCGCATGTTTTGCTGAATAACATGACAGAGATTGGGCGCGATGAGTGCGGCGCGGTTTTCATCAAGAATACCGTTGATGATGCGCTCATAGGTGACCATGTAATGGTCACCGATATCTTGCAAGGTTTGGTGAATTTTTTGCGTAGCAAAGTAGACTGAGGCAACAAAAATCAACAGAGGCGGGATGACATACACCGCGAAGCGCGACGACGCTTTTTTAACCTGACGATATCCAACCATAGCCAACTCAACTTACTGTTTATAATAATATTATAAACATAACCTCAACATCGAGGTTATTCAATTTTCCTGTGCACTTTCACGCTTTGTTTGCGCCTAGCTGAGTCGTTTCAATACGATGGTTTGATCAAGCTGCTGATGAAAAGGTTGATAATCGAGTCCCATATCAAAGAGATACTCTGTCACCAAGCTTCGCACGCACCCTTGCAATTCCTTTGCGCTCCAAGGTTTTTCAAAATAGTGACTCACCCCGGCGGTGTTGATAGCGGTGATGGTGTCGGTGTGGGTCGCTTGTCCAGTGAGCAATACTTTCTTGGTGTACTTAAATCGGTGGTCATTGGTGATCTCGGTTAACAGTTCTACCCCTGTCATTCCAGGCATAACATGATCTGAGACCACGACTGCGATAAACTCGCCCTGTGCATCAAGCTCATCCATTAGCTCCAGCACTTCCTCACCAGATTCACAATCTAACACCGTGAGCCATTGGTTGAGTGGCTCTAAATCCTGAACGACCGCACTTAATACTTCTCGTTGGTCGTCAACACAAATGACATTCAGCTTATCCATTGCTCTCTCCTAACGGTAACTTAACGCGAAAAATGGTGCGTGAAGGATCGCTTTTGACCACCACACTACCGCCATTTTCGCTGACGATTCTTTTAACGATGGCAAGCCCAAGGCCCAAGCCAAACGATAGACCACCTTTTTTGGTGGTGAAATTGGGCTGAAAAATTTTGCGCCGGGTCGGCTCATCAATCTCTGGCCCATTGTTTGCGATGGTGACCAAAATCCTCTGGTTGACCACCTTAGTGTGTATCTCAATCATCGGGTCGTCTGTGCTGCGCATCGCATCACACGCGTTTTTGATGATGTTGCTCCATACCTGAACAAATTCGGTCGAGGTGCCTTGAATCCTTGGTAATTGAGCAGGCCGCAAGTGCACATTCACTCGGCGTAAATCACTTTGCAGCAACGCAAGGGCTTTGTTGAGGGTGTCGTTGATGTCGAGCAGCTCCAGCGGCTCAGTGTCCGTACGCCCAAGCTGCTTCACCGATTTAACGATGGCAACAGAATGGCGCGCAGCACTGCGCAAATCGTGCATACCCCGCCCCATCTGCCAATATTTGAGCGCAGAGTCGACATCGCTGAGCCACTCGCTTGGCACCTCATCACTGGCCAACGCACGTGCGAGCGCACTGGCGGTTTTGCTATCAACGTGATAGCGCTGCTCGATGTTTTTTGCCAAACGGCGAATCTCTCGTGACGAGATCATTTGCCCTTGCCGCAAGCCAAAATCAAAGTGCGCCTTATAAGCAGGTTTGACCTCAGAAAGCAGTTCACTCAGTTCTTGTTGCAGGCGCTCCGTTTTACTACTGACAACACCAATCGCATTGTTGAGTTCATGGGCGATCCCCGCAGCCAGTTGACCCAAGGTAGTCATCTGCTCGGCGGTATGCAGCTGTTGCAATGCTTTTTCTTTGGCTAGCGCTTCTTGGGTCGCTCGGTGCTGGCGGCGATTAAGTTCATTGACCATCACCGGCATAAACTGCGCATTGAGCGGCCCCAACCGTTCAGGCTCCACCGCTGCCGTGGTACGATCAATCCAAGCCAGTTTGACGTCCGTTTTGCTGATGACCGTTGAGGAGGCCATCCACGTCCCGGAGAAAAAACTGTGCACGCCAATGAAGGCACTTGGCCCAGCGGTAAACACCTTAATGCGTTTGCCTTTGGATTCGGATTCAACAAACCCCTCAAGCTCACCTTCTCGAACATAGTAGAGCCGATCGTTACTGCCATTTTGTTGCAAGATCACCTGATTCGCCGCCAAATCAATTTGGCGTTCTGGATCTGAAAAATAGTGACAAATCAGCTCGTCCACGACGTTATCCAACATAGCCGACAAGATTTAAAATCCACACCAACACAAAGCTCAGTAACACGCCCACCACGCCAAGAATCACCCCAACTTTTGCCATCTGGTTACTCTGTACGTGACCGGTTGCGTGTGCGAGCGCGTTGGGCGGCGTACTGATGGGAAGCGACATGCCAAGGGATGCAGCGAATGTCACCACAAGAATCAAGGTCACTTCACCGCCCAATGGCGCCAGTGACGTCATCGAGGTGCCAAGTGCGGCCATAATAGGCATCAACAAGTTGGCGGTGGCGGTATGAGACATGAAATTCGCCATCAACAAGCAGAGCATTGCGGCGCCAAACAGGACAACGTAAGGAGAGAAAGCATCAAACGGAATACTGTGAACAACACTTTGTGCTAATCCGGTTTTGTCCAGCGCGAGACCGAGCGCAATACCACCGGAAACGAGCCATAGGACATCCCAAGAGATCTTCTTCAAATCTTCTTTGTTGATGATGCCGGTGAGCGAGAAGATCGCGACCGGAATTAGCGCCACGGTGTAGGAGTTCATACCGTGGCTAGAGCCCATCAACCACAATACAATGGTCAAAGTGAATGTCGCGTACACTAAGATTGCTTTCGGCGTCTTGAGGAATTTTCCTTTGATCGACAATTCAATGCGTTGCTGCTGCGCGCGATAAAGGCTGTTCATTAACACCCATGCGAGCGCCATCATCACCACGACAAACGGCACACCAAATGCCATCCACTCACCAAAACTGATGCTGTTCTCCCCCACCAGATACTTCAACGCGATCGCGTTAGGCGGCGTACCGATTGGCGTACCGATGCCGCCGATATTGGCCGCGACCGGAATACAAAGTGCAAACGCCACACGCGCTGGATCTTTGGGGCCAAACAGCGCAATCACCGGCGTTAAGATCGATAGCATCATCGCGGTGGTGGCCGTGTTGGACATAAACATGGAAAAGATGCCCGTGATCAGCATTAACCCGAGCATCACATACTTAGGATCATGGCCAAACGGTTTGAGTAATACTCGTGCTAAGTTCACATCCAACCGGTATTTGGTTGCGGCCATCGCCAAGAAAAAACCACCCAAAAACAGCATGATAATTGGGCTTGCGAAGGTCGCCATAATGTCAGAGTAGTTGAGTAAGGTACCAAAGTGCGCCTCACCCTCATTGGCGCGAAACCAATAAATACCCTTGTTGGAAACCAGCAGTAATTCCAACACAATAATCACCACTGACGTGGCATAGATGGGGATCGGCTCAAATACCCAGCACAACGCAGCCAGTAAAAAAATCGCCGTTACACGTTGTTGTACTAGCGTAAATCCGTCAAACGGGAAAGCGGACAGAGGTAAGGCGAGAACGATCAGTGGAATCACGATCGGTATAATGAATTTCAAGTACTTTTGCATGACACAGCTCATCCTGAGAATAATTTCTCGCCGCAGTATCAGGCTTTAGAAAGCTGACGACCCTAGTGTCGGATCAATCTTTTTGCAACTATACCAATGAGTTATTTGGAATGTGATCTAGAGCTCACTTTTCACGTGCTACGCGACAACGTGACTGACATCAAGCGCTCAATGTGCTGTTATCCGTGCTCGCCAGAAAAAAAACGTGCAGATTTAGCCACAATAAAATTAATTTCGTGACATTGGGGTGGTTAATTTAAAATTCAACAGCGATATTATTGCCATTTTTGCACATGTAAAATGACAAACGTGATATTTATCACATTTATGATTTCACGCAGAATACATTCCGTACAGAGAACAATTTCTCCCATGTGAACAAATTCTGAGGAAATCAAGATGAAAAAAGTATTATCAGTACTCGCCCTTACCACACTGACTTCAAGCATGGCTTTTGCGGCTAGCGACTACACACTGAACGTTGAACCTAACAACAACCAAGCGAAAGTTACCGTATTGAAAGATGGCCAACCGGTCAGCAACGTACCGGTTAAAGTCGTCGGCAACGGCACCAAAACTCACATTTCAGGCTCAAAAGGCACCTTCGTTGCGGCAAACTTGTTCGATAACGGCCGTACCTTCACCTTTGAACTGGTTGATGACAACGGCGAAGTCGTTCGCGAACAACGTTACCTCACTTCATTCTAAGTTAGACGGTTGCTGTCCACAGCTGTCTGCGTGAATCGTCACAGTGAGACGCGCCTTGTACGGCCAGTCTGCTCAGTATATCAAAACGCCCAGTATCAACTGGGCGTTTTTTATTGCTCGGACGTTATGGTTCGCTCTGCTTTCACTCAATCTACTTGGTGTATGTTAGCTAAAGTACTGCTCCCACACTGGCGGCGTCCCGATGACTTGCTGAGCAATATCAATAAAGGCTTTTGCCAAAGGCGAAACGTTGCGGTGAGTATACAGGGCGTAGACATCACCAAAAGAGGGCATGTGATAATCGGGGAGCAACTGAACCAACCCCATCTTTTCGATTTCTTTGGAAATCATAAACTGACCAATCATGGCATACCCCATCCCTGATTTAACGCTGTCTATCACTAACTGAGGCTCATTGACGCGATATGGCCCGGTCATGGTGAAGGTGTCCAAGCGCAAGTTATCTTTCGAGTGGATCTGCAATTTATCAATCACAATACTGCTGTTAGCGTAAATAACCGCAGGGAGGGCCACCAATTGCTCAGGGGTCTCAGGCAAACCATGCTGCTCAACAAACTCTTCAGACGCCACCAGCGCCAATTTGTTGTCCGCCAGTCGTTTCGCCACCATGGACGAATCGCGCATTGGGCCGATGCGAAACGCGAGATCAATGCGCTCTTTGATCACATCAACACGTAAATCATCCAGCACCAAGTTGACGGTCGCTTTCGGGTATTTCTCCAAAAACGCTTCCACCACCTTTTGAATGTACTTACGCCCAAACAGCGTGCTGCTTGAGATCCTCAAGTTGCCGACCGGCTCACTATGGTAAGACTCGGCAATTTGCTTGGTCTCTTCGAGCAGCGAACTGACTTTATTGGCTTGATCCACAATCTGATAGCCGACATCGGTTAGCGACAACGAACGGGTAGTTCGGTTGATAAGCCTTACCCCTAAATGCTCTTCAAGCTGTTTCACCTGCTTAGAGAGCACTGAACGGTCGAGATTGAGTCGGTCTGCCGCTTTGGCAAACGAGCCCGCTTTCGAGACTTCCAGCAACAGCTCCATCCTACTGGCCAAATCCATTCACACCTCTAATTATCTATCCACCATTCATTACGCCATAGTAGCGGAGCTACACAAAAAAATTAAGCCCGCCAAATGGCGAGCTTAATGTGTAGTCTTGATAAACCAAGTGCAAGTCGAAGGCGTTACACTTTGAAAAAGCCAAGTTCTTCTTTTTGCGTGACCGCGAGTTTTGACAGCTCAGCCGAGGCTTGCAGCGTTTCATCCACACCCGAGACGTTCTTTTGCACCAGATCATAGGCGTGAGTGGTGTTTTGGGAAATGTCCTCGGTGACGCTAAATTGCTCTTGCGCGGCGGTGGCCACTAGCGTGTTGATTTCAGAGATGGCGTCCACCGCGCGATAAATCTCTTCAAATGAGGCTTTGACGCGATCGGCGAGCTCGACTGACTCCTCAATCAACTCAACATTTTTGCTCATATTGTGCTGCGCCACATCAGATTGTTTTTGCAGCTTTTCAATGATCTCTTTGATGCTTACGGTAGAGTCTTGCGTTTTGGATGCCAAACTGCGCACTTCGTCGGCCACAACGGCGAAGCCTCGCCCATACTCACCCGCACGCGCCGCCTCAATGGCTGCGTTCAGCGCCAGCAAATTGGTTTGCTCTGAAATGGTATTGATGACTTCAATCACACTGCTGATCTCCAGCGCAAACTGACGCAAATCACTGACAATTTGCGCGCTGTCATTTACGGAGGCGCTGATAGAATCGGTCAAGGCGATATTTTTCTCCAGAGTCAGCTTACCGTTGGCGACATTCTCACGTGCACCTTTGGCAACCTCTTCCGCTTGCACCGCTTGCTGACTCACCTCTTGAGAGGTAGAAGACAACTCATTGATGGCTGTGGATATTTGCTCCATCTGCGCCAACTCTTGATGTGCGTTGGATTTGGTGTCATTCATGATGACGTTGAGCTGCTCAGACGCCGAGGAGACGCTTTCCGAGATGCCGTGTGTGTTCTTAATCAGCTCAGAGAGTTGCAGTTTGAGCTTGATCAGAGAGAGATAAATACCCGTCTCTTTGCCCGTTTGCGGGATCTCTTGACTGAAATCCCCTTTGGCCATCTCTTCCATCAAATGCGCAATCTCATCGGGCGTACCGCCAACCGGGACTAATACCAGTTTGTCGACCAACACAAACAGCACGCCAATCGCTAGCAGCAGACTCACAAAGCCTATAACAGCTGATGTGATCAATTGATCGTTCGCATTGCGCTCAATTTGCGCATCACGGATGAAGGTGACAAACTTCCATCCACTGACGTCCAGTTTTGTCCAAAAAGCGGTGAAGTCGGTCGCCTTACCATCCACGACTGCCTCGTATTGTAGGATCTGGGTATCCTTGTTGAATTGTTTATAGAGCGGGCGCTCTTGGTAGATGTCTTTTCCTAATAGATCTTGATACGGGGATAGCAAAATAGTGCCATCTTCACCGTATAGGAACATGTCATTGCGACCTTTGATTTTAGTCAGCAATGAATCGAGATAGATCGAGGTGATCACAGCCACTTGAGGATTGATTTTGTAGGCCAATACCACCACTTCTTTTTGTGTCACAGCAGAAACAAAAGGCGGCGAAACGAAAAATGTCTTCCCTTGTGTGAACAGTGCAGTGTAATAAGAGCGGCTGAGCTCTTTAACGTTGAAATCCATTTGGCGACCTTCCACGTTGTATATGCCGCCATCCACATCAATAATATACGCGCCCTCAATAAAAGACTGCTGTGTGCGATAAAGCATTTCCAACTGCGTCACCGCTTTGGTCGATAAACCTTGGTCAGTGATATCACCAACGCTCACCTTAACGCCCGACAAGACGTGTTGGTAGCCAGTAAACTTCTCAGTTAGGTAGGTTTCTACTGCAGCATTTTTCTCCATCAGCACTGTTTGGCTGAGAGCCACGCTCTCCTCTTTGAATGATAAAAATCCAGTCACCGTCAGCAATGCAACGATGACAACAATCATGCTGCCAATCGCCGCGGATATTTTCAGTTTGAATGAATTCACACTCATTTCCCTTTGTCATTATTGAAATATGCACTAAGGGTAAAGCGATGCTGCCAATCCTTTATTGATCGGGGTTAATCTTGATGCTGAAACTATCATTACGAGTGATAATTCAACCATTCAAATGACGGGGGAGTCTTGCAGCGTAGGTGGAATCTGCTAGGATGTGCGCCCTCTACTCGATAAGGTGTTCACCATGAATCGTAAAAAACGCATCAACCAGATTTTGAAGTCAAAACAGAAAAAAGCGAACGCTAAGCTGCACAAAAGCAACAAGCCGCGTTACATCTCAAAAGCCGAGCGCGCCAAGCTTGAAAACGAGGAAGAGAACGCAACCCAAGTATCAGATAATGAGACTGAGCAGAGCGTAGCCGATTCAGAATCAGCGACGCAGTAATAGATCGTGGTCGATGGCGATGAATCGATCACTCGCCTCTATCAAACTTTGCGCTGTCAGTGCCTCGACACCGTAAACGTCAACGGACGTATTAAAACGCTGCTTAATGCGCTCCAGTAACAAGGTAAAATCCCCATCCCCTGACAGCAGAACGACTCTATCCACTTTGGCCGCCGCCTCATAGACATCGAGCGCGATACCCACATCCCAATCCCCCTTCGCACTGCCATCTTGACGCTGGATGAAAGGTTTTAACTTCACATCAAACCCGATACCACGCAAGATGTGGTGGAACTGGCGTTGTTTAGGATCATGAGAAGCGATGGCGTAAGCATGGGCGATCGACACTTGACGCCCTTGTGTCGCAACGTACCAAAATTGGTTGTAATCGAAGTGAGCGCGGAACTGCGCGCGCGTGGTGTAATAGATGTTTTGCACATCCACAAAGAGTGCGATGGTTTCCATCAAGTGCATCCAACCTGGTGATTTAGCAATGGTTCGGCACTGTAACAGAATTCGATGAGGTTGAGAAATCGGTCTATTGGCAATAACAATAGCGGCAGAGAGCCCTGCCGCTATTGCTCGTCTAGCCAACGAGTTGTTAATTTAATACGGTGTAGCCACGGTTGGTCATGCAGTTACGCATCACGGTTTGGCGTTCAGCTTCATAGTTTTTCTGGTTTTCACGGCGATCTTTACTGCCACCAAGCACACCAACCGCTAAGCCCACGCCTGCGCCCTTCTTCGCACCTTCCGAACCTGAACCACCAGCGATTGCCGTACCCGCCGCGCCCAGCGCTGCGCCTTTGGCTGCACCACCGACAGCACCACGTGATTGGGTGTCTTTTTGCACTTGATTGGCCAACTCTTCACATTGATGCTTATCGTAGATGAAGTCTTTCTCATCAACGCCGTTTTTATCAATAATCAAATTGGCGTTTGCGCCGGCTGCCATGATAAGGGTGGCAAATAACGTGGTCATTCGTTTCATCGTTGCTCCAACAAAGCGTTCGCGTTTATTCGTTGTTAAGGAGAATAAGCAGCCCTGCGCCGCTTCACTAGGAATAACGATTATTCCGTCTTATTTTCTGGTGCAAACCAATGCAATGAACGATGCAATTGTGTGACGCTGCCGACCACAATCAGCGCGGGGCTCACGGCTTGTTCGCCTAGACTCGCCAGATCTGCGAGTTTACCCGTTAAGACACGCTGCTCTTTACGAGTGCCGTTTTCGATGATGGCGCAGGGCATGTCGACATCCATACCCTGCTCAATAAGATTGGCCTGAATGTGGCGACACTGTTTTAAGCCCATATAAAAGACTAACGTGTTGTTGGGCTGTGCCAGCGCGGACCATTGAATCTCTTGTCCATTCTGTTGAACATGACCGGTAATAAACTGCACGCTCTGGGCATGGTCTCGGTGCGTCAAAGGAATCCCCGCGTAAGAGGTCGCACCTGCGGCGGCGGTGATGCCCGGCACCACTTCAAATGAGATATAGTGTTCGGCGAGCGCTTCCAACTCTTCGCCACCACGGCCAAAGATGAATGAGTCACCACCTTTAAGGCGCACGACACGTTTTCCTTGCTGGGCTTTTTCGACCAAGATTTGATTAATTTGATCTTGCGGTACACAGTGAAAATCGAGCTGTTTACCCACGTAAATCCGCTCTGCCTCAGGGTTAGCGATGGCGAGGATCGCCTCTGACACCAATCGGTCGTAAACCAAGACCTCCGCTTGCTGGATAACTCGATACCCTTTCACTGTCAGCAAATCCGGATCGCCCGGGCCCGCTCCGACCAAAGAGACAAAACCACCTTGATTTGTGTTAACGGCGTTTGTAGACATAGCCACCACTCTTAAAAATTCACGATAAAAAGTGACAATCGCTCTATTGAAATCATCACTTGTTATCGAAATTCAGCCCCGCGGAGAGCGGGGCTGAGTGACATTATTTCGCGTTCAATACCGGAGTTGCTTGCGCGTTCGTCTCTTCTGCGTCAAGCGCTGGCGCTGTTTTCGCGTGAGTGAGATAGAGAGGGATGCAGGTAAACACAAGGCCACCGACAATGTTACCTAAAATCGTTGGGATTAGGTTAAAGTTTAACCATGTCGCGACACCAAAATCCGCACCCAGCATCATACCTAGCGGGAATAGGAACATATTTACTACTGCGTGCTCGAATACTAGCGCGAAGAAAATAAAGATAGGGAACCACATAGCGGCGATACGACCACTTAAACGGCGTGCGGTCATGTTACCAATCACACCGAGACACACCATGAGGTTACACAAAATGCCGCGCACGAAGCAGGTGATCCAACCATCCATACCTAATGATTCAAAACCCGCCGAGCGTGCTGTTGATGCATTGATGATGGTTTTAGCGACGGCGCCGCCATCATTGGTGAAGTTGGAGGTCAGTGACAGTGCAATGATGTAAGCGATGAAGATAGAGCCTACTAGGTTGCCTAGGCCAACAAGCCCCCAACAGCGAAGTACGCGGCCCCAGGTGATGCCTGGACGGTTCTCAAATTTCGCTAGCGGCGCCAAGCCAAAGACACCGGTAACCAAGTCATAACCCATGATACTCAAAATCACAAAGCCCACAGGGAACACCATCGCCCCCACTACACCCAACCCAGTTTGGGTAATCGTCGTGAGCGCCAGAACCACCGCCAGTGACAGGATAATACCCGCCATAAAGCCACGGATAAGTAAATCTCGCGTATGGGTGTTGGTTTTCGCTTCACCAACGTTGATCATCGTTTGCACGAATTCAGCAGGCTTGAAATCAGACATCATTGTCTCTCCATAAAGTTTAAAAATAAAAGTGAATAGGGAAAGGCTCCCAGCTGTCGCAGCCCTGCGCCAACAGGGAACCTTTAATCTATTGACTCTAAGAAAGAAAGTAAGCGATAACGCTAGCCCTCAATCTCTACCGCCCCTTTCACGACGCGGGCATTAAACGCTTTGACGCTGAAGCGCTCATCTTCCATACACACGCCCGTTGCTAGGTTGAAATGCTGCTTTTTCAGTGGACTTGCCACCCAAAGCTCGCCTTTGTGCTCACCGATAAGGCCGCGTGATAACACGTTGGAGCGCGCGAAGGGATCCATGTTGCTGATAGCAAACACCTCTTCCGCTTCTGACGGACGAAAGATTGCCACTTGTTGCTCCTTCACTAGCGCACATACGCCCGTGCCTGGGATGATGTCTGTGATGTCACATACTTTTTCAAATGCCATGATGACGACTCCGCTCTTATTCAGTCACTGCTACGTGAAGGATGTCGCCCTTCACCTCAGGGTGTTTTTCGGTGTAAGTGGCTGGGCGGTGCTGAGCACGCTCATCAACAAACACGACGTTGTTATCACGCTTATCTGAGTTGATGAAGTGTGAGAAGCGTTTTAACTGCGACTTATCGTTGATGGTATCCGTCCACTCGCAACGGAACGCTTCAACCAATTTCGCCACGTCCGTTTCTAGCTGTTCGTTGATACCCAGTTTGTCATTGACAATCACTTCACGCAGGTAATCAACGCCACCTTCCATGTTCTCTAGCCATACTGATGTGCGCTGGAGTGGCGCAGCCGTACGGATGTAGAACATCATGAAACGGTCGATGTACTTGATTAGCGTTGCTTCGTCTAGGTCACTTGCTAGCAGGTCAGCGTGACGTGGCTTCATACCCCCGTTACCACAGACGTACATGTTCCAACCTGCATCAGTCGCGATGATGCCAAGGTCTTTACCTTGCGCTTCCGCACACTCACGCGTACAGCCAGAGACACCGAACTTCATCTTGTGTGGCGTACGGATGCCTTTGTAGCGGTTCTCGATCATCACGCCTAGCCCAACTGAATCTTGAACACCGTAGCGACACCAAGTGGAGCCCACGCATGTCTTCGCCATACGCAGTGCTTTGGCGTACGCTTGACCGGTTTCGTAGCCTGCGGCAATCAGCTTCTTCCAAATGGCCGGAAGGTCATCTTTTTGCGCGCCAAATAGACCGATACGCTGCGCGCCCGTCACTTTGGTGTAAAGGTTGTATTCTGCTGCCACTTCAGCCAATACTTTCAATGCTTCTGGTGTGACTTCACCACCCGCCATACGAGGGATAACCGAGTAAGTACCGTCTTTTTGCATGTTACCGAGGAAATTATCGTTGGTATCGTGCAGCTTAACCTGTTGTGGTTTAAGGATGTGCTCACCCCAGCAAGAAGCCAGAATAGACCCGACTGCAGGTTTACACACTTCACAGCCATAGCCTTGACCATACTTCTCAAGAAGTTCATCAAACGTTTTGATCTCTTCGATGCGAATCAGGTGGAACAGCTCTTGGCGTGAATAAGCGAAGTGCTCACAGATATCGTTCTTCACTTCGATACCAGATTTAGCCAGCTCAGCATTAAGCACTGAAGTCACAAGTGGGATACAACCACCACAGCCAGTACCTGCACCGGTTGCCGCTTTAATGTCAGCAATCGTGTGATGACCTTCAGCAACGGCTTGTGCCACTTTGCCTTTCGTTACGTCAAAACATGAACAGATAACCGCACTTTCTGGTAGCGCGTCAGCGCCCAGTGTTGGCTTCTCTGCGCCTGCGTGCGCTGGAAGGATAAGCGTATCTGGATGTTCTGGTAGGTCGATTTCGTTGAGCATGAGCTGAAGAAGGTCGCCATAGTCAGACGTATCGCCAACCATTACGGCACCAAGAAGCTTCTTGTTATCTTCAGAAACGATCAGGCGCTTGTAAACTTCTTGCTCTTCATTTTGGTAAACGTAGCTCTTACAACCTGGAGTACGACCGTTCGCATCACCGATTGAGCCTACTTTCACGCCAAGAAGCTTAAGCTTCGCTGACATGTCCGCACCTTCAAACTTGCTGTCGTTACCAAGAAGGTGATCAACCGCTACGGTTGCCATTTTGTAGCCAGGAGCAACTAGGCCATAGAACATCTCATTCCAAGACGCACACTCACCAATCGCATAGATGTTTTCATCAGACGTTTGTGAGTAGTCGTTGATTGCGATACCACCACGCGGTGCAACCTCTAACTCCATTTGACGAGCGAGCTTGTCTTGTGGACGGATACCCGCAGAGAAAACAATAAAGTCAGTCTCAAGCTCAGTGCCATCGGCAAAACGCATCACGTTACGTGCATTTTTGCCTTCTGGTGCAATCTCAAGTGTGTTTTTGCTGGTGTGAACATTCACGCCCATGCTTTCAATCTTGTTACGAAGTTGATTACCGCCCGCTTGATCGAGCTGTTCAGCCATCAGCTTAGGAGCAAACTCGACAACGTGAGTCTCTACGCCCAATGCTTTTAGTGCGCCTGCAGCTTCAAGGCCAAGTAGACCACCGCCGATAACCACACCGACTTTGCTCTTCTTCGCACACGCTTCAATCGCTTTTAGATCTTCAATGGTGCGGTAAACAAAACAATCTTTGCTTTCACGGCCTTTGATTGGCGGTACAAACGGGAAAGAGCCCGTCGCCATAATCAGCTTGTCGTACTGAATTTCACGGCCAGAGCTTGAATAGACGGTGCGTTTGTCTCGGTTGACGTTAATTGCGCGCTCACCGAGCAAGACGTTGATCGCGTGTTTTTCGTAGAAACCTTCTTTAACGAGAGAGAGTTCTTGCGCGGTATGGTGAGAAAAGTAAGAAGAAAGGTGGACACGGTCATAGGCAACACGAGGCTCTTCGCAAAAAACCGTGATGTCAAACTGTGAGATATCCGTCTTATCGACCAAATCTTCCAGATAACGATGGCCAACCATGCCGTTGCCGACGATGACCAGTTTCAACTTGCTCATAATACTTCCTAAGAGTTAGGTGCTTATATCTGAGCGCATTGTTTATCGGTTGGTTGATTTATTTCATGACGTAAATCAATTCAAAAATCAAACTACCCTAAAGGGGTAGACGTGAACTAAAGTGAATTCAAACACCTATCTGCCATTTATGCTTTGAGATCACACTAACACTGTAACAGTGCACCTAATTTCATTTTCATTAGTGTGATCTTACTTCACGCCTGAACTTGATTAGTGAAATTAATGGCATAATATGTCTATTAATCAAACAAAAGTATAATAAAACAGCGGTTAACAGATGGCTTCAGGGAACGAACTCGATATTTTTCGACCGTCGCGGCAATTGCGACGGGCAACGTTATTTTGGCTTAGTTTAGTGTTGGCTGCCATGTCGATGCTGGTGGCCATTGTGAACGTCTATGTTGGACCGTTTTATACGCTTGCCTACATAGAAGCGATGTTTTGCACCTTCTCTCTTTACGTGGGTTACTGTTGCTATCATGGCAGGCACTCGAACACCTTAGCAGTGCTCTACATTTATAGCGTGGTGGCTATCATTAGCATCGCGACCTATAGCCACCCAGTCGCGCACGGTTTGTTTGTGTGGGCGTTCCTTTACCCTGTTCTCTTTTATCTGATTCTTGGTCGTCGACAAGGCTTCATTGCAACAGCGATTGGATTCTCTTTACAGTTGGTGATCATCTCTCAAAAAAACGGCGATACCGCCCTACTTGATTACTTCCACCTCTCGATTAACTTTGCGCTTGCCTTTGCCGCGGTGTGGGTGACTGCGCACGTCTTGGAGGTCAAGCGTAAAACCTCTGAAACCTCCTTAGGTCACTTGGCATCACGAGACGCTTTGACGGGTGTCTACAACCGCCATGCGTTGGTGCATAACTTCGAGCGTTATCGTCGTGAGAGCCAAACACTGCCTCTCTCGTTGCTGATCTTAGATTTGGATTACTTTAAGCAGGTCAATGACCAATTTGGCCACGATGTCGGAGATAAGGTGCTGATACAGACGGCGGCACTGATTGATGCCTTAAGCGATGAGCACCTGGTCTATCGCATTGGGGGCGAAGAGTTTTGTGTTGCTCTGCACAACACGGATTTATCGCAGGCGATGCATAAAGCCGAGCAGATTCGCGCCACGATTGAACGTGCAAACTTTCACTCTCGTGAAGAGCCGATTCATTTAACCGTCAGTATTGGGGTTTACCAGTGCGACCACTACCACGATCTTGAAAGTGTGCTGCGTGAAGCCGACAAAGAGCTCTATCGCGCCAAACAAAATGGCCGAAATCAGGTCATGGTATGCAATGAAGCGGCGGCCTCATAGGGCCGCTATTCTGCGGTGTCTGACTCATCGTCAAACACGACATTGTAGTTTTCTGTGTAAGTACAGTGAGGTTGACGGCTACAGGTAAAGAAACGCCGACCTTTGAACTCCCCTTGGCTGGCGATCTTGATGTTCATTGGGCTGCCGCAGCGTTTGCAAAAACGCACCTCTTTATCCGATTCAATCAGATCAATATGTGCGGCGAGCAATCGACGCAGTCTCCCGACTTGATAGCTGTGCTTGACCGATGCACCGATGAGCGGGATCCCGGCAGATTTACATACGTGCATCAACAGCTTCTGGCGCTCGACTTTACCTTTATTAAGCTCTTTGCCGTCATCAAGCTCAATCACGGCCCGCACATCCAAAGAGCGAGGATCGCACACCACATAGTCGAAATAGCTGCGCGCAATGCGGTTGTTGGCGATAAACCACTGCTTTTTGTCGGTGGCTTTGGGCGCTATCACGTTCGCCATGTTCACTTTACTCAACACCACCGCTTGCTGACCAACCGCGCTGATAAGAGCATTGTAAAACGCCGTCTCTTGCATGTTGAGTAGTGCGCCCTTGCGTTTGTAGGCGCTGTCTTTGAGCTCATCTTGCTTAAGAAATCGCTTTTGCACGATGAAAAAGAAGATCACTAGTATCGCAACAACGATGAAAACACTTTCCATTCCATTCACACCAATAGCTTAACTTTTCAATACTTTACCACAACTTCATTCCGCCGCAGCAGATTTGTAGCAGCGCTCAGGACGCCCGACCGTGCCGTAGTTGAGATCCGCCGTCAGCTCACCCGTACTGATTAAATGTTCCAAGTAGCGCCGAGCTGTGGTTCGGCTTGCGCCAATCTGCTCGCCCGCCTCATCCGCGGTCAAACTCTCGACTTGCTTAAACAGTGCACGAATTTTATCCAACGTGACGGCATCAATTCCCTTTGGCAATCGGGCCACATTGGACGTCGCGGGTGTGGATGCTTGCAGCATTTTATCCACTAAGCGTTGATCGATACCGTCACTGTGCGTCAGTTGTTGCTGCCTATCTCGATATTTGCTCAATGCCGCTTCTAAGCGCGAAAAGACGACGGGTTTGAGCAAGTAATCCACCACACCACCGCGCATCGCCTGTTGTAAGGTTTCAACATCGCGCGCCGCCGTGATCAAAATCGCGTCACACTGGCGCTGTTTTGCGCGCAATTCACGCAAAATATCCAACCCCGTTCCATCAGGCAAGTGAACGTCGAGCAGCACGAGATCGGGGGTCAGCAGATCGAGTTGCATGTCTGCCTCCACTTTACTTGTCGCGATACCAATAACCTCAAAGCCGCCCATCTGATCGAGATAACGTTGGTGAAGCTGCGCGATGGCTAAGTCATCTTCCACAATCATGATTCGAATCGCCGAACTCATCCTCGCTCTTCCTTTGGTAAATAGACTGTCATTCTGGTGCCAAAATCCTTGTTATCGGTAATATCTAACTGTCCGTGGTAACGTGTAGAGAGCTCATTCACTAAGTATAATCCGACCCCGCGATTGGATTGGTCTTTACTCGACACGCCGCGCTGAACGAGCTCCTCTTTACTTAGATGTGCCGGTAGGCCGCAACCTTGATCGCTCACCTCAAGAATGATCTCGTTACCATAATCACTGATCGACACTTCTATGATGCGCCTCGATTGGGCTAATTGCCCTTCTTGGCTAATTGCCTCACGCACGGCATCGAACGCGTTATCGATCAAATTACCTAAGATGGTGACTATGTCTTCGGCATTGATTCGCTTTGGTAACGGCTCGAGTCTTGTGCCTTCTTCTACCGTCAACTCTAATCCAAGCTCGCGCGCGCGCTCGGTTTTGCCAAGCAACATGCCCGCGATTAGCGGCTCTTTAACCGTCTCGCGTAAAAATTCGATTAAGACTTGATAATGCTCAGTCTCTTGGCCAATCAATGCAAGCACTCCCTCTAACTCCCCCATTTGCACCATGCCGCTGATGGTGTTGAGCTTGTTTCGATGCTCATGCGTTTGAGAGCGGAGCATCTCTGCGTACTCTTTGGTTTTGGCTAATTGCTCAGTTAAATCGGTGATGTCGTCACGCAAGCGGAAACTGGACACCGCACCGACCACCTGGCCATCCAATATAATCGGGCTGCGATTGGCAATAAGACGTTTATTATTGAGGTAAAGATTGATGTCGTTATCGGTGCGAGCAGTCGTCAACACAGTATGTAAGTCACTGTGTGGCAATACTTCACTGAGTGGCTGATTCAAACATGCCTGTTTATCCAAACCTAAAATTTGGCAGGCACTTTTATTGATTGAGCGCAGTTTACCGGCCCCATCGATACTCAAAATGCCCTCTTTAAGGGTTTCCAGTGTCACATCCAACTCGACATAAAGTCGGCCAATCTCTTCGGGCTCAAACCCCAATATCGCTTTTTGAAAGCGCCGTGATGCATAGCTAGAGACCAAGGCGTTCGCACCGACCACAATCAATGCCATCACAATCAAGAAGAACAGGAATGGTTCAATCCTATCTTGAAGCCGGTCAATCAAATACCCGACAGACACAACGCCGATGATTTCACCGTGCTGATTGAACACCGCCGTTTTACCCCGCACTGAGTAACCCAGTGACCCTTTGGCGAACGAGATGTACGCCTCCCCGTCGACCAAAGCGCGCTTGTTGTCACCACCGCGCATTGGCTTACCAATTCGATCATCGACTGGGTGCACCAAACGCATACCTTGCTTGTCGCCGATCACGATAAACGCGGCGCCAATCAACTGGGTCAAATCACGATAGCGCTGCTGACTTTGCACTTGGCCGGTTTCAATCATTTCAATCACAATCGGTGATTTGGCAAGAAAAGAGGCCACCCCAAGCGCCTTCAAGCCCATCTCTTCTTCTTGCGAATGCTTGATGTAAATAAAGCCGGCGGCCGAGAGCAAGAGCAATTCGATTAGCCCAGATAATGTCATGATCATCAGCATCCGTTTGCGAAAGCTGATACTGCTCCAATTCATACTTTTCCTCACTGCCGATCGCGTGTCGCTGCGATCAAGAGACCTTCCTATAATGAGACATTTTAAGGCTAACATCGATGCCAGTATTGGACGACTGGCGCTCATCCAAACTGTGAATTCCCCAAGTGAATTGAGATCAAAATGCTAATGACTTGGTGATTTTTTAGCCGCAAGGTTGCTTTTTTGAGTTCACTTCATGTTTATTCAGTTATTAACCTCCTTTTCGTTGATTAAGATCAAACCGTTTTTAGAACGTTTTATGCACTAAAACCGCATTTGTTTTGTATACTATTTGAACACTCAGTGGTAATCGTCATTGGCTAACCTGCAGCACACCGTTTAAAAGAAGCGACTCACGCACAAGATTCGATGCTGCTCAACAGATAGGAACGTTGGACATGGAAAAGGATATGTACGGCTTCTGCCTTTCAAAAGCGCTACTTTCAAACCATCTCACTGGTACGTTCACTCACGTTCGTGCTTATGAATCTTGCCCTTCTGGTGAACAAGATCGCATCAAACATGCCTACCCCCAATTGTCGGGTAAAGAGCTGCTTGCGACCATGAGCAGCTCGGATCGTCTGCGTTGGCGAGCCGAATTTGTCTGCTTAGACTCAAAATGATCGTCATTACTCGATGAATGCACCATACTTAAGAGAAACCATCCGGTTTCTCTTTTTGTTTCAATGCACTCTATCCACAACGAGAGGTGTAACATGACCCTTCATCCCCGTATTTTGGCGCTATTTGCGGTACTGATCTCACTGTTGTCAGGTTGTGTTTCGACACCCACCGGCATCGCGCCTGTCAATGAGTTTTCTCTCGAGCGCTATCTTGGCACATGGCATGAGGTTGCTCGGCTTGATCACAGCTTTGAACGGGGCCTCAGCCATGTCAGCGCACAATACTCGCTCAATGATGATGGCAGCGTGCAAGTGATCAATCGTGGCTGGAACGATGAAGATAACCAGTGGAAAGAAGCGATAGGTGTCGCCAAGTTTGTCGATGGAGAGGAGATTGGGCACCTCAAAGTCTCTTTCTTTGGACCGTTTTACGGCAGTTATGTGGTGTTCTATTTAGAAGAGGATTATTCAGCTGCGGTCGTCAGCGGTTACAATCGAGACTATTTATGGATTCTCGCCAGAGAGCCTGATTTGCCTACGTACAAGCTCAATAAATACGTCAGGATTGCCCAATCCGCTGGCTTTGACACAGAACAGTTACTGTTTCCTTTTCATGGTGACCTGAGCGAATAGGCCTTTTAGCACTGCGCGTAACTTGGTTTTTGTTGCCCTCCAGTGCGTTGAGGGAGTGGTGGGCGTGGTCGCGATAAGGTGCCGATAGGCACTCTCATCGAAAGTCACCGAGCCACCATGAGCAACGAGCAAAGTCTCTGGGTTTAGCTTGAAAACCCGCTCGACGGAACGCCGATAATAATTAGGATAAAAGATTGGAAAAGGTGAGATTAGGTGCTGTTTCACTTCCACCATTAAGTCCGCCACATAGAGTAGCCGTGTGGGCTCATGCCACAAAGAGAGGTCCCGATCAGTGTGGCCTGGCGTCTCTAGAATCGTCCAATCTGGAAATCCAGGTATCTGGTCCCCTTCGTTGACTACGCTATCAGGCTTGAGGTAACGGTCATACCAGAGGTTGACGCGTGCTTTTTTCATTCTGCCCGCTACCCATAATGCGAGTAGCAAGTCAGACAAAAACATCGCCCCACCCGACCACCCTTGATACCAATGGGTCTTTTTGTCGGCAGAAACTATCTGGCACCCCGTTAATGCTCTAAGACGATGCGCCGCACCCGCATGATCGGGGTGCATGTGTGTCACCACAACGACTTTCAGATCGCACAGAGGACGCGCAAGTTGCTGCTCAATGAACTGGCACAAGTAGGTAATGTCGGCTCGACTAGCGCCGTCAAGAAGCAAGAGTTTGTCGGGATACTCAGCGAGATAGATGGTTTGAATATAACCTTCAATGGTATGAATGTGCATAACGCTGCTAATTTAACAATGTATTCACATTATAAATTAGCAGCGTCTTACTCTTGGCAAAGAGTAAAAACTCTAAGCTGTGAGCCCAATCCTCTTTTTCAAGCCAGTAGCGAGACAGGTTGTGATCTTGCAAAGAGTACCCCGTTAACGGGCATTCAAACCTGTTTGCGCCGCCACTTGTTCAACGATTTTCGTGACGTTATCCGCCACCGCATGGAGCGTACTGAGCTCATCTTGAGTAAAGGGATGTTGCAAAATCGCTTGGGCACCATTTTGCCCGACGACGGTTGGCAAACTAAGCACAACATTGTCGAGGCCATAATCCCCTTGTATCAAGGTCGCAACCGGCAACACCGAGCGTTCATTGATCATAATGGCTTGAATAACCCGGAACACACTCGCGGCAATACCGTGTGTGGTGTTTTGCTTGCGCTTAAATATCTCGTAACCCGCTTGCTTGACCGATTCAAGCAGTTCATCCGCGCAAATACGAGGCATTTTGTGTGTATCGCAGTAATAATCTGCAGGTTGTCCGGCGATCGAAATTAAGCTCTTGGGGGTGAAGCAGTTGCTTCCATGCTCACCAAGAACATAACCGAAAACGTTTTTAGGATCTAAGTTGACGCGGTTAGCCACAATACTCATCAAACGTGCGGTATCAATCACACAACCGCTGCTGATCACTTTCTCCGCCGTGTAGCCAGTATTGGTTGTGATAAAGTGTGTGACAATGTCACAAGGGTTGGAGACCACGATGAGTATCGCGTTCGGTGCGACGCGCTCAACATTCCTCGCGATATCAACACCAATTTTGGCGTTGATTTCTGCCAAATCAATTCGAGTCTGCCCCTGCTTAATCTGCGCGCCCGCGGTAATCACGACAATGTCTGCGCCAATCAAACTGAGATAGTCATCGGTCGGCACAATGTGGGTATTTTTTGTGAATGTTAGCGCGGCAGTATGGCGAAAATCGAACGCTTCCCCTTCCGCCCTTGCTAGATTCTGATCCAACAACACCAGTTCACTAATACTGCCCAATGTCAGTAGATAATTACAGACACCCACACCCACTGCGCCAGCGCCGATCACTCCGATCTTCATGCTCTCTTCCTTGTTCCAATCAAATTTAGTGCTCTGGGCGTATTCTAATCGTCTGAAACCTCTTTTTTCCAATTTAATTTTATCTTCAAATTAAATATTAGATAAAAATATCGTTAATGGCATAAAAACCAGTAGAATTAATCGCAATCTGTTGAAAGAGCGAGCACAACTTAGAGATCAAAATGACTACCACATCCACTCAATGACGCGTATTCTCAGACCAAACAACTTCGTTGAGAATCAGATATGCTCATTATTGGCCACCGCGGCGTGGCAGGACACTATCCAGAAAACACCACCGCCAGCATTCAAGCGGCGATAGATCTTGGCCTTACTTGGGTTGAAGTCGATGTGCAGCCTTGCAAAGACGGTCATCTCGTCGTGTGTCACGACCATACTGTTGACCGTTGCTCAAATGGTACAGGCAGAGTCGACACCTTGACCCTCAGTGCGCTCAAACAGCTCAATTTTGCGGCGCGCCATGAAGGTCAAGTGACACCACAAACCCTGTTAACCCTTGAAGAGCTACTGACACTTATTGAACCCAGCGACATCAAGCTGAATATTGAAGTGAAAGTTGATACCCACGACGCCCAATCGGTATGCGCGCTATTGGCCTCTACGCTCAATGCGACCTCAATACCGCTAGAGCGCATTATTTTGTCGAGTTTTAGCCATGACGTGATGCGCGAGTTAGCAAAGCAAATTCCTCAGTGTCGACGCGCTTTACTTACCGAGCGATTGAAGCGCAAGGATTGGCGACTTCTCAAAGAGGTGGAGGCGACAGGCTGCAATATTGGCGCAACATGGGCGACCAAGTCTACCGTCTCAAAACTACAAGATGCCGGGTATGAAGTGTGGTGCTACACCATCAATAATCCGAAACGACTCAAACACCTTTCTCAATTGGATGGTATTTTTAGCGACTATCCAGAACGTTTTCTCTAGCACCTCTTCTCACCCTGTTCGCCTCTACTTGGCCTCCTGCTGAGTAGAGTGAGTCACCCATCACATTTTCTGCACCTTTTCAAAGCTCTCATTCAACCTATCAAACCAATATAATTTAACTACTTATCAGATAGTTAGAAAACAACCCCCTTTTATTAACCTACCTGACCCGCTCATTTTGCGCGCAAAAAATGCTTGCGTCTTCGCCACAACAAAACTACTGTATACACATACAGCATGTATGAAAGGACAGTATTATGATTTCAGTTCAAACACCTCGTCACGGCTACTCAAAGTTTAATGTGTTGGCTCAGTCTACCCAGCCTCTGTCTTTGGATGACACCAGCCTTGAACGACTGGCTGATCTGTCACAGCAGAAACAGTGGATTCTATTTACAGGTAAATGCCCACGTCCAGATTTTGCTCAACTGTCCTCACATCAAGTGCGTTGCAATCAAATCATCCACATGAAGCCATCGCAAATTCAGTCGGAAGTCGATATTGTGACCAAAGCGATTCAATCAGGTAACGCCAGTGCGGTGGTTGCCTCAAGTGAGCTCTCTCTTATCGAACAGCGACTATTGAAAGAACTGGCCAAGCAACATCAGTGTGAAGTCTTTTTTGTTGATGCGTCTATGCATCACTACCACTAAATCGAAACCTCACTGCTTCGCCTCCTATCGTTGTGATAAGAGGCGTTTCTTTTCGCGGTTTCTTGATTTGAAACCAAGGCCTAACTCATTCAACTTAAAAACAAGCAAACGTTTGCTTTTTATCTGGAACAGAGAAAAAGTTCTGGTATCATGCTCTGCAAATGAAGGGCCTTCATGGCTTATCAACCATTTTTGACAAATTATAGGAATGTCTAAATGAGTCTCGCAGAACAAGTTCTCGCCGTTAATGACGATCTTCCCATCCGCACTGATAAACCGGTTCACAGTGGTAAAGTCCGCTCTGTGTATTGGCTAACCGAAGCCGATAGCCGACGCCTTATCGAAGAAAAAGGTTACGACGTGTCGCCTGACGCACCACTAGCAATTATGGTGATCAGTGACCGTATCTCCGCGTTTGACTGCATTTGGCACGGTGAAGGGAATCTAAAAGGCGTGCCAGGTAAAGGGGCGGCGTTAAACGCCATCTCCAACCACTGGTTCCAACTGTTTAAAGACAATGGGCTCGCAGACAGCCACATTCTCGACATTCCTCACCCACTGGTTTGGATCGTGCAAAAAGCCAAGCCCATCATGATCGAAGCCATCTGCCGCCAATACATCACCGGTTCAATGTGGCGTGCTTACGAAAAAGGTGAGCGCGAGTTTTGTGGTATCACACTACCTGAGGGCTTAGAGAAAGACAAAGCGCTTCCAGAGCTACTTATGACGCCATCCACTAAAGGCATTCTGCGTGGCATCCCTGGTGTACCAGAAGCGGACGACGTTAACATCAGTCGCCGTAACATTGAGGAGAACTTTGCCGCGTTTAACTTCTCAAAGCAAAGCGACATCGCGCTTTATGAGAAGCTACTCAGTGAAGGCTTTGGCGTTATTAGCTCTGCGCTAGCGAAAGTCGGTCAAATCTTTGTTGATACCAAATTTGAGTTTGGTTACGTCACCGACGCGGCGGGTCAGGAAAAAGTCATCTACATGGATGAAGTGGGGACACCGGACTCTTCACGTATTTGGGATGAAGCGCAATACCAAGCCGGCAATATTGTCGAGAACTCAAAAGAAGGTTTCCGCCAATTCTTGCTAAACCACTTCCCTGACCCAGACATCTTGCTCAATAAAGATCGCATGCCTGAGCGTGAAGCCCTAGCTCGTGATAATGCCCTTCCTCTCTCTGCGTTGATGGACATCTCAAAGACCTACACAGGTATCGCAGAAAAGATCACCGGCAAAGCGATTACGCTCAGCGATAATCCTAAGCAAGAGATCATCGACATTCTTGCCGCAGACTACGGTCTCATTGACTAAGTGACCTGTTCGACTGAAACGACAACGCCCAGCTAAGCTGGGCGTTGTTTTATCTTAACAATGATATCTCTACTTAGTGGCTTTTCATCTCATCGCTTAGAGCTTAAAACGCTTTATCTCTTGTTCAAGCTCAAGTGAGAGTTCGGAAAGCTGTCTTGCTTGCGCCGCAGCGTCATGCGCTTCATCGGCTAATTCATTGGAGACATCACGAATACCAACCGTATTACGCGTGATTTCTGACGTCACCGAGGCTTGCTCTTCTGCCGCTGAGGCGATCTGAGTCGCCATATCGCTAATACGCTCGACCGCATGTTGAATATCAGTGAGGCTGTGTGCCGCCAAATCCGCGTCTTCAACACTGGTTCCCGCTAATTGTCCACTATCACGCATGATGCCCACCGCTTTTAGCGTGGTGCCTTGCAGCGTCTCAATCATGTGTTGGATCTCTTTGGTCGATGAGTGTGTGCGTTGGCTAAGCACGCGCACTTCATCGGCAACGACCGCAAACCCACGACCCTGCTCACCAGCGCGAGCGGCTTCAATGGCCGCATTCAAGGCGAGCAAATTTGTCTGCTCTGCGATATCTTGAATCGTCGAAAGAATGGTATTGATGCTGTTGCCATGGACTTCTAACTCTTGAATGACTTTTGTCGCCACTTGAACTTCATTAGCCAGGTTCTGAATCGAGCTTTGCGTTTGCACCACTTGTTTACCACCTTGCATACAGGCTGACACCGCTTGGGTAGAGTTCTGCGCTGTGTGGTCCGCGTTGCCGGCAATTTCTTGCGTCGCGGCCGCCATCTCGTTGATGGCTGTGGCGACCATGTTGATCTCATCTTGCTGCAAACGAATTCGTTCACTTCGCTGCGCGGCATTTCGTGCTGTGCTTTTCGATTGCTCAGACAATGAGGCAGACACAAGGCTCAGCTTCGATACCATCGCATGCATATTGCCGACAAACGTATTAAAGTTTGCCGCCAGTTGACCCACTTCATCGTCACTTCTTGGCTCTAGACGCTGAGTTAAATCCCCTTCGCCTGACGCAATGGCTTCCAACGCGGTCGACACGCGCACTAAGTCGCGGAATAGGAAGCTCACCAACCAAGAGACCAGTGCGATGACCACTGCCGTGATCACCAGTGACGTCACCACCAGCTTGATCATCAACTGATTGAGCGCCGCTTCTTCAGTCGTCACATCCATTTCAATAGCAAAAATCCAAGGAGTGTGGGCAACGGATTTGAAATAGTACAGCTTCTCTTGATTGCCTTGATGTAATCGATGTATCGATCCCTCGTCTGCTGCTTGTTTGATGTCTTGCAAAGATAATCGGTCGAACAACTGACTGACCGGTTTGAGCAGCAAGGTTTTATCAGGATGAGCGAGGAAATTACCATCTTGTGTATCAATCAACATCGCGTGCGCATTTTTGCCTACATTAAGGTTGATGACGTCGTTAATCAGCTGATCAATCAGCACATCGGCGCCAACCACGCCGAGTAGCTGCGTACCCTGCGTAATCGGCTGAGCGATCGTCACAAGCAGCGCATTAGTGATTGCATCTTGGTAAGCCGTGGTGATCATCTGGCGTCCTGCATTCTTGGCATCGATATACCAAGGTCTGACTCGCGGATCGTAGTCGGCACGATTGCGCTCAGGGTGAGAACGGAACATCTCTCCTTTCGGTGTGCCGTAGAAAATGTCGTCGAAGCCACCAGCATTGCTTGCTTGTTGCAGATAAGGCACAACATTCTCTTCGCCCACGTATTGATTGAAGGCAGACGCAATATCCTTACGGATCGCTATCCAGTCGGCAATACCTGAGGTCGCCGCATTGGCGATACTTTCTGCACGGTCTTGTACACCTTGATGAGTTTGATTGGCAAGTTGCTGGGCAGACAGCCAAGTCAAGACGCTGGCCATCAAAACAACGGCCGACAAACTAGCAATAATGAGTTTTTGTTTGAGTGATAACTTCATGGTTCGCATTGAGTGAGTAAATAAACATCGCGCGCATTCTATAGGCAAAATAGCACCTATGCACGTGAATTAAATTTCGCTCATCAATTAGCTAAACTATTGTTATAACGATATATTTTTGACGCCAATTTTTAATCGATCAAAAAAGCCGAGGGATTAACCTCGGCTTTCTTTATCAACGTAACAGAGTAAGATTACACTTGCTCGTCATCACCGTCATTCACATCCGGTGCGTCAGTTGGCGCGCTCACTTGTGCTGACTCATCTTGCTCAGCATCTTCGCCATCGATGATGTCTGCTTGTTCGATTTCATCGATACGTTGTAATCCAACGACCGATTCATCTTCAGCGGTGCGGATCAGAGTCACACCTTGTGTGTTACGACCGACTTGGCTCACTTCCGCCACACGAGTACGTACCAGTGTACCGGCATCGGTGATCATCATCATCTCATCGCCTTCTTCTACTTGAACAGCGCCAACGACTGGGCCGTTACGTTCAGAGACTTTGATAGAGACAACACCTTGGGTTGCGCGACCTTTAATTGGGTATTCCGCCAATTCAGTACGCTTACCGTAGCCGTTTTGCGTCACAGTGAGGATATCGCCTTCGTTCGCAGGAACAATCAGTGACACCACTTGGTCATCATCCGCTAGCTTCATACCGCGCACACCTGCTGCGGTCCGGCCCATCGCACGGACTTTATCTTCACTAAAGCGCACCACTTTGCCCGCTTTAGAGAACAGCATAATGTCGCTTTCGCCGGTAGTGATATCCACACCAATCAGTGAATCGTCATCACGCAAGTTCACTGCAATCAGACCATTTGAACGAACATTGGCGAATTGATCCAGTGACGTTTTCTTCACTGTACCATCGCCTGTCGCCATGAAGATGTATTTGTCTGCCGAGAACTCATCAACTGGCAAAATAGCGGTAATACGCTCTCCCTCTTCAAGAGGCAGAATATTAACGATTGGCTTACCACGCGCTGTGCGTGTCGCTTGAGGCAATTGGTACACCTTCAAACGGTAGGTCTTACCGCGAGTCGAGAAGCAGAGAATATTGTCATGCGTATTGGCGACAAGCAGACGCTCAATAAAGTCTTCTTCCTTCATCTTGGTGGCGCTCTTACCTTTACCACCACGACGCTGAGATTCGTAATCACTCAGTAGCTGATATTTCACATAACCTTCGTGAGACAGGGTTACCACTACGTCTTCACGAGCAATCAGCTCTTCCATATCGATGTCATGGGTGGCCGCTGTGATTTCTGTACGACGAGGATCACCGTAACCATCACGTACCGCTTCTAACTCTTCACGGATAACTTCCATCAAGCGCTCAGTGCTAGCCAGGATGTGCATAAGCTCCGCGATTTCATCTAGAAGCGCTTTGTACTCATCAAGAATCTTCTCGTGCTCTAGACCGGTTAGACGATGTAAACGAAGTTCTAGAATGGCTTGCGCTTGAGTTTCTGTTAGGTAGTACAGACCATCACGGATACCGTATTGATCTTCTAGCCATTCTGGACGTGCGGCATCAGTACCAGCACGCTCAAGCATTGATGCAACGTTACCCAAATCCCAACCACGCGATACCAAGCCCACTTTCGCTTCTGCTGGTGTTGGTGCGTTTTTGATCAGTTCAATAACTTCATCGATGTTTGCAAGCGCAAGGGATAGCGCTTCAAGGATATGCGCACGTTCACGTGCTTTGCGTAGTTCGAAGATAGTACGACGAGTGACCACTTCACGACGGTGGTCAACGAAGCACTTCAACATGTCTTTTAGGTTGAATAGCTGTGGCTGGCCGTTATTTAGAGCCACCATGTTGATACCGAAAGTCGTTTGCAGCTGAGTCTGTGCGTAGAGGTTGTTGAGCACCACTTCGCCTACTGCATCGCGCTTACATTCAATCACAATGCGCATGCCGTCTTTATCAGACTCGTCACGCAGTGCACTGATGCCTTCCACTTTCTTATCTTTAACCAGCTCAGCAATCTTTTCGATCAGACGAGCTTTGTTCACTTGATAAGGAATTTCAGTGACAATAATGGTCTCTTTGCCATTCTTCTCTACTTCGATTTCCGCTTTAGAACGCATGTAGATCTTACCGCGACCGGTTTTGTACGCGTCTACAATGCCTTTGCGGCCACTGATGAGCGCCGCAGTCGGGAAATCAGGACCCGGTATGTAGTCCATAAGCTCATCAATCGTGATTTCTTCATTATTGATGTAAGCCAGACAGCCATCAATCACTTCACCTAGGTTGTGAGGCGGAATATTGGTGGCCATACCTACCGCGATACCAGAGGCACCGTTCACCAGTAGGTTAGGAATTTTTGTCGGCAGTACCGCAGGGATTTGCTCTGTGCCATCGTAGTTTGGCACGTAATCTACGGTTTCTTTGTCTAGGTCAGCGAGAAGTTCGTGGGCAATTTTTGCCATACGCACTTCGGTGTAACGCATTGCTGCTGCGGAGTCACCATCGATAGAACCAAAGTTACCTTGGCCATCAACAAGCATGTAGCGCAATGAAAACGGCTGAGCCATACGTACGATAGTATCGTACACAGCACTGTCACCATGAGGGTGATATTTACCGATAACGTCGCCAACAACACGGGCAGATTTTTTGTATGGTTTATTCCAATCATTACCTAGTACGTTCATCGCGAATAACACGCGGCGGTGTACAGGCTTTAGGCCATCACGCACATCTGGAAGAGCACGACCAACGATGACTGACATCGCATAGTCTAGGTAGGAACCTCGCAGCTCATCTTCAATGTTTACGGGCGTGATCTCTTTAGCTAGATCGCTCATAGAGCCATTATCCCTCTATTTATAGATCGTATGTACAATACGTTTAAGGTGCAAAAATATAACACACAAATCAATAGTTCGGCATTACTTTCCCTCTCGTTTTATCAGGTTGTGAGCTTGGTTGTGAATCAAACGCTGAGAAATTGCACACTCATGAATTATCTTGCTGATTAATGACTACTTTTTAGCCAGCCATACAGAAAAGTGCGCCCTTTCATGGTGCCAAGGAGATGATTGAGTATAATGTCGCCCAATAACCTAGGTATGGATACAGAGATGACTATGAGCCAATCACAAAACGTCGATCCAAAAGAGATAAAGAAATTCGAAGATATGGCATCACGTTGGTGGGATTTAGAAGGCGAGTTTAAGCCCCTTCATCAAATCAATCCCCTACGCCTACAATATGTGCTCGACATGGCCAGTGGGCTGTTTGGCAAGCGTGTGTTGGATGTCGGTTGTGGCGGCGGCATCTTAGCTGAGAGCATGGCGAAAGAAGGCGCGGAAGTAACCGGTCTCGATATGGGCAAAGAGCCCCTTGAAGTCGCTCGCTTGCACGCCTTGGAAACCGGCACTCAGTTAACCTACATTCAGAGTACCATTGAAGACCATGCGCAAACCCATGCCCAAAGTTACGACGTTGTGACGTGTATGGAAATGCTTGAGCACGTTCCTGATCCGCTTTCCGTTGTGCAATCTTGTGCTCGCCTTGTCAAGCCAGGTGGTCACGTCTTCTTCTCGACACTTAACCGCAATATCAAGTCTTATCTTTTTGCGATTGTCGGTGCGGAGAAGCTCCTCAAAATCGTGCCGGAAGGCACCCACGAGCATGAGAAATTTATTCGCCCATCTGAGCTTATCAAGATGATTGATCAAACGGATCTTACTGAACTCGGCATTACCGGGCTGCACTACAATCCGCTCACTGATCGCTATCGATTAGGCACTAATGTCGACGTGAACTACATCGTCCACACCCAAAAACGTTGATCGATGAACCCCGTCAGCGCACAACATCTAGTGGTCATCTCCTAGGCGGTAACACAAGTCCACCGCCTTTTTAGGTCGATTTTTGTGCACGTGATTCCATTTTAAACACATCAAAAAACGCAGAAAAAAAATTAGCAAAGATCAAGGAATTTTTTTTTGTTTATGGTTACTTCTAAACCGATTCCAAAACGGTAATTTTGTACAATCTTGTTTGCCCTTTCCTCATCGGTTAGTAGTCACTTACTGTTTTTTCTATTTTTGTCAGTTATCCACAAGTCATCCCAAAACTGTAACTTGAAAACCGTCTTCGATAGCTCTATCTTGTAACCCGCACATCGATGCACCCCTATATATTGTGTTTGTACTACAATGTATAGAATGATTTTGATCACAAAGCTGGAATCAATTTTACAAGAATTACATATAAACACGGCTTTAATCAGTTTTGTTAGGGAAATGAAGCAGAATGAACCAACAACTCACCGTTACTAAACGTAATGGCAGCAAAGAAAACATTGATCTGGACAAGATCCACAGAGTGATTACCTGGGCAGCAGAAGGCCTTGATAATGTCTCTGTGTCGCAGGTAGAACTTCGCGCTCACATCCAGTTCTACGATGGCATCACCACTTCTGATATCCATGAGACCATCATCAAGTCAGCCGCTGATCTTATCTCAGAAGAGACGCCAGATTATCAATACCTCGCCGCTCGCTTAGCCGTCTTCCATCTGCGTAAGAAAGCGTACGGTCAATATGAGCCACCAACGCTGTACAGCCACGTTGCGCGTCTTGTCGATATGGGTAAATACGACCAGCACATCCTAGAGGACTACACTAAGTCTGAGCTAGATGAGCTTGATGCTTACATCGACCACCGCCGCGATCTCGACTTCTCTTATGCCGCTGTGAAACAGCTGGAAGGTAAGTATTTCGTTCAAAACCGTGTGACAGGGGAAATTTACGAGAGCGCTCAATTCTTGTACATCCTTGTGGCAGCGTGTTTGTTCGCAAACTACCCGAAAGAGACGCGCCTTGACTACATCAAGCGATTCTACGATGCGACGTCGACATTTAAGATTTCTCTGCCTACGCCAATCATGTCGGGTGTACGTACCCCAACGCGTCAATTTAGTTCATGCGTACTGATTGAGTGTGGCGACAGCCTTGATTCGATCAACGCGACCGCAAGCTCCATCGTGCGTTACGTATCACAACGCGCCGGTATTGGTATCAATGCAGGTCGAATCCGTGCTCTGGGTTCAGAGATCCGCGGCGGTGAAGCGTTCCACACTGGCTGTATCCCGTTCTACAAATACTTCCAAACCGCCGTCAAATGCTGTTCTCAGGGTGGCGTTCGTGGCGGCGCAGCAACCGTCTTCTACCCTATTTGGCACCGCGAATCTCAGACATTGATGGTGCTAAAGAACAACCGCGGTGTCGAAGAGAACCGTGTTCGTCACATGGACTATGGCGTTCAGCTTAACCGCTTGATGTACCAACGCTTGGTTCAAGGTGGCAACATCACCCTATTTTCTCCTTCTGATGTCCCTGGGTTGTACGATGCATTCTTCGAAGATCAGGATGAGTTCGAACGTTTGTACGTTAAGTACGAAAACGATCCATCGATTAAGAAGGAAACGGTGAAAGCCATCGATATGTTCTCTATCTTGATGCAAGAGCGCGCATCCACAGGACGTATTTACATTCAGAACGTCGACCACTGTAATACGCACAGTCCTTTTGACGCCAGCGTTGCGCCGGTTCGCCAATCGAATCTGTGTCTTGAAATCGCCTTGCCGACCAAGCCACTGAGCAATGTTGAAGATGATTCTGGCGAAATCGCGCTCTGCACGCTTTCTGCTTTCAACTTGGGTGCTATCCAGTCACTGGATGACTTCGAAGAGTTGTCTGACTTGGTCGTACGTGCACTTGATGCACTGCTTGATTACCAAGACTACCCATTACCAGCGGCGTATAAGTCCACCATGAACCGCCGTACACTCGGTGTGGGCGTCATTAACTACGCTTACTACCTCGCGAAAAATGGCGTGAAATACTCGGATGGCAGCGCCAACGGACTGACGCACCGCACTTTTGAAGCGATGCAGTACTATCTACTTAAGGCGTCCGTTGCACTGGCGAAAGAACAAGGCAAATGCCCATCGTTCCACGAGACCAACTACGCGAAAGGCCTCATGCCTATCGATACGTACAAGAAAGACGTGGACTTAGTGTGTGATGAACCTCTGCACTACGACTGGGATGGCCTACGTGAAGAGATCATGACACACGGTCTGCGCAACTCAACATTAACCGCGTTGATGCCTTCTGAGACCTCATCTCAGATCTCTAACGCCACCAACGGTATTGAGCCACCGCGTGGTTATGTCTCTGTTAAAGCCTCAAAAGACGGCATCTTGAAACAAGTGGTGCCTGACTTTACTGCGCTTAAGAACAACTACGAACTGCTTTGGAATATTGGTTCAAACGACGGTTACTTGCACCTAGTGGGCATCATGCAGAAATTCGTTGACCAAGCGATTTCCGCGAACACTAACTATGACCCAAGCCGTTTTGAAAGTGGCAAAGTGCCAATGAAGAAACTGCTGCAAGACCTTCTGACTGCGTACAAATACGGCGTTAAAACCCTGTACTACCACAACACGCGTGATGGCGCGAGCGACGACCAAAAAGACGCCGTTCAGCCGCAAGACGACGATTGTGCAGGCGGCGGTTGTAAGATCTAACGCTTACTAGGATTTGCAACGTTTAACCAAATTAATGCCCCGAGTCTCGGGGCATAAAAGGAATTGAGGCATCATGGCTTACAGTACTTTTAACCGAACTAAAAATGATCAACTCAAAGAGCCTATGTTCTTGGGCCAATCTGTCAACGTCGCTCGCTACGACCAACAGAAATTTGAGATATTTGAAAAACTGATCGAAAAACAGCTTTCTTTCTTTTGGCGTCCAGAAGAAGTCGACGTGTCGAGTGACCGCATCGACTACAACAAACTGCCAGAACATGAAAAACACATTTTCATCTCCAACCTGAAATACCAAACGCTACTTGACTCGATCCAAGGTCGCAGCCCTAACGTCGCGCTGTTGCCTTTGGTCTCTTTGCCAGAAGTCGAAACGTGGATCGAGACTTGGTCGTTCTCTGAAACGATTCACTCACGCTCTTACACGCACATCATTCGTAACATTGTGAATGATCCAGGCCTCGTGTTTGATGACATCGTTGAAAACGAGCACATCTTGAAGCGTGCGGACGACATCTCACGCTACTACGATGATTTGATTCAGATGACCAACGACTATCACCGTTTTGGTGAAGGCACTTATCAGATCAAAGGCGAAGAAGTCACGGTTTCTCTACACAATTTGAAGAAGCAACTTTACCTCTGCTTGATGTCTGTAAACGCATTGGAAGCCATTCGCTTCTACGTGAGCTTTGCTTGTTCTTTTGCATTTGCAGAACGTGAACTGATGGAAGGTAACGCGAAAATCATTAAGTTGATTGCTCGTGATGAAGCGCTCCATTTGACTGGCACCCAACATATGATCAACTTGCTTCGCAATGGTCAAGATGACTTCTCATTTATGCAGATCGCAGAAGAGTGTAAGCAAGAGTGCTTCGACCTGTTTAAAGCCGCGGCGGAACAAGAGAAAGAGTGGGCTGAGTACCTGTTTAAAGACGGTTCTATGATCGGCTTGAACAAAGACATCCTCTGCCAATACGTTGAGTACATTACTAACATTCGTATGCAAGCTGTCGGACTGAGCGCCGCTTATCCAAATGCGACATCGAACCCGATCCCTTGGATCAACGCTTGGTTATCATCAGATAATGTCCAAGTCGCACCGCAAGAAGCGGAGATCTCATCGTACCTTGTCGGTCAGATTGACAGCGACGTACGTGCTGATGACTTCAAGGACTTCGAACTGTAATGCCCAGTATCAAAATCAACGCGATTACCACCATCCAATCCAATTCGTCCAACACGATATTGGAGACGATGGAACAGGCCGGACTGGAACCTGAATATAACTGTCGAGATGGACACTGTGGAGCGTGCCGCTGTACCTTGGTCTCAGGCGAGGTGGAATACGTTGGTTTTGCGATGGCTTATACACAGGGTGATGAAATTTTGCCTTGTATATGCAGAGCAAAGTCGGATGTGGAAGTGGCTGACGTCAATTATCGCCTTAAGGAAAAACGCGCTTAACAGCGATTGGTGAGCGCATACCGATTGACATCAAGCACCATCCTATTCCCAACAACATTAAGGCCAGCGTCATGCTGGCCTTACTCTTTACTGCTGTTATCAATTTTGACACTTCATATCCAATCTTCAACAGCCGAAACTGAATCACTGAAAAGACCAGAGCAACCCAGAGAGCTATCGAGATTGAGGTTACATCTGAAGACGAATACCGGACAAAAACTCATCGGCGGTCATCATGGAGACGGGTTTGTCACCAATCTGTCTTCCGTCATCATCAAACAGTGAAAGTCGATAGCCCAAACTCTCTCTAGGTGTGAGCTCTTCTGGGGCGTTGAGCCACATAGAAATCACATCGTGATGCTCATCACTGAGCGCTTCACCAAGAAATACTTTCTGGCTCGCCACTTGATACCAGATAAGGATCTTCGATTGATTAAACATGTCACTCTCCTTTGCAACACCCTGCCGAATTTCCAGTTTACGATCAATTTTGTTAAATGCACGTTGCAAAAGTAAGACAAACAGCGCTTCTATTGAAAATCATCCGTTTAACCATTAGAACGATTTCTTCTAAAAGGTTTAATTCTGAGGGAGTAAAAAATAAACTTACTTTTCATAAAGATAAGGAGAAGTGACACAGTGAGTCATTTGACAGACTCACTGTTATTGACTAACTCTCGAGCGCATTTCGTGGCACGAACAGCTCTTTTTCACGAGATAACGAGCTGTATTTCGCAAACAGGGGCTTCGCTGACAAATAGCGTCTGAGCATATCTGCAGCCGTGGTCGTAATGATCGTAATTTGATCCTGACGGCCATATTGGCGATTGAACTTCATCGTCTGCCCCCATTCACCTTCTGGAGTCGATAGTGCGAGGGAGAACACCCCCTCTATGACCTTGCCCGTCACAATAGCGACATCCGTCGCGCATTTCTCGCGAGTCGCCCCCGCCAAGGCGAACGCCGCCGCTAATGAATCCTCTTTTTGCTCGCCCACCGAGACCGCATGACCAATCACCCAGCCATGACCACAGTATTGCGCTGCCTCGGGCTCAGCGTGCAACCACTGAGATAGCGCGCCAAACGTCGATTGCTCGGCGGTCGCAATCGATGATTTACGCTCTTCGATTAAAAACGCGACATGCTTTTGCATGGTTTCATCTACCGACACCACACTAGGTTCAATGAGATTAAAGATCAGTTGCAGTAGCTTAACCCGTGTCTCTAGCTCTCCTTTCGGGCCAAAGAGTTTGACCTCAATAAAAGGCAGGTAAGACCGATAGCCCAGAGTGTACCCCTCAGGTAATGACACTTTATCGAGCGTGTCAGACAACGCCGATTCGGACGTGCCAAACGTATAGAGTCGACTGCATTCGTACCCCTGCACTTGAGGGTGCTGCTGTTTTAAATCAGGCAAGATTTGCTCTTTGACCATGCGCTTAAATTCACTCGGCACACCCGGTGTAAAATAAAACACGCAGTCATTGATCACGACCTTAAACCCACACGCCGTGCCGATAGGATTGTCGAGTAAGACACTGCCTTTAGGTAACATCGCTTGCTTGCGGTTACTTTCGGGCATTGCCATGTTGCGGGCAGCAAAAAAGGCCGTCAACTTATCAAGCCACTCGGGATACAGCACAAGCTCCACATCTGCAGCCAACGAAGCTGCGTGCGCGCTTAAATCATCGCTGGTTGGTCCGAGGCCGCCATTAACCACCACCACGTCATAGTTAAAGCTCAACATCAACAGCTCTTCCACTAGGGCACTTTCTTCATCACCAACGGTAGAACGTTTAGCTAGTGAAAATCCGTGTGTAAAGAACTGCTCAGACAGCCAAGCGGCATTGGTGTCGACGATGTCTCCGTGGAGCACTTCTTCCCCAGTACTTAACATGGCAATTTTTAACATATGAATTCCTTTATTTGGTAGCGTCAGCGCGTGAAACTTATCTTTTTGTTATCGCTCTATAGTGACAGACATTACTAATATCACCTAGTTTCTTATTTATGACATTTACTGGTTTGCATTCTCCCCTCTATAAGGGATAATTGTGAGCGCGATCAATATAACAACCCTTTGGAGTTCATGTGTTTAGAAAAAGCGTGGGTGCACTATTATTAACGGCGTCGTCTTATGCCGCAGCAGGAAGCCAACATGATATTCAGCCGATAGAGTTGAGTTATATCCCTGCAAAGCCCCATACCTTCTACGCGCACTCATACCAATACCAAAGCGGTGATCCTTTTACCTTAAGTCTGAGCGCAAATGAGCTTGAGCTCTCTGAGCCTCCTCGCCCACGCTATCTTACGGTGCAAAGTGAGAAAAACTGGGATTACTTGATGGGCCAAACCTACACCATTTTAGGCCTCAGCGTCGCCACTGTCGGTCTGATGACTCTACTGCCTGAGTCCATCACTAAGTGGGATGAAGAGAGTCGTGACCTGAGTAATTTGGGTAAGAAGTGGAAAGACAACGTCTCTGATGGTCCAGTTTGGGATCGTGACGAGCATTTTCTCAATTACGTCATGCACCCCTATTTTGGGGGTGTCTACTACACTGCGGCGCGTCACGCTGGATTCAATGAGTTTGAGTCCTTCCTCTATTCCGCTACGATGTCAGCGTTTTTCTGGGAGTACGGGGTGGAAGCGTTTGCGGAAGTGCCCTCTTGGCAAGATCTGTTCATCACCCCATTCTTTGGCGCCGTGGTTGGTGAGATGATGTTTGAAGCAGAACAAAGTATCGTCTCCGATGGCGGTGAAGTATTCGGGTCCCAAGGCATGGGTGACGTAACACTGTTTTTCTTGAACCCCGTTGGCCATATTCATGGCTGGGTGACTGACGCCTGGGGCGGCAGCGCAGAGTGGCAGTACGTGAGCAATCCGTGGTTTGGTAACCAAGAGGCCGCGACGTTTGCCCTCAATTCAGGCGCAACCTATGACCCCGTCTTTTACGGCTTTGAGCTTAAAGTGACGTTTTAAACCCAACATCTCGTGTTCACACTTCTTCATCGAGCGACGCCATGCGTCGCTTTTTTGTGTCAGAAGTACCAATATTCTCAATTTCAACAATGTATTAGCTTGAAAAATTGACCTAAGTCAAACCTCAACTTTACCGCGATCCTACACTGAAATGAGACGATATGTTTTCGTCCAAGAACGCAGGAGGCACTTATGACTCATACATTTATTGTCAATTTTGTTGGTAAAGCGACGCCAACCACAATCAAAAACCTTGCGGCCATTACCCATGAGAACGGCGGTAAATGGCTGATTAGCAAAGTGAACTTTATTGAGGATCAAGTCGCAGCCGTGATCAAAGTCGATGTCCCGGTGGAGAACGTAGACACCGTCAAAGCCGCATTCCAATCTTATGATGAGTTGTTGGTACAAATTGTCGACTCAGACACTGCGGCTCATGCCTCGGATGCGATTTATCAAATCCGTTTAGACGCTAACGATCGCAACGGCATCGTTAATGAGATCACTCACGTACTGGATGGTCAAGGTATTAATATTCTCGACATGGATTGCCAACGCGTCTTTATTGCGGGCGGTGGCGGAGTGAGCTCGAGTTTGTTCACCGCCAACATGGCAATTCGATTGCCACAGGAGATCAGCATTGACGATGTGGCCAACGAACTCGAATCGCTGAGTGAAGATACGCGCGTCATGGTCGAGTCCTAATTGGACTGTCACCGCCTCAATTAATAGAAAAGCCCCGTTTGGGGCTTTTTAGATCGCATGAGTTAGTGTCAGTGAAATGGTTACTTATAACCACCCTCAACGATAGGTAGCTCTAAGCCTAGCTTGACATAATTTCGCCAAATCGCCTGTTCAGGTAAACTGATAAAACCATAGCGATTGAGCACCGATTGATGCTCTTGGCTCAGTGCCAACTCGATAAACTGCTTTTCTGACGGTGAAAAGTAATTTCGATGCGGTGGCAAATCGAGATACAAGTAATAAACACTCGACAGCGGATAACGGCCCGACAAGATGGTTTCTTTATTCACATCGTAACGATCACCTCGGTCATCGACGACCGACAAGATATTCGCCTCTTGCCAACGTTTGGAATAGGTCACATACGCTAGCGCTTGCTCGTTATCATCCAGCGCCTCTTCCAGCCCCTCTTCATCCGCGACAAACTGCGTCGCCGCATAGGTGCCCTCCTTGCACGTGACCCACTCGTGGAAGGTATGATGGAGTTTTAAACCTTCATCCACCGCAAAAGGCAGCATCAGCGGCGTTTCTGCTTCTTTGCCCCACGTTGACCAGCGCGTAGGCAGGACATCGTCGTTACAACCAAAAACGTCACGGAGCTGTTGCAATGTCACCTCTTGGTTTGGGTTCTCTTCGTTGGCTAATACGGCCACCACATCAGCGGTAAAGTAAAGCTCGGTCGGACGATACCCGGTGAGCTTTTCAAATTTGGCCACTTCTAAGTCCGTCCAACGACGAGCGCTCACACCGACCCTAACTTCTCGGCTAAGCATAGCGGCAGGAATATTTTCTCGGCTAAGAATGTCCAACTGCTCAAACTTGCCATCCGTTAATGCACCGATGAGAGAGACCATATGACTGTCCACCGCCACTGCGGTGATCGAGTCTTGCGCCGATGCGTT
>NZ_JCBDHE010000047.1:0-192953 GCF_059834225.1 Vibrio sp. R10-SG3-ISO3 | reverse complement strand
CCTGCATCAACAGAGCGCGTCGGAAGGAGGCACTTCCGGCCTTGCTTATGATATCAATCGTACTCACTATATCGAAATAGCGACGCAGATCATTGAGCAGCGCTGCACCCAATGTCACAGCGCCATACCGACTGACGATGTGTTCACCGTCGCACCTAGTGGCGCAATCTTCGACTCTTGGCAAGATATTGAGCGCTGGAGCCCGCGCATTCTAGCGCGTACGGTCGAGTCGGCCGATATGCCCTTTCTCAACAAAACCAATATGACAGACCAAGAACGTCAGCAACTTAAAGAGGCCCTTAGTCACAGCCATTAATCTTTCCCCCTCCCGCCAGTTCACACTGGTGGGAGCGTCAAATGTAAGAAAATGTAAAGCTACGAACCAAATCCCACTCAACGGCTCCAATGCTGTGTGTCAATCATTGTTAACAAGGAAAATACGATGAAAACTCTCACCATTGGTACCGCGCTACTCGGCGCTCTGTTAATCACCACCGCTTGTGCAAATGACGGGGATCGCAAGGGCCCGCCGCCAAGTTTTAGCGATATCGATTCAAATAGCGATGGCTACATCACCACTGATGAAGCCAAAGGGCCGTTAGCCCGTGATTTTAGCTCTATTGATGCCGATGGCGATGGAAAAGTCACCGAGGCGGAACTCTCGCAATTTATGAGTGAGCACCGTCCACCGGCTCGCGACTAACGAACTTAACGCCCACTTAAGACGCGCTCTTAGTGGGCGTTTTTTATCGCTATCATCCCTATGATTTCACCTATGGGCACGGTATGCTGAAGGCACTTTCTACCAAGGACGCACAATGAACAAAGTCACACTCTCCGGCCATATCATTATTCCCTTCGAAGATCGTAGTATCGTATTGGCCGAACTGGAGACACACTGTAGACTCACTCGAAATGAGCCGGGCTGCCTGTGCTTTGAGGTCACGCAAAATCCTGACGACATCCATCGATTTGATGTGTATGAAGAGTTTGTCGATCATGAAGCATTTCTGCAGCATCAACGACGAGTACAAGAGTCACAGTGGGGAAAAGTGACTCAGAATGTCGCAAGATATTACGACATCACTGAATCCTAGCTAGAGGGCGTTAAGGCGACTTTGCCTTGAGGTTCATTGAATCAATCATGCCTATCAAGCATTCCAGTGCCACCGCGACATCGTCTTGATTCACTTGTTCTTTAGGATGGTGGCTAACGCCTTTCTCACAGCGAACAAACAACATTGCGATGTCGGTCACGTTCGCCATCACCATGGCATCATGGCCTGCGCCACTCGGCAAACAGCGCGCCGTTTGAGCGGTCACCGACTCAACGACTGAGGCCCATTGCTGCTGCAAGGCGGCATCACACAGGACCGCTTGCGCTTGATATATCTTGTCACTGTCGAAATGTAGGCGACGTTTTTTCGCAATCAAGTTCAACTCGTTGATGACGACCTCACAACACGCCTCCAGCGTCGGCTGATTGAGAGAGCGAATGTCCAGAGTAAACTCGACTGCACCTGGGATCACGTTCACCGCACCCGGTGCGACGGATAGTTTACCCACCGTCGCGACAATCTCTTGCTCTCGGGCAAAACGTTCAATAAAACTCACCATTTCAGCCGCGCCGCACAGCGCATCCTGACGCAAATCTATCGGTACTGTACCTGCGTGTCCCGCTATGCCCTCTACCTTGCAGGTAAAACGTTTTGCCCCGGCAATACCGGTAACTATACCGACGGGCAATGACTCTGCTTCTAGCACTGGGCCTTGCTCAATATGCACTTCCAAATAGGCAAGCAGATCGTTACGCGCGTCGTTACCTGCGAGACTCGGCGCCAGTCCAAACTGGCGCATGGCGTCTGCCATGGTCATACCATCGGCATCCGCGATATCGAGCCAGTTGGGATCAAACTGCCCTGCGACACTGCTCGATCCAATGAGCGTGGTGTAAAAACGCATCCCTTCTTCGTCTGCAAATGCCACCACATCGATGTGGAACGGAAAGCGGCACTCTTTCAGTTGCGACAGTGCTTCAATCGCGAGAATAATACCGAGGTTGCCATCATATTTACCTGCATTTCTGACCGTGTCACTGTGAGAGCCCAGCACCAATGCTTTCGCCTCAGGGTCGCTGCCTACTTTGCGCCCCCACTGGTTGCCTACACTGTCTTGCCAGGTTTCTAGTCCCGCATCGCACATCCATTTCGCGATCAGATCGTGGGCACTTCGATGCTCTTTGGTCAGGTATCCGCGTGTCAGCGCACCCCGTTCCGCGCTGCACTGAGCGAGTTGGTCGGCTTGAGCCATAATGAGCTCAGCACCGATGCTCATCGCTTGGTGCCTCTTATCATCCACTGTATCTACACTCATGGCTGCTCCTTATTGATAATGCGCCATAGCCGCCAGAACTGCCTGACCGGGAATGATGTCCGCTTGGTGTTTGATCAGTACTGCTTCCAGTGCGGCCAAGGTGGTCAATACGCACTCTTGCCTCGCGTTGAACCCCATAGTACCGATTCGCCAGATCTTGCCATGCAGTCGGCCAAACGAGGTACCAATCTCGATACCAAACCGGTGCAGCAGCTCAAGACGCACCGCATCGCCATCGACCGCACCCGCTGCTTTTTTAACGCTCGGTATTGCCACACCGACCACGTTATTCATTTTGTAATTTTGATTGCCAAATAGCTCTAGCCCCATCGCGCGAAGCCCCGATGCCATCGCATCTCCCGCTTGCTTATGGCGGGCAATAACCTGCTCTGGGCCCTCTTCAAGGAACAGCCTTGCACACTCTCGAGCGGCATAAAGCATGCTGGTGGCTTCAGTATGATGGTTAAGGCGCTCTGGCCCCCAATAATCCATCACCATGGATAAATCAAAGTAGTTCGATTGGATTGGTGCTTCTTCACCATCAACGTGGTGAGCGGCACGAATGCCCGCTTCGACGTGTTTACGACTGTTGATTAGCGCAGCGCAGCGCTCGCTCAGCGTAATCGGCGCTGAACCCGAAGGCCCGCCTAAACATTTTTGTAGCCCTGCTGACACCGCATCGAGATGCCAGTCATCAACATACAATTCATTACCGGCAATCGACGCAGTGGCATCACAATAGAACAGCACACCATAGCGCTGACACAGCTCGCCCATCTCAGCCAACGGTTGGTTCATGGTCGTGGAGGTGTCCCCTTGAACAGTGGCGAGCAATGTTGGCTGAAAGGTTTTGATCGCCTGTTCAATTTGCTCTGGCGCGCACACTTCACCCCACTCAATATCGATGGTTTTCACCACAGCGCCAACCCGAGTCGCAATTTCGCACAATAAGTGACCAAAGCGGCCAATGACGGGGATCAGCACTTTGTCGCCCGGTTTTAACACCGACACTAACACCGCCTCAATCCCCGCGCGCGCAGTGCCATCCACCAGCATCGTCTGCGGGTTTTGGGTGTGAAAAACGCCGCGATAGAGTGACTGTACTTGGTTCATGTAACCGGTCATCACAGGGTCATACTGACCAATCAGTGACTGAGCGATGGCCTGATGCACGCGAGGATAAGCGTTGATTGGCCCCGGCCCCATCAAAAGGCGTTGCGGTGGGTTAAGTGTTTCAAATAGCTCATTGGCCTGTGACATTATTGTTCTCCTACAAAACTTTGGCCATCGCTACGCGGATCGCTACTGGCGATGGCTCTTCCTTGTTCATCCAGCACAATGGCGCCAGCATGGCCCATCAGCTCGTTATTATCGTCGACGGTGGTGACGTCGTGACCGAGCGCTACCAATTCAGCGCCGCAGCGTTGGTCAAGTGAGCGCTCTAAGCGTAAGTTGTGTGTGGCATCGCCCCACGTGCGCCCCAACAGCCAGCGTGGCTCTGAGATCGCCTTATCCAAGGGGTAAGATTGATAATGGTAGCGGCTAAATAGGCACGCTAGCGTTTGGGGCTGACCTTCACCGCCCATTGTGCCGTAGCTCATTCTGCGGCCATCACTGAGCTCAGCATAAGCAGGGTTGAGAGTATGGAAAGGCTTCTTGTTGGGTGCCAATACATTGTGATGTTGCGCATCCAGAGAAAAACTCTTGGAGCGGATATTCCATAGTACTCCGGTCTTTGGCAGCACAACACCGGACCCAAACTCCCAGTAAATGCTTTGAATAAAGCTGACCATGGTGCCGTATTGATCACTGGCCCCCATCCAGATCGTATCGCCGGGTTTGGCTTGGTGAGGCCAAGCTAGGGCGCGGTTAGGATTCACGGCAGCAGTACATTTAGCCACCTCGTCGTCACTGAGCCAATGCTGCAAAGGCTCTCGCAATGACGCCTCATCACACACCTCTCGATCACGAATCAGAAACGCTTGTTTAGTGGCTTCAACGAGGCAGTGAATGTGCTCCACTTCGGTCTGAGCGTTGACCGCTAAACGATCGTAGATAGCCAAAATCAGCAGTGACGCCACCCCTTGGGTCGGTGCACCAAAGTTATACAGTGTGCCTTTGGAGGTCTTGACATGCAGTGGTTGCATCACTTTAGCGCGAAATTGATGAAAGTCTTCAAGACGGATAGGGCTACCCATCGCGGCTAGATCATCGGCCATCGACTGCGCCAAATCTCCGCGATAGAAATCCTCTAGTCCTTTTTCTGCCAGCATCGATAGGGTATTGGCCAGCGCCGAATTGCAGATACGATCGCCGACCTTGAGCGTCTCACCTTGACTCAGATAAATATCGGCAAACCCGTCTAGCGAAGCCAGTCGCTGATAGGTTTTTTCACTGGCATTGACCAAGCTTTGCGTCGCGGTGATCCCCTCGCGCGCGGCATCGATCGCGGGGGTGAGCAATCTATCCAGCGTCATATTGCCATGATCATACTCAAGCGCTGCTTGCCAACCTGCGACCGTGCCCGCCATCGTGATGGCCGAAAGCGCGCCATGATCGGGCAGTTCATCACCCAGAGATCGGTAGGCGTTAACATCCACCTGCGCCGCCGCATCGCCGCTACCATCAATCGCGACTGGGGCTTGGCCTTGTTTCGCAATCAACCAAAATCCATCCCCTCCGATGCTATTCATATGGGGGTATTGCACTGATATCATCGCAGCGGCAGCAACCATCGCTTCACTGGCCGTGCCACCGGCGTCTAAAATCGCTTGGCCAACTTCGGCGGCTTTATGATGTGGGGCGGTAAACGCGGTTTGATGCTTCATCGGCCACTCCTTGGCTCGTGTCTAGGTTGAGTTGCATGGCAGTCTGGATAAGGGCACGTTCACTGTGCGCACCGCCAATAAACGAGAGTCCGCACGGCATCGCTGCTGCGGCGTTAGGGAGATGCAATTGCGGTAAGCCAGAGAGCCCAGCAAGACTCGTCAGACCCATAAGCTGGCTGCGATAAACGGCCAATTCATTAGCTGGCATGGTCAGTTTCGGCGCTCCGGCGGGCGTGGTAGGCAGTAGCCACCATAACGCATGGTCTTCCATATGCTCCACTAACGCCTGTTTGAATCGCTGTTGCTCATCACAAGCCGCTGTATACTGTGACTCGGTCAAGGTTCTTGCCCACTCGACGCGCGTTGCAATCGCTGGATCCAAGCTCTCCCCATAGCGCTCTAGCCACTCACCGTGTTGGCGAATGATCTCGAAACCTTGCAGGGTACGAAACAGGTGACTTAACTGATCGAGCGTCCATCCCGCACGCGCAAGATAGTCACCTTGTTGAATCTTTACACCCGATGCTTCGAGGCGCGTTAACTGCTCGGTGTGATCGGCACTCATAAGAGCACGGCACTGCTCATCAAGATAGAAGGACCGTTGGTGAGGTGCTGCACCGTGGTCAGTCGACAAACTCGTCCACACTCGCTCCATCATCGCCAAATTTCTGGTGAAAATACCGGCAGTATCAAAGCGAGCCGCCAGTTCGAAGCAATGTTGAAGGCTCAAGGCACCATGCGTCGGCCTCAACCCATACAGCCCACAATAACTGGCCGGGACACGTACTGAACCACCGGTATCCGTACCGATTGAAAAATCGCAATCGCCACTTGCCACCGCCACCGCACTGCCGCTCGATGAGCCACCTGAAATCGCGTCAGGCGCTTTGGGGTTCACTGGCGTGCCGTAATGGATATTTTGACCGTTTAAGCTGTACGCCAGCTCATCGGTCTGTACTCGCCCAACACACTCTGCACCACTCTCAAGCAAAGTGGTAATGAGCGGCGATGTCTGGCTGGCAACATCATGAGTGGCTAACCACTGTGGATTGCCTGCCCCCGTTCGGTAGCCTTTTACATCAAACAGATCTTTAAAGACAAACCGAGTGCCACTCAGTCGGCCTTTTTTTGTCGGCGCCAAAGAGTGTGGCCCTTGCGCGCAATAAATTCGAGTATCCTTACTCATCATCTTTCCTTAATGGTTGCACCGATTAGCGCGCTTAAAGCGCGGCGGCTTTTACCCCTTCGCTCTGCTTGGCGTAACGGTTAGCCAGCACGGCGCAATAGAAAATCTGGATTGGGTGATACAACATGATCGGCAGTAACAACATACCTAGCGTTGGATCGGTTCCAAAAATGACTTTCGCCATCGGGATCCCGGCAGCTAATGTCTTTTTGGTACCACAAAACACCGCCGCCACTTCATCAGGAAGATCGAAACCGGCTTTTCTTGCTCCCCACTGAATGGAGTGGACCATCACCAACAAAATCACCACACACAGCGCAATCGCCGTCAACAGCAACCCCGCAGAGAACTCACTCCAGATACCATTAATAACAGAATCACAAAAGGCGTTGTAAACGATCAAAAGAATCACATACTTATCGACTTTGTTGACCACCGCTTTGTGTTTCTCCGTCCAAGCCAGCAGGTAAGGACGAAGGAGCTGGCCTAAAATCATCGGAACCAAAAGTAACTTAGCGATCGACAACACGGAGTCGAGCAGATTGAGTGACACCCCTTCAAAGCCCATAAAGAGCTGAATCAAAGCTGGGGTGATCACCACACCAATAATGCTCGATAGCGACGCGTTAAAGATCGCCCCCGGCACGTTTCCCTTACCGACACTCGTCATCGCAACCGATGACGAGATGGTGCTCGGCAGAACCAAGAGATAACAAAACCCAAACGCCAGAGCCGCTGGCATGGTTGCGATAAAGAGATCGCCAAACACTACCCATAAAATTGGGTAGGCAACAAACGTCGCCACTTGGATGTAAATGTGCAGGCGCCAATTGGTCAACCCCGCTTCAATCGCTTGTGGCGATAACCCCAGACCATGAAGAAAGAAGACAATGGCAACCCCCACCGCCGTCAATTGGTCCAAGTGAATCGGCCCGCCGGAGCGTCCAATCTCTGCCGTGATCGTCGCAAGCGCTATCGCGACCACCATGCCGACCAAAAACCACTCTTTCTTAAGTTTTGCTAATAGATTCATTTTGTTTGTTGAGCTCTCAATCAAAGTTAAATAATCATTGTATACAATAATCAATACAAAGATTGTGCCACAATTAAATGGCAGCAGAGCTACACCGAACCACAAATTACTCATCGCTCATTGCACTTAAAGTAAGCATTTATGCTTTATAAAGGTGCAAATCGGGCCGATTTATCACTCGATGGCGTACCTGATTGAGTTTTGAAGGGATCACAACATGGTATACATATTGCTACCTTGAATTGTATACAAACAAATAGAGAGTCATCATGTCGAACGACGAAAAGATTTATCAAAAGATGCTCAAAGCCATTGTCGAGCATCAGCTTCCGCCCGGTGAGCGTTTGCCCGAAGACAAGTTATCGGAAGCGTTTGGGGTGAGCCGTACCGGGATACGCAAAGTGCTACAGCGCCTCGCGATTGAACGTTTTGTCGTGATTCAGCCGAATAAAGGCGCACAGGTCAGTCGTCCGAGTCGTCAAGAGGCGGAAGAAGTATTGGATAGCCGCATTACATTAGAACCTCTGTTGCTCGGTGAGATTTCGGACAATTGGGATCTCAAAGTGTCGCAACGTTTTCGCGATATGGTGGCGCAAGAGAAGCAAGCCGAACAAGACGGCGATTTAGCCCGATCCATTCAATTGACGGCGAAGTTCCATTATGAGCTTGCTCATATGGGCAACAACTCGGTCTTAGCTGAGTTTATCGAGCAGTTATGCTACCGCTCATCCTTGGTTATTGCCGCCTACGGTACCAGAGAGAGCGTGAGTTGTGATTGTGGCGATCATCTTGAGCTGATTGATTTGCTCGACACCCATCAAGTCGACAAGGCGCAGCAGTGGATGCGACACCATTTGATCCACATTAAGCGCTCGATTTCATTAACAGGTAAAAAAGATGCCCACGTTGATTTTACTCAGCTGTTTGCCAACACGGACTCATAAAGGTGCGCTATGAAAATCCAACTGATTAACCCAAATACTAGTGTTGCCATGACAGATAAAATTGCCCAATCGGCTTTGACTGTCGCGCTGCCCTCCAGCGACATCCTCGCTCGCTGTCCTGAGCACGGCCCTGAAAGCATTGAATGTGCGTTGGATGAAACCATCGCCTCTGCGGCCTTACTCGATCTCATCACTGACGGGGAGAAAAAAGGCGTCGATGCACATATCATTGCGTGCTTTGGCGATCCCGCGCTTGATGCTGCGCGCGAAATAGCGCAAGCGCCTGTCATCGGCATCGCCGGCGCGGCTTTTCAAATCGCCAGTTTGGTCTCGCATCGATTTGGTGTGGTCACCACCCTCTCTCGCACCGTCCCCACCGCCCACCATCTGTTGCAGCGCTACGGCTACGCGCATCTCTGTACCGGTGTGCGCGCAACCGACATTCCCGTGCTTGCCCTGGAATCCGTGCATACCTCGCTGTATGAACAGTTGCGACAAGAGTGCCGGCAAGCGCTTTCGCAAGATGGGGCTGAAGCCATCGTATTGGGCTGTGCGGGCATGTCAGATCTTGCGGCGGAACTGAGTCAAGATCTCCAAGTTCCAGTGATTGATGGCGTCACTGCCGCGGTCAAGCTTGCAGAGTCTTTGTACAGCTTACAACTTAACACGGCCAAGTGCGGTCATTATGGCGCGCCGATAGGGAAAGCCTTTCACGGCCGCTATCAGCACTGGAGTCAATAAATAACTTAAGGGATACAAATGGATAAGGATAATCCAAGAAATTATACAGGCTATGGACGCGATAACGTCCCTGATGCCCAGTGGCCAAATGGGGCAAAGATTGCGCTGCAATTCGTCTTGAACTACGAAGAAGGCGGCGAGAACTGCGTATTGCATGGCGACGCACATTCGGAAACCTTCTTGTCCGAAATCGCTGGCGCGAGCGCTTACCCTGATAGACACATGAGTATGGAATCCTTGTACGAATACGGCTCTCGGGTCGGCGTGTGGCGAATTCTCGATGAGTTCAAAGCGCGAGGTCTTCCTCTCACCGCCTTTGCAGTAGCGACAGCCTTGCAAAGAAACCCAGATGTGGCCAACGCATTACTCGATGATGGCCATGAAATTGCCTGTCACGGCTTGAAATGGATTCACTATCAAGACGCACCGATTGAGAAAGAGCGTGAAGATATGGTGCAAGCGCTCCAAATCATAGAGACGCTCACAGGAAAAAAACCGATCGGCTGGTACACAGGACGTGACTCCCCCAATACGCGCGCCCTTGTGGCCGAGCATGACCACCTCCTCTACGACTCTGACTATTATGGGGATGACCTGCCGTTTTGGACGCAAGTACCCGATGCACAAAAGCCCGGACAGACGCGGCCTCATCTGATTGTGCCGTACACGCTGGATACCAATGACATGCGATTTGCCTCCCCTTATGGATTCAGTCATGGGGAAGAGTTTTATCAATACCTCAAGGACAACTTCGATTGCCTCTACCAAGAAGGGCAAAGCAAACCGAAAATGATGTCAATTGGCCTGCATTGTCGCATCATAGGCAAACCTAGTCGCTTTATGGCACTGAAAAAGTTCCTCGACTACGTGCAATCCCATTCGGGTGTGTGGATCGCTACGCGAGAGCAAATCGCCCGTCACTGGATAGAGCATCATCCGCCAACCTAATTTCTGTTTTGCCGCTGCGGTGCCTTCCTACCCGGCGGTTTTTTCTTTCTTTGCCTCCAAAACGGGTCAACTGCACCAAGTCTATGCAACTTATCGACTTCGTTGACTGACCACTCTGACATAACTCACTGTATTTATTAACTTATCGATCCAATTAATGAATGGCACAATGGTTGCTAACTTGATCAATACAATGTCAACAATATTGTATACAAGGAAGTCAACATGTCTCACAAGGAAAACAGTGACCTGATTTATGCACTGGAAGATCGCCCCGCAACGGGTCAAGCGCTCTATGCAGGTCTGCAACACGTACTGGCGAGTTTCGTCGGTATTATTACTCCAACGCTTATCATTGGTGGCGTGCTCGGCCTTGGCCAGCATATTCCCTATCTCATTAGTATGGCGTTGATTGTTTCGGGTGTCGGTACCTTTATTCAGGCTCGCCGTATCGGGCCGATTGGCGCTGGCATGATCTGTGTCCAAGGGACCAGCTTTGCGTTTCTTAGCTCCGTACTCGCGGCCGGGTTCATTGCTAAATCTCAAGGGGGTGGCCCAGAAGAGATTCTCGCGATGATCTTCGGTGTCTGTTTTGTCGGTGCGTTTATTGAAATTGCGTTATCTCAGTTCATCGACAAACTGCAACGTATCATTACTCCTGTGGTCACAGGGATCGTCGTCACCACTATCGGCATCTCATTGATTAAAGTCGGCATGACAGATTTAGCCGGTGGCGTCAAAGCGCCCAACTTTGGCGATTGGCACAACTTAGTGCTCGGCGCACTGGTTCTTGTCACTATCATTGCGCTTAACCGTTCAAAAAACCTGATGGTGCGTTTATCGTCCATATTGGTGGGTATGGTGGTCGGTTATCTCGCCGCCGCGTCGATGGGTATGGTCAATTTCGACAATGCCTTTAATCAGCCGCTACTTAGCATCCCTCAACCGTTCAAATACGGCTTCGATTTCGATTGGTATGCCTTTATTCCCGTTGCCGTTATCTACGCAATTACCGCGATAGAATCGACAGGTGACATTACCGCCAATTGCATGATCACCAAACAACCGGTCTCCGGTGAAGGCTATTTGAAGCGCATTAAAGCAGGGATTCTAGGGGATGGGGTCAACTCCATGCTGGCGGCGATTTTCAACACCTTCCCAAATACCACCTTTAGCCAAAACAATAGCGTCATTCACTTAACTGGTATCGCCAGTCGTTACGTGGGTTATTTTGTGGCCCTGATTTTGGTGGTGTTGGGTCTGTTCCCCATCATTGGTGGCGTGTTAACCACCATACCGAAACCCGTCATCGGCGGCGCAACGCTGGTCATGTTTGGCACGGTGGCAGCGGCTGGGATTAAAATCATCGCGCGCGAGAAATTGGATCGTCGCAACTTGATGATTTTGGCTGTCTCGTTTGGCTTTGGTCTCGGTGTCATGCTCGTGCCAGACATCTTGGGCCAAATGCCTAAACTGGTGCAAAGCGTGTTCGGCTCTCCCGTCACAACCAGCGGTATTGCGGCGATCATTATGACGTTGGTCCTCCCCACTCAGCCAAAGGCGGAAGCTACGCTCTCTACCGACGCTGAATCGGTCGCTTAACGACACTTTAACTAAAAAACGCCCGCCTCTTTTTCAGAGGCGGGCGTTTTTAATTGTGCCAATACAAGACCTTATGCAGTGGCATTCAAGCACTGGAAAGATTAGCCGGTTGCGCTTTTACTCGCGCGATAAAGGCATTCTCTGTCACCGGTTTTGAAATCAAATAGCCTTGAATGTAATCAAAACCCACCTCATTCAAGCGCTCCAACTCCTGCACTGTTTCGACCCCTTCAACAATCGGGGTGATGTGCAGTGCATGACAAAACACCAAAATCCCTTTCAATATACCGATGTCCACTTCACGTAGCCCGTGGCGCACAAAACTTTGGTCAACTTTTAGGGTATCGACCGGCAAACGCTGTAAATAGGTCAATGACGAATAGCCAGTGCCGAAATCATCTATCGAGAAACGAATACCCAACAAACGGCACTTCTTAATCATGTTCGACACGTGATTCAAATCTTCAAGCGCATGCGTCTCTAAGATCTCGATTTCAAGCAAACCTTGTTTGATGTTTGGGTAACGCGCCAGTTTGTCTTGTAGTATCTCAAACAGGTCGGTTTGACTGAAATATTCGTGGCTGAGGTTGATGCTCAAATTAAGCGCTAAGCCCGCCTCACACCAGGCATCTAGCGTCTCCATCGCGCGCTCAATCACCCAATCATCGATCTGTTTAAAGAGGCCTAAACGATGCACTTCTGGCAAGAACATATTGGGGGTTAAAAAGCCTTTGACCGGATGATTCCAGCGAATAAGGGCTTCAGCGCCGACGATTTTCTTCTGCTTAGAGCTGGCTTTGGGTTGGAAGTAGAGCTCCAACTCATTGCGGTTTATCGCGCCGATTACTTCAGTGATAAACTCATTGTCGGACGCTTTTTGATCCTGATTATTATCAAGGCATACCGCTTGGTTCCCGCCTCGCATTTTTGCTTCATAGGATGACAGTTCCGCACGGCGCAAAAGCTGCTCTGGCTCCGTCACCCCTTCTGCTGGGTAGAGTGAGATCCCGACACTGACACTTAGCGGTATCGTATTGCCTAAAATATTGACCGTTTCTGGCAACTGGCGCTGAATGTCTCGGATGGTTTGGCTAGCGTGCGTCTCGCCATAGACGACCAAATAAAATTCATCGCCCCCCAATCGCAGGGCTTGACCGGACTCGCCCACCAGACGGTTCAATTTATCCAACACGATGTCAATACAGTGATCCCCAGCAGTGTGGCCATAGGTTTCGTTGATGTAGCGGAAATTATCGATATCAAAAAAGCCAACCGCAGTTTGACCGCCGACAAACTCGCTTTTGGACATCACATCCGTCAAATAGGTAAAGAGTTTGACGCGATTTCCCAAACCGTTAGTCGGATCTTGATAAGCAATCTGCTCGATGATGCGCTCTTGAGTTTTACTTCGGGTGATGTCGATGGATGAACCACAGATGGCGTAGATTTCACCCTTGTCATTCATCAAAGGGACTTTACGCGTATGCACGATCATCTTCTTGCCGACATCTTCATGCCAATAGGTTTCTTCACTGCTGTAGGGCGTTTTCGAATTGACCACTAACTGATCGACGCTTGAAATACGCGTTGCGACGTTTTCATCAAATAAGTCATAGTCGTCTTTGCCGAGCACCTCGTCTTCGTCCAAAGAGAGGTTTTGACACATTTTTTTATTCGCAAACAGATATCTACCATGCTCATCCTTGAGGTAGATGTAGGAGTCTAAGCTGTTCAATATCGACTTTAATTTGTCTTCATCTTGCTCTGCGGTGCGCTTTTTCACCCATGCAAGCAGCGCCAAGGTCGTTAAGATGATAAATACCAAACCAAACAGCGTCATGACTTCGACATAGTAGCGACTCAATAGCGGCTCGGGCTTACCCAATATGTGGCTGCCAGAGGGCAAATCGCGCTCTTTAATACCAAAACGTGTGAGCTGAGCATAATCAAACAGCGCCTTAGTAGGCGGCTGAACCACCATGTCCTCTTCAATAAAATAGCCGCGATGAAAGTATCGGTGAGCAAGCTCTCCGGCTAGTACCGCATGAGCGCGGTGATCCACCACTAGTCCACCCAGAAACCCTTGACCAATACCATGTTGATAAGGATGGACGATCGGCGCAGTGGTAGCATCAGTGATAAGGTGCACCGACTCCTCAAAAGAGAGAGCCACGTTATTCTTGTCTCGATAAGCCGAAATCAGCAGGACCACACTGTTGTGTGCATCAATCGACGCCATGTCCTCTATCAATTCACCCCAAGCAAGCGTCGCTAAATCGAGTTTTTTCCAATTAAAATCGGGGTAGTCTGCGATAGTGCGAAACAGTTTCTCAAAGTCGGCACGCCCTGAGGTAGTACCATCCACTAACAGATGAATGTTCTCCACGTGGGGCATCGCCTCTTGGATAAACTGTATATTTTCATCAAATGACACAGCTTCAATCACGCCTGATACCTGCTTGTCTCCTTTGAGAGATAAGGCAAGCTCAACATTGTTGACACCCAAAAACACAATCGGCAGGTCACGAAACAGCCCTTGCCGCTCAGAGAGTACAAATCTTAGCGCATTGTCGTCCACCGTGATCACCATGTCGTATTTCTGGCTGTTGAGAAATTGGTAGGAGATCGCTCTTTTATAATTGGCGACACTGACGACATCATAAACGAGTTTACTGTACATATAAGAGACATCGAGAAGGACTGAATCTCGGTCTAACACTTCGTTTAAGCCATAAGAGATATCGGCGTAGGTAGGAAAGTTGGGATCGTAGGATTTGATCACAAGAATGCGAGCATGGTCTATATCACTAGCTAAACTTTTCAGTGAGACCACTAGGCACATCAGTACACACCAGCAAGTAAAGCGTCCACGGCCTAGATTCATCCATTACTCCAGTTTTGCGCGTTATCCTTTATCATCCGTCACTCAGCATTTGATGTTTAGCGTATTTCATTTTTGCAACGAATCTACGCAATTTATGCGATTTCCTCAATCAATGAATAGCCTATAACCTTCATTTTCACAACGCAAGCGGCGCGAGTCTGCCACATTTCCCCTAAGCTTGAGCCAGGTCATTTTTTCTATAGAAAACCCAAGTTAGGTTGAAAATTGTAACAACAACCAAACAGGGACGAAACATATGGAACTCAAAAAAGATCCTCGCTGCTATACAGACGTGTGTATCGACGGTCGTTGGTTTCACCACGATCACTGCACGACTCGAGTCTACATGCTTAAGGGCGGTGCAGAGTGCGAGCTGAAGCTTACCAAAACCCCCTCTACCGAAGATGAGCTTGTGCACTTAATTACTCAACAACAAAGTTAGTTTTTAGAAGTCGCTCTCACTCTTTGGTTTATCCGTCTATATCAACTTTTCTTTCACATTGATGAGACAAAAGCGACACGGTTTGTTCATAAGTCCTCCTTAGACTAGAGCCACATTCATCAAGGAGGATTTACTTTGTCTTTTCAATCTCATACCGCGCCTTTTGCTCTTCGTACATTGGCGATCACCGGCGTGTTGACCGCCCTTTCCGCTTGCTCATCACCTACAGAACAAAACAGTACGCTTGTTCCTGCGCTGAGTTGTACAGCAACTGTCGCACCTTCGCAAAGTGAGACTTCTATTGCAGGTTTAACGCTTATGGGTCGATACGCGGCCGATGCGCCGTTTGCCACCTCGGCCGCTGAAATCGTCAAATACGATGCCTGCACTGACCAACTATTTGTTGTTAACGCACAGGCCAAGAAAGTCGATGTACTCACGCTTAGTCACGATCATGCCCCCAGTTTGAAGACGCAACTCGATCTTCAGCAAGCGGCGACACACGCAGGCATTGAGATTGGCGCAGCCAATAGTGTCTCAACGCATCAGGGATGGGTCGCGGTCGCGATTGAAAACAGCATCAAGCAAGAAGCGGGCATCATCGCGCTCTACCGCGGTGATACGTTTGAGCTGCTGACCACCTACCCTGCTGGCGCACTGCCAGATATGGTGAGTTTCTCCAAAGACGGTCGATATATCGCGGCCGCCAACGAGGGAGAACCCAACAGCGATTACAGCGTCGATCCAGAAGGCAGTGTCACCCTCATCGACCTTTCAACGGGTTATCACAATGCGATTGTCACGCAAATTGGCTTTACCGATTTCAATGAAGGTGGCGTCCGTCACGACGAATTGGGTAGCGATGTTCGACTCTCCGCTCCGAGTGCCAGCGTGCCCCAAGATCTCGAGCCGGAATACCTTGCCTTTGATGATAAAGGTCAGCTATTTGTGGCACTGCAAGAGAACAACGCCCTCGCGAAAATTGATGTGACGACAGGCCGAGTTGAGGCCATTTATGGACTGGGCGGCAAATCATGGTCTACTGCCACTCTTGATGCTTCAAATAAAGATAAAAGGCTCGGTTATTTTCAATCCTACCCACAGTTGGTTGGCCTTTATATGCCCGACTCCATTGCCACCTATTCAGTCGACGGCGTCAGCTATATCGTTACCGCGAACGAAGGGGATGGCCGCGAGTATGGTTTCGATAGCACTCAACAGCAATGCGATACCAAGGGCTACCAATGGGATGGCGACGATTACTCTGGCACCGCTGATTATGGTTCAAAAGTCGATTTTTGTATCGCGTATAGCGATGAATTACGAGGCAAAAAACTCAAGGTGAGTGACGATCATCCACTGGCTCTCGCGTTAAAAGATAATCAGCAGCTCGCACGATTAAAGGTGATCGACCCAGGCAAGACGTTACAGAAAGATGAGGTTGTCGAGGCGTTTGGCGCGCGATCGTTTTCTATTTGGAATGAGCAAGGCGAACGCGTTTACGATAGTGGCGATCAATTTGCACAGATTGTCTTCGCCATGCAGCCGGAGCACTTCAATAGCACCAATGACAACAACGACAGTGCAGACGACCGCAGTGATGATAAGGGCGTCGAACCTGAAGCGATCGAAATGGCTCAGATTAACGACCGTCACTACGCGTTTATTGGCTTAGAACGTCAAGGCGGTATCATGGTGTATGACGTCACGGACCCTAGCGATGCGATGTTCCTTCACTATGTGAACCCGCGTGATTTTAACCAACCTGTCTGCACCAAAGTCGATGAGGGAGAATGTGATAACCAGACCTACAACCCTAAAGCCGGTGATTTAGGCCCTGAGTCGATTCATTATTTCACTCGAGCTGGCGAGCACTTTATCGCGGTCGGCAATGAGGTCAGCGGTACAACCTCGATTTTTCACATTGATTTGTAACTCTGCTCAATTGAGGCCGTCGTAACAGGCGGCCTACTTAGCCTCAAGAATTCGCTGTCTAAAGCGAGCCTTCCTCAAGCGCCATTGCCACAGCTTCTGCCGCGTGAATGGCGACGGTGTCGAATAAAGCCACTGAGGTGTCTTGCTGTTTGACCAACAATCCTATTTCGGTGCAACCCAGAATCACCCCTTGTGCGCCTGCTGCCGCTAACTCATCAATAATGGTGTGATAATCGTTTTTCGAGCGTGGATTGAGCGTTCCCAAACAGAGCTCTTGATAAATCACGTCATGCACCAATCGGCGCTGCACGCCGTTGGGCACCACCACCTCAATACCAAATTTATCCGTTAACCTTTGTTTGTAGAACGCTTGTTCCATCGTAAATGCGGTGCCGAGTAATCCCACTTTTTCGATACCTTGCGCCTGAAGTGCACGCCCCGTTGCATCGGCAATGTGTAAGAGAGGAATCGACACGGCGCGCTCAACCTGCTCCGCCACCTTGTGCATCGTGTTGGTCGCTATGATGAAAAAATCGGCGCCAGCACGTTCGAGCGATTGCGCTGCCTGCGCCAATATCCCCCCCGTTGCCTCCCACTCACCTTGGTGTTGCAACGCTTCAATTTGCGCAAAGTCGACACTGTGGATAATCACTTTTGCGGAGTGCAAACCACCAAGCGCGGCTTTCACTCCCTGGTTGATCTGCGCGTAGTAGGTTGCCGTTGACTCCCAACTCATGCCGCCAATCACGCCTATGGTTTTCATACTCTGTCCTTGTGAATTCGAATCATGCTCTTAGCCCACTCTATAGCAGGCATAGATCGCTCGCAAGCACCCGTTGGGTTGGTCGAATGCCAGGCCAACCCATTCTAAGTGCGTAAAAAAGCCCGGCTTAACCCCGGGCTGCCTAACTATCGAATCAAGGTATGGTTCACTATCCGGCAGTGGATGGTTTAATTCGATATAAGAGGGCAAAAAGTACCGGTACTACAATTAACGTGAGTACCGTCGCAAAGCCAAGCCCTGCCATAATGGTGATAGCCATTGAGCCAAAGAAGGCGTCAAACACCAGTGGAATCATGCCAAGAATGGTGGTTAATGCCGCCATACTGACCGGGCGCACACGGGAAATGGCACTGTCAAACACCGCTTGATAAGGATCTTTGCCTGCTGACAGTTCTATGTTGATTTGGTCGAGCAACACAATGCCGTTTTTCAAAATCATGCCACTCAAACTCAGTAACCCAAGAAACGCGGTGAAACTGAACGGCATATCCGTCGCCAGTAAGCCAATCGACACCCCGATAATCGAGAGCGGCACGGTAAACCAGATCACCAATGGCTTACGCAGCGAATTAAACAGCAGCATAGTGATGATGAACATCAATAAGTAGCCCATCGGCAACGAACCAAACAAGGCCTGCTGGGCATCTTTTGATGACTCATACTCGCCGCCCCAAGAGATCTCATAACCCTGTGGCAACGGCAGTGCTTCCACTTTCGGTTGTATGCGGGCAAAAAGGCTGGCCGGAGTTTCATGACCCAACACATCGTGATCGGCGAGTACGGTCAAGGTGCGTTTTCTGTCTCGACGCTGGATGAGGGGCTCTTGCCAATCCAATGCGACGCCGTCAATCACCTGCTCCACTGGCACGTAAGTTTGCAACGTGGGGCTGTAAATTTTGACATTGGCTAACGATTCAAAATCAATGCGCTCCTGCTCGGGCAAACGAGCCAAGATCGGCAGCATATGCGTGCCATCCCGCAATAGGCCGATGGTTTTCCCGCCAAATGCCATTTGCAACGTATCGGAAAGGTCTTGTTTCGAGATACCTAATCGGCGCGCCTTCGATTCGTTGAACTGCGGCACCAACTGCTTGGAGCGTTCACGCCAATCATGACGCACATTTCGTGCCCCTTCATCTTGGAGCAGTACGTCTTCCACTTGCAGCGCAATATCACGCAATACTTGAGGATCTGGGCCCGTAATACGCGCTTCAATTTTTGACGCCGGCGATGGGCCAAATTCCATCAGCTTAAACTGGAATGTCGGCTTGTTGAAACTCACAGCCAGAGTCTGATCTAACTCTTCCAACAAGGTGAACATCGACTCGCGATCGTGGGTGCGCACTTGCAGCTGAGAATACGCTTCATAGCTTTTCTCAGGCTGGTAGGTCAACGCGAAACGTTGCAAGCCTTGACCCGTCGTGGTCGAGACAAACTCGACGTTCTCTTTTGAGCGAATAAACTGCTCAACTTTCTGTGTCTCGTGCAAGGTTTCACGAATGTCGGTGCCTTCCGGCATCCACATATCGACGTAAAACATCGGCGTGTTGGACGGTGGGAAAAACTGCTGTTTAACCAGGCCAAAGCCTCCGACCGCGACCACCAACAGACCAATCATGCTGGCGACAGTCAACCAACGAAAACGCAGGGCGAATTTAAGGCTCGCACCAAAGATGGCAAACAATACCCCTTGGTATGGGTCAGCGTCCTTGTCGTCACTTTGCGGCGCTTCTTTGAGCAACAAGTCAGCCAAGAATGGCGTGAGGGTCAAGGCCGTCACCCAACTTAAGAACAGCGAATAGCAGAGTACCCAAAATAGAGAACCCATAAACTCGCCTGTTGCATCTTCGGACAATCCAATCGGAGCAAACGCGGTAATCGCAATGACCGTCGCACCAAGCAATGGCCACTGGGTTTGTTTGACAATGTCGGTGGCCGCTTCAAGCTTAGATTTACCGCGCTTGAGACCGACCAAAATCCCCTCAACCACCACGATAGCGTTGTCCACCAGCATACCGAGCGCAATGATCAGTGCCCCTAGCGAAATTCGGTGCAACTCAACGTCATTTTGCTTCATCATAATGAAGGTGCCGAGCACGGTCAGCAGCAGCACAGCGCCAATAATCAACCCGCTACGCAGCCCCATCGCAAACAGCAGTACCACGATCACAATCGCCACGGCTTGGCCTAAGCTGACAATAAAGTCATCGACGGACTTTTCTACTTCCGCCGCTTGATTGTAGAAATAGTGGATATCCACACCCGCAGGTTTGATGGTTTCAAGCGCTGACAACTCCGCCTGCAAGGCTTTGCCTACTTCGACAACATTGACGCCCGCGCCAAAAGAGATGGCTAAGTTGATCGCTGGCTCACCATTGAAGGTCAGCACATTGGTCGGTTTCTCCTCAATGCCACGACTGATGGTCGCGACATCCTTGAGACGGATTAGATTCCCCGTATCTCGGCCATGAATGATCAAATCTTGCAGTTCTTGTTCAGAGGTCAATGAACCGTTCGGTCGAATGGTCAGCACTTGACCATTGACCATGATTTCGCCCGCCGATTGCACGCTGTTTTGCTGATCGAGCAAGCTCACCACGGAGTTCAAATCAAGATTCAATGCCGCCAATCGCTCCAAAGAGATCTCAACAAACAGTTGCTCTTGCTGATCACCACTGATCGCGACTCTGCCCACCCCAGGCACCAACTCCAGTTCGCGACGTAAATAATCGGCGTAACGTTTCAGTTCGATGTAGTCGTAATCCTGACCGGTCAACATCAACATGACGCCGTAGACATCACCAAAATCATCAATGATCTGAACAGAAGTGACGCCACTGGGCAGATTGGGTTTTAAATCATTGATCTTGCGACGCATTTCATCCCAGATTTGCGGTAATTCATCCGGTCCGTATTCCATTTCCATGCTCACGGTGATTTGTGACATACCATTGGACGACGTCGAGGTGATTTTATCGATATACGGCAGTTGACGAATCTCTTTCTCCAGCGGATACGTCAGCTCCTCTTCGACTTCTTGTGAGGTCGCGCCCGGATAGGTGGAGATAATCATGGCGTCTTTGATCGTAAAAGCCGGGTCTTCCAAGCGGCCTAAATCCATGAAAGAGGTGTAGCCACCCACGGCTAAGATGATCAGGAACAACCAACTGATCACTTTGTTCTTGATTGAATATTCGGCAATACTCACAGCTGCGCTCCTGAAATGTCCATGCCTTCTCGTAATTTGCGTAGGTTGGAGTTGATTAATACATCGCCTTGCTCAATACCACTGGCCACCAGCGCGCCTTGTCCTGTAATTTGGTCCACATTGATGGCGTAGCGATGCGCCTTGCCATCTTCCAGTTTCCAGACATAAAAGGCTTGCTGATCGCGCCCGGCATCAATGGCCGTCATCGGTACTTGGTACGCGTTGATTTGACTCAAACCCGCTTTGACCAAATCGACGGAAATTTTGGCGCTGGTGCCCGGAAGTAACCGCTGATCCAACGCGGGCATGCTCAGCCATAATTGGTAAGTTTGTGTTTGCGGGTGAAGCTCACTGGTGTGCTCAAGATAACGCATCGGATAACTGCCACTTAAGCCAGAAAAGGTCGCGACAGGTTGATATTGCTTAGCGTTCACGGTCGGATTTAGCATGGCGAGCACAGAATCGGACACTTCGATTTTCACGTAGACATTATCCGACTGATACAGTGACACCACCGACTCGCCCGGTGTGGCATTTTCAAATTTCTTCTTCTCAACCGACGCAATCACACCATCAAACGGCGCTTTCAAGCGTGTATAGTGCATTTGTGCCTTTGCCAAGCCCAAGTTTGCCTGCGCCAGTTGTAAGTTGGCGCTCAGTTGATCAAGCTCCGCGCTCGAAATCATGTTCTCTTGGCGCAGATTTTCACCGCGTTTTTGCTGTTTAAGCGCCAATTCGTAGCGAACTTGAGCATCAATCAAGGCTTGTTTCGCTTTCGAATCATCGAGCAGCGCGACCACTTGACCTTTAGTGACACTGTCACCCTCTTTCACCAACATGGCGCTGATTTCGCCATCTAAACGAAAGGAGAGTGGTGTCAGTTCTGCGGGCATCACTTGGCCATTGAAATTGCGAAATTGACTCTCGACGGAGTGGTTCACTTCGTATGTTTCAACCAACAGATCATGGCGCGGACGATGCGCATTGTCTGGCGTGCATGCTGCCGTCAGACTGGCCGCCATCACTACCAATGAAAGATGAGAAAACTTCATCAGATACCTCCCTCTTTGGTCCACGCTTTGACTTGTTGGCCGGGCATCAAGCGTTCCACTCCGGCTTGCACAATCAAGTCTCCTTGGTTAAGACCCGAGGTAATATGGCCTTGCGCATCCACCATCACTTGCACGATTTCCAGCGTTTGGGTTTGGTCATCAAAACGATATAACTCACCATGATGCTGATCACGGCTCACCCAGGCACTGTCATCAATGGCAAACTGACCTTGCAACTGCGCATTGTGAAGTTTCACCTGACCTGTCATCCCCGGCAGCAAATTAAGCGTTTCAGGGCGAGTGAATGTCAGGCTTGCGCGGTAACTGTTGGTGTCGTTGTCTGGCTCGGTCGAAATCTCTTTGAATTGGGCAGGAATCATCACGTCACGGTGACTATCCATCACTAACGCAAAGTCAGAAGAACCAATATGAGACAAACCATAGCGCTCGGCGTAGCTCACAGGAATGGTGAACACCACATCCAGCACATCGTTATTGATGACATTGAGGACCACTTGGTTCGCCGCAACCACTTGATTCTCTTTGCTGAACGTAAGGGACACCACCCCATCAAAAGGGGCGACGATCTTCGTGTATTGAAGATCTGTCTTTGCCTGCTCTAGGGCGGCGGAGGCGGCTTTGTATTCTGTCTCACTTTGATCAAACGTATCCACACTGATGAGTTTCTTCTCGTGCAATTGTTTGGCGCGCAAGTAAGCGGTTTTCGCCAACTGGTATTGGGCCAGTTTCGCGTCGTAGGCCAATTGGTAATCGGTGTCATCAAGCTCGGCCAATACCTGACCTTTTTTCACTTCACTGCCCATGCGTACTGCCAAGGTGTCAATTTCACCGGCCACTTGAAAGGACAACTCTGCGCGGTCAGTGGCATCAATATTGGCAATAAACGAGTCAAAACGCTTTTTGTCCAAATCAGGCACTTCCAACAGTTTGACGGGTTTGACCACGGGGTTGGTGACCTCTGAATTAGCGGGATTGCACCCGGCTATCCACGAACTCACCGCAGCGACAAGCGCGAGCTTTGCCAAGGTAGGCATAGACTGTATCGATGTATCCATTATTATCACATCACGATTTATTACACACCCGTGCAGTATATGAGTTTTATTGGCGGGATCAATGTTTATTTTCCAGACGTACAATATAAAATTTGTTATAGTGTCTAGGTTTGTCACCCCGCTTAATGAAAGTTGAACTAAGATCTGGTAAAACTGCAGTGTTGCAGATGTATGAAAGAAAACGATGACAGAAAGAAAACAAGGTAGACGCAGCGCACAAGACGCTGAGCAAACCAAATGTGAAATCATGAACATCGCCACTGAGCTGTTTTGCGAGCTGGGGTACGAACGCGTGTCGCTACGTAATATCAGTGAAAAAGCGGGCGTGTCTCATAGCCTGATCCGCCATCATTTCGGCAGCAAAGAACAAATTTGGTACGCCATCAGCGACGGCCTGCACCGTTACATGGAAAAGTACATGCGTGCCATCTTGGACAACATGCCCGAAGGGGCACCGCCGAATGTGCAGCTCTATCGTTTTGCGGTCCACTTGTTGGCAAATATGTTGCACTTCAAGCAACCGATCCAACTGATCGCAGACGCCGTGCGCCAAGAAGATGCGCTGTTTGATTACTTTATCGATAACAGTGGTGAAATTGAGAACATCGTCAAATCGCTCGAAACCGAGTACAACCAAGCGCACCCTGAGGCACCCATTAAGATTTTGGAAATGAAGTGGCTGATGATGATGTTTGCCCACGGCGCCGCTAGCCTGACCCCATTTATGAAAGAAACTTGGGCAGATGAAACCAGTGATTATCAGCAGTGTTTACTCAATCACTGGCGCATGTTCAATACCATGATGTCGCGTAAGTTCCATGTGGATCCACAAGACATACTCCACCCCACCAGCGTGGAAGCGCTGATTTTCGATGTGCCGTGTGAGTAATCACGCCTAGCCAACCCAAGGGCTTGTCGGTAACCGCATTCACTTCAGAATCAAAAAAAGCGCCAACTCAGGTTGGCGCTCGTTTCAACTTAAACTCCACCCATTTAGGCGTTCGACGATTGGCATACCTGCTGCTGCACTTGAACCGGCGCTGGCTCGTAGTGGCTGAGCGTCATGCTAAAGCTGCCTTCGCCTCCGGTGAGGGCGCGGAGACGGCGCGCGTAATCTTGCAGCTCATTAACCGGTGACTTGGCTTGCAAGCGCGTGAAGTTACCGTCAATTGGCACCGTCCCCTCAATCAAACCGCGATTACACGACAGGTCGCCCGACACATCGCCGACGTTTTGAGTAGGAATTTGCAACTCCATCTGGACGATAGGCTCAAGCACAATCGGATCCGCTTGATTGACCGCATCAAGAAACGCCTTTTTCCCTGCGATGACAAACGCGATCTCTTTGGAGTCCACCGAGTGATATTTTCCATCGTGCACAGTCACTTCGATATCACGAATAGGATTGCCTGAAATCGCACCCTCTTCTAGCGCTTGGCGGATACCCTTTTCAACCGCAGGGATCAGCGAGGTGGGGATCGCGCCGCCAACCACTTTATTGACAAAGGTAAAACCTGCGCCGCGCGGCAGCGGTCGAACCGACAAACTCACCTCACCAAATTGCCCCGCGCCGCCACTCTGTTTTTTGTGGCGGTAATGGCCTTGCGCTGGCTTGGTGATGGTTTCAAAGTACTCAACGCTAGGTTGACTGGTTTCCACTTTTAACTTGTAGACGCTCTCCATTTTCTCCAGCGCAACTTTAAGGTGGAACTCGCCTTGACCACTGATGATGGTCTCATTGGTGCGCGCGCGGTGCTCAATCCGCAGCGAGGGATCTTCACAGGCGATTTTGCTCAGTACATCACCCAGTTTCTGCTCGTCGCCACGCTTGGTCGGTTTTAGGCACAGTGAGTACATAGAGTCAGGGAAATCGAGCGTTTTTAGGCTCACGCCATCTTCGTCGTGTGAATCATGGACAATCGCATCAAACTCCAGCTCATCGACTTTCGCGAGCACGCAGAAATCCCCTGCTAACGCTTTTGAAATCTCGCGCCGCTCTTTTCCTTGCAACTGATAGAGATGCCCAACTTTGAACGGTTTATTACCATCGCCTATAAAGAGTTGGCTCCCAGCATTAATTTCACCTTGGAACACTCGTAAATAGGCCAGTTTGCCCATATAAGGGTCAACGCTCACTTTGTAGACGTGTGCCACGCTGTGCGACAAGGTCTCACAATCGACGCGCACTTGTTTACCTTGTTTGACGAGCAGCGGCGGGTTACCTTCGTTTGGCATGGGCATAATTTCACTGAGCGTACGCAGCAGCAATTCCACACCAGCTCCGTTTTGAGCAGAAACAAAACAGATCGGGATAACGTGCCCGGTACGCAATGCCTCTTCAAAAGGGTCATGCAGTTGACCCGCCGTCAACTCTGAACCTTGCTCAAGGTAGAGTTCCATCAGCTCTTCATCGACTTCGATCACTTGATCAATCAAGGTTTCGTGCGCCGCTTCGACATCGGTAAGCAGTGTTGATTGTTCATAGTTGGGCTCAAAATAGCAATCGACGACTGTCTTACCATCACGGGAAGGCAGGTTAATCGGCAAACAGTAATCACCGAAATGTTCTATTATCATCTCCATCACTTGCTCAAGCCTATCACCATGATTATCCAGCTTGTTGATGATGATCATCTGACATTTTTTCTGCGCCTTAGCAAAGGCGTAGAGACGGTCAGCGGTTTGGTTGATGGGCATCTGCGGGTCAATCACTAGCGCCGTGGTTTCAACCGCAGGGTAGACACTGAATGTGCGCCCAAGCAGCTCTGCTTGTCCTGGGGTGTCGATAATATTGAGTCTGTGCTGCTGCCAACTGAGGGTAACAGGGGTCGCTTCAATGCTGTGTTGATATTGGATCGATTGAGCGTCGAAATCAGTGACAGTATCGCCTTTTTCAACGCTGCCAAGATGTGTGGTGGCATCGCAGGTGAAGAGCAGTTTTTCGATCAGCGTGGTTTTACCGCTACCTGCCTGACCGACAAATGCAATATTGCGTATCTTATTAAGTGGCATAACGCCTCCTAGCTTCTGTACGTGGTCATATACCCAAAAGTGGGGTCATCGGCGTGGGAGTGTGGGCGGGATTACCGCCGAATCGTCTTCCATGTGAGTTTTCGAATAACGCTCTGCATAGGACCACCTAAGGGCAAATACATCGGGACTTCAACTGGGATACCGATTCAGCATGCCGCAATAACCACATTTTTTATGTGACTTATTTCAAAACGTTAAAGGGACTTTTTGCATCAGTTATGTTTATGTTAACTCGCGCTTGTGGCATGCTGATTTCGTTGTGGTAACAAGGACATGATTAAATGGATAGCACTACTCCAAGACTCTCTTTACGTACAATTGAATCGGGTGATTATCCTCAGCTTGCAGAGCTGATGGACCTCGTCTTTCCCGATGTGGGTGGCGCATGGCCACGAATGACCATCATGGACCTGATTCACCAATTTCCTGATGGGCAAATCTGTATTGTCGATAACGATAAAATTGTTGGCGCTGCGCTGACGATCAAAGTCGATTACAATCGCTTCTCTCTGCCGCACACCTACACAGACATCATTACCGAGCAAAACGTGATTCAAAACCAGTCCTCGGGTGATGCCATGTACGGGCTGGATGTATTTGTCCACCCAGATTATCGCGGCCTACGTTTAGGACGCCGCCTCTATGACGCGCGCAAAGAACTGTGCCGAAACAAGAATTTCAAGGCGATTTTGGCGGGGGGACGTATCCCCAACTATCACAAATACGCCGACAAAATGACCGTGCCCGAGTACATCGATCAGGTCAAACGTCGCAAACTGCACGACCCGATTCTCTCGTTCCAGCTGGCCAACGATTTTGATGTAAAGCGCTTGATGCGTAATTATCTGCCTGAGGATGACGCATCGAAAGGCTACGCTACCCTGCTTGAGTGGGACAACTTCTTCTATGAAGAGGACATCATCTCTGTTCACGACATTGAAAAAACCTTAGTCCGCATCGGCGTGATTCAGTGGCAAATGCGCGCCATGCGCGATCTCGACGATTTGATGGACCAGGCCGAATACTTTGTCAGCTCTCTCTCTAACTACAAAGCGGACTTCGCGCTGTTCCCAGAGTTTTTTAATGCCCCGTTAATGGGCTTGCAGACTGGCCAAAACTCCGTCGAAGCGATTCGTTTTCTCGCCAGTTTCAGTGAAGAGATCAAAAACCGCTTCTCACAAATGGCCGTCACGTACAACATCAATATCATTGCCGGCAGTGTGCCAGTGGTGGAAGACGATCAGCTCTACAATGTCTCCTATCTGCTGCACCGTGATGGCGACATTGACGCGCAATACAAAATTCACATCACCCCGCACGAGCAAAAAGACTGGGTGATTGATGGTGGCGACAATGTGAAAGTGTTCGACACCGATGCTGGTCGAGTCGGCATTTTGATCTGCTATGACAGTGAATTCCCAGAGCTGGGCCGAATGATGGCCGAACAAGGCGTGCAAATCATCTTTGTGCCTTTCTGGACCGACACCAAAAACGGCTACCAGCGAGTGCGGATCTGCTCTCAAGCTCGAGCGATTGAAAATGAATGTTATGTCGCCATTGGCGGCAGTGTCGGCAACTTGCCAAGAGTCGATAATGTCGATATTCAATATGCTCAGTCTGCGGTCTTCTCGCCGTCCGACATCTATTTCCCTCACGACGCGACCTTAACCGAAGCGAGCGCCAACACCGAGATGATCATCTTCGCCGATGTCGATTTGACCAAGCTCAAGCAGCTCAACACCGAAGGTTCAGTCACCAACCTCAAACATCGCCGCAGTGATATTTACGGCACATTCATTAAACCCGACAACGAGTCGTGATATTTCGCTAAGAATCACCTCTTTTGCCCATCACTGAGCGCATGCCTCCTCCGCGCTCAGTGATAGCAACCTTGAACATCCGTTCTGCTCTATTTATTCGGCGTTTGTGAGCCAAACCAGTATCGCTAGACAAGGAGACCGGATTGCCACATCATGGCTCCACTGTGCTCACGGCTTAACCCAACGACATTACTGACACTATGCAAATTTTCGGCTTCAACGTCTCTGAATCGCTTCTTGGTAAACTTCTGTTCGCCTTCCTTCTATTCATCGCCTTAAAGCTCATCAAACACATCCTAGTGAAAACCATTCACGCCATGGCGCGTAAAAAGCAGGCGAAAAATAATCGCACCTTTTTTATCATTCGCGGCTTGAACATTGCCCTCTACTTTGTGTTTATTTCGCTGTTTTTGATTGCCTCAGGGATTGGATATGGCGATGTCTCGCTGTTTCTCTCGTCGATTTTCGCTGTGCTCGGCGTCGCCTTGTTTGCTCAGTGGTCGATACTCAGTAACGTCACTGCCAGCTTTTTGATTTTCTTTGTCTTCCCATACCGCGTCGGCGATTTGGTCAAAGTGATCGATAAAGATGAGGACGTCACCGGAGTGATTGTCGACATCACCACTTTTCATGTCCACATCAAACACGAAAAGGGCCACATCATCACCTACCCCAACAACCTGATTTTGCAAAAAGGCGTCCTTAAACTGCCGCCAAAACCCAAAGTAACTAAAAAGCCCCGTTTGTATACGCGGATTAAAAAATGATTCGCAATAGAGTACATTTAGTGAAAAAAGATAATGACCAGTTTTTTTGGGGAGGGTTACACAAGCACAGTGGTCACAAATTGGCGCACTAGCGTTACCATATCGCTATTGACGAGAACATTCGTTTAATGGGTTCCTAAACGACAAAAGGCGCACTTGGTTGTGCGCCCTATCCCTCGTTACTCAATCGTGAGTCTGCGAATCTTGAAGTCTATGTCTGCTTCGAGATCTAAAAACGAGGCTACTGAATTGACTTGTTGAATCCATCCAAACTGTAGGTAAGGCGGTATTTTCCTCCATGCGGGTCGGGTCATTTGCCTTACACTTTAACTATGGTCGATTTCGGCCAGTTCGCAAGTTTTATGCGGCACTATTTTCTCGCTTATCGATTAAAAGTTGAACTTTTCTCACAAAAGTGCAATTCAACTTTGCACGATTATCGATTGGGCTAACGCTAACCACAGGTATAATGACCACTTGTGCGGCGAAATCACGCTAACGTTCGTCAACACTTGCTTGGCAACCGTTTGGCTTGATACCATTCGCCCTCAATCAATCCGCAATACTCACGCACAATAGAAACGGAAATCCGGTGAACTGGAAACGCCTAACACAATTTCACAACGTCCCCCCTTCTCAGTCTTCTTTGGCACTTGGCATGATAGGCCTTGGGCAAGCATGGGCACTCTATATGCCCGACGTTGGTGACGTACTTAGGCCCTATTTTGCGTTTGCCGGCGCACTGCTGCTGACCCCCGTTCTGATCAAGTATTCGAACTACCATACCTTCATGAATGACATTCGCCACCCTCTCAGTGGCAGTCTGATGGCACCGATGAGTATGGCTTTACTGATCTTGTGTGACTATCTGGCGATCATCTCGCCTATTATCGCCTACCCGCTTTGGTTTGCGGCGTTAATGCTGCACTTAACCATGATGGTGCTGTTCTTTGGCTTTCAACTGCGCAACTTTAAAATGTCCAACATTGTGCCGAGTTGGTTTCTCTATCCTGTTGGCGTGATCAGCAGCTCGCTCGCAGGTTCCCAATTTGGTTTAACGCTGTTTTCTGAAACCATTGTTGCCATCTGTATCACCATCTACTTTTTTATGCTGCCGCTCGTACTCTATCGCCTAGTGTTCGAGGGGATGTTACCGCGCCGAGCCAGGCCTACCTTGGCAATTATGGCTGCGCCTATCAACCTCACCTTAGCCACGTATTTGGTCAATTTCAGCGAGCCAGATCCGATCCTAACCGGCGCGCTAGCGGGGATTGCCATCACCATGACCCTGCTTATCTACCTGTGCTACATCCGTTTACTCAGGCTCAAGTTCCAACCATCCATTGCTGCGGTGACTTTTCCGTCGGTCATCAGCGCCATCGCTATGCACCGCTTAACGTCATTCTTTGAACAGGCTCACCCACACTGGCACTGGCTGCATAACTTTGGTCTGTTTGAGCTCACCATTGCGACCGTATTGGTGATTTGGGTTTGCATCGGCTACATCAAGATGTATTGGCCAGAACTGGATCGCAATCACACCTCACCATCTTGAATTTACCCTCAAGCGTCACCTAAATATAGAGACTGAGATACGCTAACGTTTGATGATTTTGCATGAGTTAGACCCCAAAAGGGTAATAAATATTAATTAATAGTCATTACACACTTTTTTTGTTTGCTAATACGCTCAAAAAACAAACTATTTTACTAGACGGAATAATCTATTAGGTTCATACATATCCTTGTCAGCTGGCCATTCACTTGTTTTGAGAAAAGGATATGATTATGTTTACACTTGATAAGTGTTCGCCACTTCCGACGTTCGTTAATGAACGTATTTCGCACTATGTTGATGACCTAATTAAAACAAAAGATAATGGTCGTAATTTGGTGCTGGGTAAGAAGCCTAAACAAGGAGATATTCTTCTCCAATCCAACGATTATTTATCACTCGCCAATCACCCTAAGATTATTGACGCGCAAATCAATTCTCTCAGACAAGGGCAAGAGAGTGCGTTTATGTCGAACGTCTTTCTTCATAGTGATGCCCTCGACAAAACGGTGCAGCAGAGAATGGCGGATTATACCGGTTTTGAACACTGCACCATCGCCCCTTCTGGCTGGATCGCGAATATCGGTCTATTACAGACCCTATGTGATTCAGATACCAAGGTCTATATCGACTTTTTCGCCCATATGTCGCTTTGGGAGGGCGCGAGAATCGCCGGTGCTGATATCCATCCTTTCATGCACAACAATGTGAGACACCTTAAGCGCTTGATCAAACGACACGGTCCAGGCATCGTCCTGATAGACTCCATTTACAGCACCCTTGGCACTATTGCCCCACTTACAGAACTGGTTGAGACCGCGAAAAGTATGGGTTGTGCCATTGTTGTCGATGAATCCCATTCATTGGGTACACATGGCCCGAAAGGCGCAGGGTTGGTGGCTTCACTCGGTTTAACGCAGCAGGTTGACTTTCTCACTGCCAGCCTTGCCAAAACCTTTGCCTACCGCGCTGGAGCCGTTTGGTGTAACAACAACACGGGCGAAGTGATGCCCTATGTCTCGTTCCCATCGATATTTAGTTCGGCGATGATGGCGTGTGAACTCGACAGAATCGATGCAACCCTCGCGGTGATCAAGGCAAGTGATCCAGCGCGTAAACAGTTGCATCAAAATGCGGCCTGGATGCGCCGAGCGCTGGCAGATGTCGGATTTGATATTCGTAGCGAATCACAGATCATCGGCTTAGAAACCGGAGATAAGACCAATACCCGCAAAGTTCGTGATTATTTTGAGCAACGTGGCGTGTTCGGATCGGTATTCTGTACGCCAGCAACGCCCGACAATAAAAATATTTTGCGCCTGTCGCTGCACAGTGCATTAACAGCAGAGGAGTTGCACAAAATTGCGTTAGTGGCTGAATCGGCATTTCACGATAAAAATTTACGTTTTATCTAAACAGTATTTATTCAAATTAAACAAGGAAAGGTGTCATTTCGGATAAAAAATAGGGCGATAAATTCGCCCTATTTTTATTCTTATAGGTACTCAGATATTTTATCAAATAAGTGTTCTTTATCGGCCGGTTTAATGAGGTAGTCATTCATACCCACCTCTTTTATGCGCGCCATGGTTTCTTTACGATTATCACCGGTATGGCCGACGATCGGCACATTGGCGTAAGACTGCTGAGAGTGACGAATCTTCTGCGTGGTATCAAAGCCATCTAACTTGGGCATTTCAATATCCATGATGACCAAATCAACCGGCTCTTGGTCGAGTTTCTCCAACACATCATTACCGTCTTGCGCTTCAATGACTTGATAACCTTGTTTGCTCAACAAAATCGCGGTGAGCGAGCGTAGCGAACTGTTGTCATCAGCAATCATAATCCGCTTCGCTGCCGTAGGTCGCTTGCGAGGAATGAGGTTGCGATTCCCTTCTCTTGAATCAAAAATCACTTCATCGATGAGCGCGATGCCCTCTGAGATCACCCGCTGCTTTTCCAGAGGATAAAAAGTGAGGTAGCGATTAAACGCGTCATGATAGACGCGATTAGGTTCAAACAGATACACCAGTTTGGCTTCGGTAAAGTGCAACTTGGATTCCAAGTGCTTAAACTGCGCTTCGTTTAAACCATCCAGATCGACGAAAATCAGATCGTACTCAAACTCGAACTCTTCACGCGCGCTGGCTTCGCTGTACGACCATCGGATCATTTTGAAACCGGAGTAGAAAGCGTCCTCGTTCAGTTTGCGCATGATTTTGGCGTCTTCGCCAATGTAGACAATCGCTTTGTCTTTCATCAGATCGTGTTTGATATGACTGACTTGCTCAGAGACGTAGTTTGGGAAAAACAGCGTGAATTCAGTCCATTCGCCATACTCGGATTGGCAACTGATGCTGCCTCCAAATGAGTGCATTACCCGTTTACAAAACGGCAAGCCTAGCCCATGACTGGAGCTCTTCCCTGAGGTGTAAAAATCTTTAAAAATATGCTGAAGCTTCTTCGGCTCTATCCCGACCCCGGTATCTCTCACAGTAATGGTGTTGACATCGTGATGAACGGCGAGCGTCACGGTGATCGAAAAATCTTCGCTATTTTGATAGTAAAAGGCGTTTTTCAATAGGTTATACAAGGCATACTTGAGCAAAACGTCACTACCAAAGTAGTCAAAATCGTGCTCAATATGGAGCGAGACGAGATTCTTGGAGTGCACACCGGGGTAAGAGAAACTCTCCAGTGTGTCCTCTACTACTTCAGCGGCGCTATGGCGCACAAAGGTAGAGCGAGAGACACGATTTTGATCAATGGAGGTGAGCAACAGATCGATCGCTTCATTGCCGTTATTGATGATGACGTCAGCGTTGTTCAGGATCTCTTTGATAACTTGAACATTCTGTTTTGACATCTTGACCTCTTCATCTTGATGGCTAACATCCGGTAAAGAGGAGTTCACCACATCCACGGAGGCTTTCAGCGCACTGAGCGGATTGCGCATCTCATGAGCAATCCCGGCGCCAAACGACTTCGCAATCGCCACTTTCGCTTCATGTTCAACCTGATTGCGAAAATAGAACAGGTTGCCAAAGACGTAAGTGAACAAAAAGATGGGAATGTATGGCCAAACCACATCCGGTGCGGGGTTGTAGTTGACCATGTTCAAGTCACCGGCGAACAAATAGGCAAAGCCGACAGCGACAAACGCTTGCGCCAACATGACCCTTGTTTCGTGCACCAGTAAGACATGCAAAAAGATCGAGGCCATAAACGACATCGCCCACACCGTTGACCAGTGGTTCTTAAACAGCATGTAGGAGAAGAAAAACGGTAAACAGACCGCCACACAGCCTAAATAGTAATAGGGCATATAGCGCTGCAATGTGGCCGGAAGAAACTCGCGCAAAGCGAGTACGAGCAGCATCACGGAGCAGACACTTCTCAGCAACAGGTCTTCATAAGGCTGAGGATAAATGTATTGCCAAATCAGATAGTAGAGAGGAAAACCAATCGCCCCCATCCACCCAACAAGGGAGAGATTGGGCTCTGCATACTGGTAGACCTTTTTAACCGCATCCATATCGTGTCGTCACATCCAATGTCGTGTTGTCTTCACTCTTCACTATCGTGCTACTTACTCAATTGGTCACTATGAAACCATCAACGAGTACAATGATCATACAAAACATCCTACTACAGTGAAAGAAGAAACCAATTGCACAACTTAAGTTTAGCTCAACATTGGGCCAACAACGCGAATCGTGCTCCCCGTTTTTGCACTGACCACGTCTATTCTGTGAGACATTTGCTCTTTTAACTCACTGACGTGTGAAATGACCCCCACTGTGCGACCCGTTTGTTGCAAGTCGATTAACGTTTGCACCGCCAAATCCAACGATTCAGGATCAAGGCTGCCAAAGCCTTCATCAATAAATAAGGTGTCGAGTCGAATCCCACCACTGTAAGACTGCACTACATCAGATAGACCAAGCGCCAACGAGAGCGCAGCCATAAAAGATTCCCCGCCGGATAAGGTCGCGACATCGCGCGCTTTGCCTGTGTAGCCATCTTCAACCATCAAATCCAAGCCTCTACCGGCTGCGCCGCGAAAGCCGTGCGTTTTACGCGTCAGTATGTAACGCCCTTTACTCATCAGTGCCAGACGTTGTGACGCTTGAATCAGGACATCATCAAGCAAGACGCCGAGCACAAAGCGATGCAAACTCACGCGGCTGCCGGTTTTACCGCTGGCAACATCGTACAAGGTGCCGAACACCTGATACTCTTTTTCCAATTCGGCATTTTTCTCTTTTAGACGCTCGATCTTGCGCTGCACGTTCTGCAACGTTTCAACTGTCGCTCGCTCGCCATCAAGTTGCTCTCTCACCTGCGCATGATGTTGCTGATGGTGATTGAGTTCGTTTTGCAGCGCTTCAAGATCCGGCGTAGACTGCCCTTCCAACGCGGTGGTGATGTCTTGAATGGTTTGCTCAAGACGAATCGTTGCTTGGTTATAGTCGTCCAATTCACTTTGCCACTTCGCCATTTGCTCGGCTGTGGCTTTCGCGCTAATAAAGGCGTCAAGCGTTGCCAGTTCACTTTGCTCTAAGGCCTGTTGCCACTGTGCGTTCGCTTGCTCGGATCGCACTTTGGCCTCTTGCAACAACGATTGGTGGGTGCCGACTTCAGAAGCGCATTGAGACTGCTTGAGCGTACTAGCTTGATAGTGCTGGTTTGCCCGCTGCTGCTCTTTCTCTATCGCTTCGATTTGACTTAATAGCGCAGAGCGCGCGGCCTCTATTTCTTCGATATCTTGTGTTGCGCCACCAAGTTGTTGCGTCATCTCTTCGATGCTCGCCGCGAGGGAACTGACGGTATTGTGATTGGCCGCTATCTGCTGTTTGATCTCATTGATTTTTTGCTCGCCGGTTTCACAGCGCTGCGTCAGTTCATTCACCTGCGCTTCAAGCGCCGTCACATCCAATGACATCAGCGCCTTTAAGCGATCCTCAACCTCACTTAGACTTGCCTGTATTGCCGACAGCCCCTGAACGGCGATCTCACCTAACTCGGCTTTAAACGCTTCCACCGCTTGCTGGCTTTGGTTTAACGCCTGCTTAAGATGTGAAACGTGCGCCTGAGCTTTCACCCACTGTGAGTGCGCCTGCGTCTCTTCACTGCGCGCCTGAGTCACCTGCTCTTTACTGACCGACTCGCCGTCAATTTGCGCAATATTCGGGTGCGCCTCGCTGCCACAAACCGGACAAGGCTCCCCCTCTACGAGTGTTTGCGCCAAAATGGCCGCTTGCGCTTGGTGCCAGCGTAGTTCGACGCGGTTCGCCGCCTGCTGTTGTTGTTCAAACGCTTGAGTGACGTTGACTAATGCCGCCTCTGCCGATTTAAGCTCTTCGGCCTGTTTGACCGCGTCTTGCTCCAATTGGGTCAGTTTGCGCAGATCGCTTACCGCGCGCGTCAATTCCGACTTTTGTTGCAGAAGCTTAGATTGCTCTAGTCGCTGCTCACTGGCTTGCTTGTGATCGTTTTTCGCACGCGTTAAATCACGCTGGAGTTTCTCTTTATGAGAGAGGTACTGAGCGAGCTTCTCGTCAAGTACCGCACTGTGCTGCTGCTCCTCTTTCTGGCGTGAGATGAGCGCTTGTCTTTCCAACCATTTTTGTTTGATGGCCTCGAGCTTGTAACGCTCATCATTGAGTGCCGGTAGCTGTGCCGCTGCTTTTTCTGCCTCTTCATGCGCGATTTTCGCTGCTGCTAAGTCGTTATCTAGCGCCTGTTTGCTCTGCTGCAGTTCGGTCAACTTGGTTTCAAAACGAGTGACGTCTTGTGCGCTCTGCCATTGATTTTGATAAGGCAGTTCAATACTCGCCGCCTGCTTTGCACGCTGCAAACGGACTTGAGTCTCCGCAATCTGAGACTTTGCCGCTTGATGCTGCGTGAAAGATTGCTTGGCCTGAGACAACTTGGCGAAATCATCGCGTATTTTCTGCCCTTGCTGAAGCGCTAAGGTCGATGCACTAAGCGCTGCTTGCGCTGCGGCTTCTTCCTGTTTTCGCTGTTCAAGAGCGACACACGCGGAGTCGTAGCGGGTATTAAGCTCTTCGATGCTAGCGACATTGCCCACCTCAAGCGCGCCGCGAATTTGGTTGTCAAACTCATCTTTGCTTTTGCTGATCGAGGCGGCTTTGTCTTTTAGCGCGTACTCAATTTTTTTGTAGATATCGGTTTGGAACAGTTGGCCGAAAATCTCTTCGCGCTCTTTCGAACTAGCGAGTAGCAATTCACGAAACTTACCCTGTGGCAGTACCATGACTTGACGAAATTGGGTCTCATTGAGACCAATCAATTCGGTGACCAACGTTTTGACCTGCGCCGTTTTGCTGGTCAAAAGCACCTCTTCGTCACCCAACTGATAGAGCGCAGCGCTGTGTTTGCGTGTCGTTGTGCCTTCCCCGCGCGCTTTTGGCGCTTCTTGCTCTGGGGAACGCGTTACGCGAAAGCGTTTGTCGTGCAAGCGGAATTCGAACGTCACCTCTGTCGGCACATCCAACTTAGCGCTATCACTGCGCATCTGGGCGCCGAGTCGCTCATTACTGGTGGTTTCACCATAAAGCGCAAAACAGATCGCATCTAGCAGCGTCGTTTTTCCTGAACCCGTTGGGCCATTGATCAGAAACAGTGGGTTGCTGCCCAGTTGACGAAAATCAATCGATTCGGTGCCCGAAAACGGCCCAAAGGCCTGCATAACTAAGGTGATGGGTTTCATGAGCGCCCCTTACTGCTGGCTCAGTTGTTTGATAATCGCCGAAACCGCGCTCTCTTGCGCTTGAGTCAGCTCATTGCCTTGCGCTTCTTTGAAAAAGTCGCGGAACATATCGACTTCGCTGCGCGATAGCGTCGCTTGCGCCATCGACTGCTCTACCCCCACTAACATGCCGGGCTTTTCCAAATGCAACACATTTGGATAGACAGTGCGCAGCTTCTCCATCGGATTGAGAATGGCGTGTTGGTCGGTTAATCGCACCAACAAATAGTCGTGGGCGCGAGGATCGGTTTTACCCGCCGCGAGGATCGCTTCCAGCTCCCCTTCGATGATTCGAATTTCATGTGGCGCTTGCAGCGGAATATGCGTTGTCGCAACCAAACCGCTGCGATCAAGCTCTACTAAGGTCATGCCTTTTTTATGGTGCTGCTCTGAAAAGCTGTATTTCATCAATGAGCCACTGTAGCGAATATGGGCTTCGCCTTTGTATTGCGGCTGGTGAAGATGGCCAAGGGCGACATAGTCAAAATGGACGAAATGCTCATGACTGACACATTCGGAGCCACCAATCGAGAGTGGACGCTCCGACTCTGAGCTGATCGCACCATCAACAAAACAGTGGCTGATCAACACATGACGTTGTGACGAATTAAGATGAGGCGTGATCAAATCAACCAACGCAGCATGAGCGTCATCGTGAGTGGCAATCGGCTTTTGCGCCTCAGGCGTTGCTTCGTCTTGCTGTTGAGAGGTGTGATTCAAGTAGTGGCGCACTGTCTCTGGATCGTTAAACGGCATGCCATAAAATGCCACTTCTCCGGCTTGGTCACTGCACAACACAACCGGTTCGAGCATCTGCTGAAAATCGCTGATAATGTGCAGCCCTGCGCCTTTCATGTGTGCAGAGCCAAACCCGAGGCGCTGCGCGCCATCGTGATTACCCGGAATCAAAATGACGGGCGTATTTAACTCCTGGCAAACACGATTTAGCGTTTCATTAAGCAGTTCAATCGCCGCGGTCGGCGGCACCGAGCGATCATAAATGTCACCAGCGATCACCAGTGCATCGACGGGATGCTGCGCCATGTACTCCACCATCTGGTCGAGCACCACACGCTGATCGTCAATCAGCGACACATTGTGAAACTGTCGTCCTAAATGCCAATCCGAGGTGTGAAGAAATTTCATCTTACGTCGTTGTCCTTATGTGATACTGCCAGCCAGTCATCGACCATCATGAAAAAAGTCGCGACAATTCGCGACTTCTCATTGTATTGGCCTAATCGTATTTGTTGAGGCTGCATTGCCTTGTAAATTTAGGCCTGTTTACTCTGCGTGTGTTTTACAAAACGCGATCGCTTGTTCCAATAACTCAAGCGCAGACGCCTCTACTGGAGGAAGTGTGGCATCACTTTGGCCTAGTGGCGTAACTCGCTCACCCCATTTTATGTGGCCTGCGCCCCAAGTTAAACCTGCGCCAAAGGCGGCGAGCAGTAGGTTGTCGCCAGGCTTAATAAAGCCTTGTTCCAGCGCTTCACACAAGGCAATCGGCACAGTGGCCGCAGAGGTGTTGCCATAGTTCTGGATGTTAACAAACGCTTTGTCTTGAGCAATCCCGGAAAGATCACACAAGGTTTGAATGATGCGGATGTTAGCTTGGTGCGGGATCACCACATCAACATCGTCAGTCGACAGTTCGCTGCGCGCCAGCACCGATTGAGCAGCTGCGCCCATGCCTTTCACCGCACGCTTAAAGATCTCTTTGCCGACAAAATCAAACGCCCAGTAGCCGTTGTCCGCAGCGAAACGATCCATTGAGGTACCAAACTTGGGCACCGCCAAAATATCACGCCCAGCCGAATCACAGCCAAGCTGCGCCTGTTGCAAGCCCACTTTTTCCGTTGTGCAGCTCAACACCGCTGCGCCTGCGCCATCACCAAATAACACCGCCGTATCACGCTGGGTCCAATCGATAAAGAAAGAGAGGCGCTCTGCTCCGATCACGATTGCATGGCGGTAATTGCCTGATTGAATAAGACGAGTCGCCGTTTCTAATCCGTAAACAAAGCCTGTACACGCTGCGTTCAAGTCAAACGCTGCGGCGGCTTGAACGCCGAGGTTTTGGGCGACTTTAGACGCGGTATTGGGAATCAGCGAGTCAGGTGAGCAGGTCGCAACAATAATGAGATCCACCTCATCAACACCGACATTGGCACACGCGAGTGCGTGTTTGGCGGCAACGGTTGCAAGATCTGACGTATTCACATGGCTGATGCGGCGCTGCTCTATACCGGTGCGCGTTTTAATCCATTCATCGGAAGTATCTAGAAAAGTGCTGAGGTCATCGTTGGAGAGCGTGGCTGGCGGTAGGCATTTACCCCAACCGGTAATTTCTGCGTAATAGCTGGTCATTATGTGCCTTTTTACATTCTTATTTGAGTCACTTGGCGTTTTCAGAGTATAACTAGTGTGTCATTGAGTTGAAATAATTAATAAAGAGAAAAGTCATGTCTACCTTCAATACACGATGCCCATCATGTTCTGGTGTCAACCGCGTGCCGCTCGAGCGCGTATCGGAAAGCTCTAAATGTGGTAAATGCCAATCGGCGTTGCTCGATGGCCAACCGATAGAAGGCACGTCGCTGAACTTTAATGCCCTGTTGCAAAGCAGCCAACCTGTGGTGGTCGATTTTTGGGCGCCTTGGTGCAACCCTTGTGTGGGCTTTGCACCTGTCTTTGAAGACGAAGCCGCCGCCAGACAGGGCGAAGTACGATTTGTCAAAATCAACACCGAAGTTGAGCAAGCGTTGGCCGCTCAGTTTCAGATCCGTAGTATTCCGACTGTGATGGTATTCAAAAACGGCCAGCGCGTGGATGTGATTAACGGTGCGCTTCCTCGCTCGCAATTTAGCCAATGGCTAACTCAAGCCATCAATAATTAACCTTGAGTTCCCACTAACGACTCGACAAAAATCTCTTGTCGAGTCGATTAATTCTTTTCGTTTTACCCACAAAACTATTCAGTCCATATTCGCGCGAAAACTCACTGGTTAATTTCTCAATCCTTGGTTCCTTATGGCCAAGGATTGTCCGTTTTGAGGCGACGACGTTGGACAACACTCTTACTCCTACCCGCACTATCCGTGTCACGGTTCCTGTGATTGCATTGGCGCTATACGCCGTTGCATCGGGCTATTTGATGAGTTTGATTCCGCTGATGCTGCCTCACTACGATCTGGATACCTCACTCGCCAGTTGGCTTGCGAGCGTATTTTACGCAGGTCTATTGATTGGCGCGATGGGTGTAGAGCCTTTGGTGCGCCGATTAGGGCACAAAGCCGCGTTTGTCTGGTGTTTAGCGCTATTTCTACTCACGATTGTGGCCTTGCCATTAATGCCGTATGCAAGTAGCTGGTTGATCGCACGCTTTGTCGCAGGCGCGGCAGTTGCAGGGGTGTTTGTTGTGGTCGAATCTTGGTTGCTGCACGGTGACGAACAGTCACGCGCTAAACGCCTTGGTCTTTACATGGGCGCGCTGTATGGCGGCGCGGCGCTAGGCCAATTGGGTATTGGTGTCATTGGCGTATCGGGTGGTGTGCCTTTTATTACTATCACTACCCTTTTATTGCTCGCCATTATCGTGCTGATGTTTGGTGACTCTGATCAACCCGAGCACGGAGAGAGTACCTCACTCTCTTTTAAGCAGATGAGCAAATTAAGCCATGCCGCAATCATTGGCTGTGTTGTGTCTGGTCTCACCCTCGGCGCAGTGTACGGCCTGATGCCTGTCGAATTGAGTCAACGTGGCATTGCCCATGATGACATTGGCGGCTTAATGGCGCTGTTCGTTTTGGGCGGTATGGCGATTCAGCCATTAGTGCCAGCATTGGCGAAAGTGTTCGGTCGCACACCTCTAATGGCACTCTTGTGCTTGGTGGGCGTGGCTGCGATTGCCTTTACCTCTATGGTGCCGGGTCTGCGAGCTCTGGGTGCCGGGCTATTTGTACTTGGTATGGCGACCTTCGCACTCTACCCCATTGCGATCAACTTAGGCTGTGATGGCTTGAACGCCCAATACATCGTCTGCGCAACACAAGTGATGCTGTTCAGTTACAGTGTCGGTTCTGTAGTGGGACCTGTGGTAGCAGATGGGTTTCTTTCTGGCCCTCAAGGATTGATGGGCTATTTGTTCGCGGCGCTGCTTGCTACTAGCATCTATATGTTGCTTGCCTCGATACGGGGTAAACGCAAAGCCGCGATCGGTGAATAAATTAGTACCGCGTTAATTAAAACATCGCACAAAAAAATACCAACCTGATCAACAGGTTGGTATTTGCCCCCTGGAAGGATAGGGCTAGGGTGAAACACGAGTCACTCGCGAAAACCTTGTTACGCCTTCGCGTGCCATTCAAGAAACACTTCATCGTTTTCCAGCAACACGGGCCAATGAGCTAAACGCACGTCGCTGTTTTCTAAGCACTCGCCTGAGCGCAGGCAAAAATGCTGTTTGTACAAAGGGGAAGCGACACACAACTTGCCCTTAACATCTCCGACAATGCCGCGGCTAAGCACAAAAGCTTTGCCGATAGGATCCCAGTTCTGCACCGCAAACACACCTTGATTAGGGATGAGAAACAGCGCAACTTGTTGGCCTTCCACCAAGGCGACTCGCCCTTCGTAGGCGCACAGTGCGCTTAAGTCGCACACCTTGATTTTCTCGAGTACGTCCATCAATTCTCCTCCTTGACTGGAATACGTTGGCCACGAATGCGTTGGTAAGGCAATGCTCGACTGGATTCACCTGAATTAATGAATGGACGGAACTTAGTGAGCTTGGCAGGGTTATCCAACGTGCTCTTCCATTCACACTGGTAGGTATCCACCACGTGCTGCATTTGCGTCTCCAATGACTCGCAAAGGGCGAGAGAGTCCTCTATAACCACTTGTTTTAGGTACGCCAACCCACCTTCCAGGTTATCCATCCACACTGAGGTGCGTTGCAATTTGTCTGCGGTGCGAACGTAGAACATCAACACGCGGTCAATCAGAGTGATCAATTCATGTTTGCTGAGATCGGAGGCAAACAGATCCGCGTGACGCGGGCGCATGCCACCGTTACCACACACGTAGAGGTTCCAGCCGTTTTCCGTGGCAATGACGCCGATGTCTTTACTTTGCGCTTCAGCGCACTCTCGGGTACAGCCTGACACCGCAAACTTCAGTTTGTGTGGCGAACGTAGCCCTTTGTAGCGGTTTTCAAGTTCGATGGCGAGGCCAACCGAATCATCAACACCGTAGCGGCACCAGGTTGAGCCCACGCAAGATTTCACTGTTCGGACCGATTTTCCGTAAGCATGGCCGGTTTCAAAGCCCGCGTCGATCAGCGTGCGCCAGATATCCGGTAACTGCTCAACTTGTGCGCCAAACAGATCGACTCGCTGCCCACCCGTAATTTTGGTGTAGAGATCGTATTTCTTGGCCACTTCTCCTAAGACAATCAGCTTGTCTGGTGTGATCTCGCCGCCGGCAACACGAGGTACGACCGAATAAGAGCCATCTTTTTGCAGATTCGCCATAAAGGCATCATTGGAATCTTGTAAACGGCTGTGTTGAGGCTCCATGATGTGTTCATTCCACAGCGAGGCGAAGATCGAACTGGCGGTCGGTTTACACAGATCGCACCCCAACCCTTGGCCGTGACGAGCGATTAAGGTGTCAAAATCCTTGATCGCTTCGACTTGGCAAATATGGAACAACTCTTGGCGTGACAGCGCAAAGTGTTCACAGACATGGTTGTTGACTTCAACGCCCATCGCTACCAATTCAGCATCGAGCACCGATTTGACCATGTTGCTACAACCACCACAGCCAGTACCCGCTTTCGTCTGCGCTTTAAGAGAGTCCAAATCTTGCGCGCCCGCTTGAATCGCCGCCACCAAATCGCCTTTGGTGACATTGTGACAGGAACAAATCACCGCGGTGTCGTTCATTTCACCATCGAGCATACTGGTGTCAAACAGGAGATTTGCAGCGTGATCGGGCAGCATGGTTTGGTTTAAGTAACATTGCAGTAAGGCGTCGTAGTCACTATTGTCACCGACCAAAATAGCGCCAAGCAGTTGGGTGCCCGTCGCATCGACCACCAGCTTTTTGTAGACGCCTGTGACCGCGTCTTGCAAAACCATCTCTTGCGCGCCCGGGGTCGCTTTGTGCGCATCACCGATTGATGCGACATCCACACCAAGCAGTTTCAGTTTGGTGCTCATGTCTGCACCAGTGAACCCTTGGGTGTCACGATGGGTCAGAACGTCAGCAACGACACGCGCCATCGTATAGCCAGGCGCAACCAGGCCAAAAATGCGTTCTTGCCAAAGGGCACATTCACCAATGGCAAAAATGGAGTCGTCACTGGTCACGCAGCGATCATCAATCACAATCCCGCCGCGCTCGCCAATAGTCAGCCCGGCACCGCGCGCTAAGGCATCTTGTGGACGTATCCCCGCGGAAAAGACGATCACGTCTACTTCAAGCGGATCCTCATCTTTGAAGACCATGCGATGTTTTGCGCTCTCGCCATCACAAATGCGCTCCGTTGCCGTCGAGGTATGCACCGATAAGCCAAGCTGTTCTATTTTCTCTTTCAGTACGGTGCCTGCGCCGTCATCGAGCTGCACTGGCATGAGCCTTGGGGCGAATTCGACTACGTGAGTTTCCACCCCGAGCAAACGCAAGGCGTTCGCGGCTTCAAGCCCGAGCAGACCACCGCCGATCACCGCGCCGGTTTTCGCCCCTTGGCAGGCGGTTTTGATTTCAGAGAGATCATCAAGGGTGCGATAGACAAAAATTTGCTCACGATCATGCCCCTCAATCGGCGGCACAAATGGGTAAGAACCGGTGGCGAGGACTAATTGGTCATACCCCATCACGGTTTCACCATCGAGCTCTATGCGTTTGAGCTCTGGCATCAGGGCAGTCACCTGTGCACCGAGCACCAACTCGATGCCATGTTTTTGATACCACTCTTCGCTGCTCAGCATCAGATCTTGATGGGATTTGCCCGAAAACAGTGCCGAGAGCTGAACTCGGTCATAAGCGATAAAGCGCTCTTCGCCAATCACGGTAATGCGTTTTTCGAGATGCGCGCCGCGCTCGACCAATTGAGCCACCAGATGGTGTCCGACCATGCCATTGCCAACAATTACTATCCGTTCCATGTTCACTTCCTTAGGCGGTCTTTGCCGCTGATTTCGCATCGTCTTGGGTGGACGAGCTCGCGCTTGCTCTTAACGCTGTCTTGGTTTTTGATGCCGTAGGCTCAGGTTTGGCCTGCTTTTCATAGAGGAATCTCAACACTGACTGGCGATATTTTTGATACTGCGGGTTATCCGCCAACGCCACTCGGTCACGGGGTCTTGGCAAATCAATCTCAAGCACTTCGCCGATCTTGGCCGCCGGTCCGTTAGTCATCATGACGATTTTGTCTGAGAGCAACACCGCTTCGTCCACATCGTGCGTGATCATGATGACGGTGTTGTTCAAGTCAGCTTGGATTTCCATCAAGGAGTCTTGCAAGTGCGCGCGGGTTAACGCATCGAGTGCGCCGAACGGCTCATCCATCAACAGCACTTTAGGTTGCAACGCCAACGCCCTCGCAATACCGACACGCTGCTTCATGCCGCCGGAGATTTCATCTGGCTTTTTGTCTGCCGCGTGAGACATGTGAATCAACTCCAAATAGTGCTCGGTTTGCTGTTTGATCCATGCTTTGCTCTGCCCTGCGGCCACCTGTTTGACGGCAATTTCCACGTTTTCGTGCACGGTTAGCCAAGGCAGCAACGAGTGATTTTGGAACACCACAGCGCGCTCGGGGCCTGGGCCACTGACTTCGCGCCCATCGACAATCACGCCGCCATCGGTGGGCATGTGCAAACCCGCAACCAAATTGAGCACGGTCGATTTACCACAGCCCGAGTGACCAATCAGGGAGATAAACTCGCCACGTTGGATTTGTAAGTTAACATTCTTGAGCGCGATAAATTCGCCGTTGGGCGTCGGAAATCGCATGCCAAGTTGAGTAAGATCGAGTAACGGTTTAGACATGATGAACTCCTATTAACGCAATGCTTGCTGTTTGTTCCATGAGAGCCACTTCTGTAGCTGCAACATGCCGCGATCGAGCAACAAACCAATAAAACCGATGGCAATAACGGCGACCATAATGCGCCCAAGTGAGGCGGAACTGCCGTTTTGAAACTCATCCCAAACGAACTTGCCAAGTCCGGGGTTTTGCGCCAGCATTTCAGCGGCAATCAGGACCATCCACGCAATACCGAGTGACAAACGAAGCCCTGTAAAGATCATCGGGATCGCCGACGGCAGGACAATAATGCGAATGTGTTGCCACCAAGAAAGCTGCAGCACTTTACTGACGTTAATCAGGTCTTTGTCCACACTTGTCACGCCAACCGCCGTGTTGATTAAGGTGGGCCACAAGCTACATAGCGCAACGGTAAGCAGTGAGTTGACAAAAGATTTAGCAAAAAGCGGGTCATCACTGACGTAGGTTGCACTCACCACCATGGTCACAATAGGCAACCAAGCAAGGGGCGAAACGGGCTTAAGCAGTTGAATAATCGGGTTAAAGGCTTGATACAGACCGTGGTTTAGCCCAAGGACAATGCCCAGAGGTACGGCGATCACCGTGGCGAGAATAAAGCCACTCGCCACCGTCACTAGGCTGGTGACAATCTGATCAAAAAATGTCGGTTTGCCTGTGTAGGGGCGAATTTTGACCTCGGCGTTGGGATCTTTGGCGAGCTTCTTGGCATTACGCTTTTCTTGGCGTTCAATGAAGGCTTGTTCTTTTTGGCGCTCATTCCAATGATCGTCCACTAAATTGCTAAATTGCTCGAACGTTTGCACCGGGCCAGGCAAGGTGCCTAATGACGTTTCGACCTGACGTGCACTTAAATGCCACATCATCAAAAACATCAATATGCCGATAAGCGGTAGCAGAACGATTTTGCTTTTGTTCGCTACCACCGATTTACTCGGTATGAGGGAAATGACATTACTCGACATAAGCACTCCTATTACATCCTTGTTACGTCTTGTTGACTGTGTGATTGAGCGCAGCGCTCAATCGGGCTTTCCTAATGTGGGGGAGTCACCTCCCCCCGATTTGACCCAATCTTGGGCGTTACACTTTGTCGCTGCCTTTTAGACCAATATTGAATTTTTCTAGGTAGGCATTAGGCTGGCGACCGTCGTAAACGATGTCATCGATGAAATGCGTCTGCGGCGCACGGAAACCATCTTCTTGACCAAAGTCAGGGAAGTCACCTTGCGTCAGAACACCATCTTCGACGAGGGCTTGTGCCGCTTGTTGGTAGATATCAGGGCGGTAGACTTTCTTCGCTACGTCCATGTACCAGTCGTCTGACTTGCCTTCGGCGATTTGTCCCCAGCGGCGCATCTGGGTTAAATACCAGATCGCATCACTGTAGTAGGGGTAAGTCGCGTTGTAGCGGAAGAAAACGTTGAAATCAGGCACTTCACGTTTGTCACCCTTTTCATACTCGAATGTGCCAGTCATGGAGTTGGCGATCACTTCGTAGTCAGCACCGACGTATTCACTTTTCGCCAGCAACTTAACCGCTTCCTCACGGTTGGCGTTGTTGTTCTCATCAAGCCAATGGGCCGCGCGAATCAGCGCTTTCACCACACGAATGTGCGTATTCGGGTACTTCTCTGCCCACTCTTTTGAGACGCCAAATACTTTTTCTGGGTTGTTTTTCCAGATTTCGTAATCGGTGACCACAGGCACGCCGATCCCTTTAAACACCGCTTGTTGGTTCCACGGTTCGCCGACGCAATAACCTTTGATCGTGCCGGCTTCCATTGTGGCGGGCATTTGCGGTGGCGGAGTCACGCTCAACAACACATCCGCGCTTTGCTGGCCACTGTTATCTCCTGCTTCTGGCGCGTAATAGCCAGGGTGAATGCCCCCTGCGGCAAGCCAATAGCGCAGTTCATAGTTGTGAGTGGACACAGGGAATACCATGCCCATATTGAATGGCTTGCCTTGGTCAAGGTAACCCTCAACCACAGGCTTGAGCGCATCCGCCTTGATCGGGTGAACAGGGAGGCCATCCTCTTGCTTAGGCACGTACTGTTTCATCTCTGCCCATGTATCGTTGGAGACAGTAATCGCGTTGCCATTGAGATCCATACTGAATGCGGTGATCACTTCCGCCTGTGTACCTATACCAATGGTGGCACCGAGCGGCTGACCTGATAGCATGTGCGCGCCATCTAACTCACCATCTATCACTCGGTCGAGAAGCACTTTCCAGTTGGCCTGCGCCTCAAGCGTGACGTATAAGCCTTCGTCTTCAAAAAAGCCTTTTTCATACGCAATCGCGAGCGGTGCCATATCGGTCAGTTTGATGAAACCGAACTTGAGATCTTCCAGTTCAGGCTCACCGACCTCGGCAGCACTCATTGGCACGTAGGCAGACAGTGATAGCGTGACAGCTAACGCCGTGCTTTTAAGCAATCCAGCGGTGTTCAGGGTTGATTTCCATTTCATACTCTTTCTCCAATAAAAAAGCGCTACTGCTCGTGATGAGCAGTAGCGCCGATGCTGACTTAACGATTTACCGCCGTTGATAAACCTTAAGTACAATTGAACAAATTGTGTGGTTGCGCAAAGTCGTAATGAATCACGCTTCTAACCTTAGTTATTCCTATTCCAAGTAGCATGCCAACTTATTTAATACTTAAAATTCAATGGCTTAACCCAATATCACTGACTATTCCTATTGGTTCTGCTTTGCCTTAGTGCACTTCGCACCGAGTTGGAATTTTTCTTGTAACCCCAAAGTGGTAGCCTAACCTTTTAACGTCTCTAAGGTGATCAGTACGTTTTTCGCGACTTGAACCATAGATTGACTCGATTGCATCGCCGATTGGCGCATCGCTTTATAGGCGGCAGACTCGTCCACACCGTGGTGCTTCATCAATAACCCTTTGGCTTTTTCTATCCATTTCCGCTCTTCCAATTTGCTGGCAAGTTCGGCCATTTCCTGTTCCATATCTAACATCGACTGGCGAACGGAAGCGGCGTGCAGTGCCCAAGGCGCCAGCGAACAACCACTATCGCTTGGGAGTAGCACATAATCCATTTTTTTAGGTAAGCGATTGATATCCATAGAACTCAATGACTGAACAATCACCAGTAGTGGCAATTTTTTCTCGCGGCAACGTTCGATCAGCAAGGTGAGCTCAGCGCACGGTTGTCGCCATCCGACCACCACAAATGAGTTGGGGTGCTGCGTGATGAGCGCGTCAAATTGCGCCAGTTGGCAGCCTAAAATTGCATCAAAATCTTGGGCGAGTATTGCACTGATTCGGCTTTGCTCTTTGAGTGAATCGCAACAGACGATGATCGGAATTTTCGACATGGCTTGGTACATAGACATTCCTTGTTTTATTGCTCCAGCTAAGCTTTTCAAAACAAGGAATGTGCCAAGGTTGTCAGACAGAAAGAAATGAGACCCTATCTATTTGAATAGATTCGATTTTTTTAGATGCTTCAGGTTCAAGCAGTGGCGCAGTAGTCCTCCCAAAGCTGATAGGCCGACGCAAACGCTTGACTGTAATCGTTGTGCCGCGGGAACAACACAGTCGCCATGGTCGCGATAATGGTGTTCGCCATCATGTTCCAATCACTTTGCGGCGTCTCTAAAGGGCACGCCTTCGGTAGTGGCACATCGGTGAGCAGCTGCTCTGCCTGGTAGTGGGAGGTCACGCCGTTTTCTGAGCTCATCCAGACCGTTTGGCTTACCTTGGGGTTATATTCTGATTCTCCCGATTGGCCTTTGAAAGAGACCACCGCATGTTTGGTCAAGCCAATTTCATGCTCTACCTCTGCATGCAACTGCTGAAAACCTGGGTGGAAACTGCCACGAATACCAATCGCTGCGCCACTTGGGTTCAGGGCGCGAACCACCGTGTTGATCGGCGTTCTGAGCCCATAGCGATTTTTCCAACCGATCATCTCTTGCGCTTTGGGCGCAAAATGGCGCAGTGGCAAGTAAGCGATACCATGCTGCTCGAGCATTGTTTTGGCGTGTTCTGGCGTTTGCGCTATCTCGATACCAAGCACGGTCAAATAATCCTCAACATGCTCTCGCCCCGCGGCAAGGTCATGATAGCCATGCAGCAGCACCTTGTGCCCAGCGTTGGCAAGAATTTTGGCCGCTAGTCCATGCCACGGCTTACCACTGGCTGGGCGTTTACCGGCGTAACAAGGCCAATCGATGTCGGCACCAAGCTGTGGCATGCGTGACTGAAACGCTTTGACGAAACCGGCAATCTCTTGCTTGGTCTCATTTTGCACGCGAATCAGCATCAGCAGCATGGCCATTTGATCGTCCGCGCCCTGCCCATCGAGATATTCATCCATTACCTGATAGGCTTGCTCAAAACTCAGAGGTTTGCGCCCCCTCTCCCCACGCCCAACCGTGCGAATACATTCCTTTATTGTGCTCATACAGCCTCATAAGCCACAGACGCTATGGTCTTCGTTAATTGTTCTCGTAGTTTGACCACTTCACCTAAGATAATCAACGTTGGACTCACGCCTTTTAACGCTTGAGCCATCTCGCACAGCGCCCCGAGTGTTGAGATATGGACTTGCTGCTGACGACTGCAACCGTGCGTCACGATCGCAAGCGGGAAATCTGCCGCCAACCCATTGGCCATCAGCCCTTGTTGTATGTCGGCGGATTTCTCAAGCCCCATATAAAACACTAATGTCTGCCCCTGTCCGACCAAATGTGCCCAGGTCGGCAGTGCGCCCGACACCACTTGCCCCGTCACGAAGGTTACACTGCGCGCGACCTCTCGGTGCGTGAGGGGAATAAAACTGCTCGCTGCGCAACCAATGGCGGCGGTGATGCCTGGGATCACCTCATACTCAATGCCTTGCTCGGCAAGTCGCAACCCTTCTTCACCGCCACGGCCGAAGATAAAAGGGTCTCCCCCTTTCAAGCGCACAACCTCTAATCCCTGCATCGCCAAATCCACTAAGATTTGACTGATCTCTTCCTGTTTTAGACTCGGTTTTCCACAGCGTTTTCCCACGTAGATGAGTGTCGCGCTCGGTTTAGCCAAATCTAAGATATCGACGTTCACTAATCGGTCGTAGACGATCGCGTCTGCATTCTGAATAGCCTTCATCGCTTTGACGGTCAGCAATTCCGGATCATTGGGCCCTGCGCCCGTCAAAAAGACGCGACCCGTGCCGGGTTTTGGGGTCGCCAATTTCAGCGATGCGCCACGCTGGGCATCGTGGTCGATAAATCCAGCGCTGGATAGGCTTTTGCCAGCCCCTTCTCGAAGTCGGTATGTGTCATTGTGTTGATGCTGTAACTTATCCATAGCACTTACCTCATTGTCGCGTTCGGCGACGTATCTACTACTGTGATGCTTTGTGTCGTTGTGCCAGGCGAAACCCGCGTTTGCTCGAACTCTTCCACCAAACGTGCGACTTGTGGTAAACAAGAGCCGCAGTTGGTGCCGCACTTCAATCTGGTTTGCAACTGCGCTACGCTCGAACACTCCCCTTCGCTGAGCGATTGCAAAATCTGCTCATCGGTCACTCTAAAGCAACTGCAAATAAGCTCGCTCTGCCCTTCTTGCGCTGCAAGAGAAATAAGACGGCTGAAATTGAGCGCCTTGCCAACCAACTCCACTAATTTTGTGTAATCGGAGTGAATAGGTTGCTCTGATGTGACCAATAAAGAGCGGACAATGCGCTCATCTCCAACCTCATCAAAATCCACCGCTAACCATCCAGAAGAGGTATCAAGGACAACTCGGCGGGTTTTGATATGGTTGAGGCGGCTAGGTCTGTCACCCACACACAACGTCTGCTTATCTGCGGGCTTATCATGGGCAAAGCGCCAAATTCCGACACGATTCTCCACTTGAAAGGAGTGATATAGGCAATCGTCAGGGTCAAATTGGCTGCCAATGTAGAGGCCATAGGTCTTAACCGATACTGGCAGAAGTTCGACCTCGCTTGACTTAAACGCGGGCTGACCAGAGTGTGGGTCGGCATCTCGACTCACGACGGCGTTCACTTGTGACTTTCCGCCATACGCCGCCGCCCAGTGCATCGACATAAAGAGCTGTTTGTAACTCAAGGTCTCATCCAAGCCCACTTTCGCCACAATAGTGGTGTGCGGCCCTTGCGCCGATGCAAGTTTGACAGGTGAGATACGTATAAGTTGGCCGGCCTCAATACCCAAATGGCTTGCCGATAGCGCGTTCATGTACACCGTCGGCTCCGTTTCTGAGGCGGCAAGATGAACCACATGCCCTGTGCGCGTCATGGTGTGCCATTGATCGCGCTGACGGCCGGTATTGAGCCACCAGCCTCGTTGCAATGCGCCCTCTTTCGCGGCAATGAAACGCGCTTTACCGTCGGCGAAACTAAAACGCAGCTCGGCGTAAGGTCTCTCCCCGCCCCATTGTTTAGGTTGCCATTGACGATACTTCTCATCCGTTAGCTCAGCATATTGGCTGATATCCAGTAAACGTGGAGACGTTGCATTGATGCCCGTCATGGCTGCATACTCACGAAACACGTCCGCTTCGCTTTGAAAATCAAATCCGTTGCTCACACCGAGTTTTTCACACAAAAGCGCGCCAACAACGCTAATCGCACGCCAATCGGGTAAAGCCTGCCCCGGTGGTGGCGTGAACTGTCTTTGGCGCGACATGGTGCGCTCTGAGTTGGTCACCATGCCCTGCTTTTCTCCCCAACCTGCGGCGGGTAACAGCAGATCTGCGTATTGAGCGATGTCTGAATCGGCGGTGATGTCTGACACGATAACCAAAGGACAGGCTTCAAGTGCGCGGCGCACATAGTGGTTATCTGGCATCGAGACCACCGGATTGGTTGCCATGATCCAAATCACTTTGATCTCGTTGCGCTCAACCGCTTCAAACATCTCGATCGCTTTTAAACCAGGCTTTCTGGCGATATTAGGCGCTTGCCAAAAGTCTTCGACCAGTGCGATGGAGTCATCATCGAAGCCGCGATGCACAGCCAACTGATTGGCGAGCCCGCCGACTTCGCGTCCGCCCATCGCATTCGGTTGCCCGGTGATAGAAAACGGCCCTGCGCCCTGATAACCGATCGCCCCTTTAGCTAAATGCGCGTTGATGATGGCATTACCTTTGTCTGCACCACTTTGCGATTGGTTAACGCCTTGGCAAAACAGCGTGATCGCCTTGCGCTCTTGCGCAAACCAGCCATAGAAGGTCGCAATTTTCGCCGACTCGACGTTGATACGTTCCGCAATCGCATCCAACTGATATTGGCTAGCGTTCACTTCAGTCAACAATGCCTCAAAGCCTTCTGTGTGGTTGGTAATAAAGTCATGGTCCAACGCGTCATGTTGATGTAGATAGCGAATCAGTCCGTGAAACAGCGCCACATCGCCGTCATTGGCAATAGGAATATGCAAGTCTGCTTGGCTCGCGGTGACGGTTTCGCGTGGATCAATCACGACCAATTTCATCTCTGGATTCTTATCGCGTGCTTGTTGGATTCGACGAAACAGCACAGGGTGTGTCCACGCCGTATTCGCTCCACAAATGACAATCAGATTGGCATGATTAAGGTCATCATAATTGACCGGCACTACATCTTCTCCAAACGCGCGATTGTGTGCCACCACCGCCGAAGACATGCACAAACGTGAATTAGTATCGATGTTGGCACTGCCAACAAAGCCTTTCATCAGCTTATTGGCAACGTAATAATCTTCTGTCAACAGTTGCCCTGAAACGTACATGGCGACCGAATCCGCGCCTTGCGTGTGGATCGCCTCCGCCATCGCACCGGCAATGCGCTCTGCCGCTTCATCCCAGCTCACTTCCTTGCCCTGAAATTTGGGGTAGAGCAGGCGCGACGGCATTTTCATGCTCTCTGCAAGCGCGGCGCCTTTAACGCACAGTGCGCCTTGGTTGGCTGGGTGGGCTTTGTCTCCAACAATACCGAGTGGGCCAATTTCGACTCCGCAGCCGACGCCGCAGTACGGACAGGCCGATTTGATACATTCCTTTGCCATGATTCCTTCCTCTAAAAACAACAAAGCCTCTTCCTGTTGGGAAGAGGCTCCTTTGCCGTTGACGTTGTTATTGTATTGTGTGACTGAGCACGAATTTACTTAGGTCACTTAGGGTAAAGCAATGAAGATGCCAAATAGAAAAATTAATAAAATCAGACGATTAAATATTTTCAACACCCTAAATTGCACCAATTATGTGCGGAGCAGGATCCTCACAGTGCGCGTCTCTACTTCGCTCACTGAACGGTTGACGAACGCGCACTCAATCACACTCTCATAAATAGTGATTGTTGTTTTTGAAAAGCTATTTTATATTTCAGGTGTTATTGTCATACAAATATTAAGGGTTCACTATGTTTACTGCTAGCACTGCAGAGCTCTCCTTTGCCCGCTTCTTACAGCCTAAACTCATCGAGCTGATTGAACGCGTAATGGAACAAACTGCTCAACCTATCGAAAATGGCCGTCATGATCTGGAAGGTGACAGCGCCTTTTTCTTGGTGATGGATGACAACACTCAACCACTTGAACAGCGTAAGTCAGAGTGCCACCAACGCTACCTTGACGTGCAATTGCTGCTCGAAGGTGAAGAGACGTTTGGCTACAGCCTACTGCCGTATACTGGGTTGGATGAAGATTACCTAGCGGATAAAGATTTGGCGTTCAGTGAACAGCTACAACAAGAGCAATTTGTCACCATTAAAGCCGGTGAATTTGTGGTGTTCTACCCGGGCCAACCTCACCGTCCATTGGTTGCTGTCAACAACCAGCCAGCGCCGGTGCGTAAAGTCGTGATCAAGATTGAAAAGAGTCTGTTTGAGTAAACTGACTGACGTCTTCGACATTTAACCATTGCGCGGCCGAGACGCCGCGCGTATTAATGTTGTGCGGGTTTGTTTAGCAACTAGCCCTTGATGTAGCGCAATAGCTCGTCGTTCAGTGCGCGAAGTACACCAGAATCGGGCTGAGTGTGAGACAAGGTACGCATGCCATAAATCCCCATCACTAAAAACTGTGCCACCAGCTCAGGCGAGCGATGATTGGCAATTTCCCCAAGCTCCATCATAACGGCTATCTTATCCACCAGCCATTGCTGCCAACGGCGCAACATGTCGCTGATCAAAGCCTCAACTTGTTCATCTTGATGAGCCAGCTCGCTCAGCGCTTTTTGCAGCAAGCAATCTTTAATCTGCTCTTGCTCGCACTCTTCGAGCACCGACTCCATGTAGGCTTCAATCCCTTCAAACACCGTTGGGTAAGACGCAAACAGCGCTTCCATCGCTTGGTGTCTATCGAGTTGATACTGCTCCAATGCGGCGATCAGTAGACCACGCTTGTTGTCAAACGCACAATAAATCGACCCGGGATGTAGCCCGGTTGCCAACTTAAGATCTTGCATACTGGTTTTGCCATAGCCTTTCTCGACAAACTTCGCCATTGCTTGCCTTAATACCACTTGACGGTCAAATTCTGCGCTGCGCATAACATCACTCTTAAGGTTGGAATACCCACATAGTAACTGATGTTGAATGTGCATTCAAAAAATACTTGAATGAGCATTCAAAATATTCTAACTTGAATAGGCATTCAAATACTCTCGAAGGACACGTCGATGAATACCCTATTTCAACCGTTCAAGCTCAATGAGACGCTAACGCTCAACAACCGCATTGTGATGGCTCCCCTAACTCGCTGCATGTCTGACGAGGATCTGGTGCCAACGGATGCAATGGTGGAATACTATGGCCGCCGCGCCGACACAGGCTTAATCATTACCGAAGCGACCTTGATCAGTGCTGACGGTCAAGGCTACCCTAACACCCCTGGGCTCTTTACTGATAAGCAGATTGAGGGCTGGAAAAAAGTCACTCAGCGTGTGCATCAAAATGGCGGAAAGATCTTCGCTCAGCTATGGCACACCGGCCGCGTTGCGCACCCGTCGTTTTTTGGTGGCGATAAAGTGATTGCCCCTTCTGCGATTGGTGTCGAAGGCACCGTGCCACGCATGCGCCACCTCACCTATCTAACGCCAACCCCAGCCAGCAAAGAAGAGATTCAGCGCTTAGTCGCCGATTTTGCCAAGGCCTCTCAAAACGCCATCGAAGCAGGCTTTGATGGTGTCGAGATCCACGGTGCAAACGGCTATCTCATCGACCAATTCCTTCACTACAGCAGCAACCAACGTGATGATGAGTATGGCCAAACAGCGGAAAATATGTCTCGTTTTGCGCTAGAAGTGATGGACGCTGTCGTGGAAGCGATCGGCGCGGATCGCGTTGGTCTGCGTCTCTCCCCTGGCGCTTACTTTAACGTCGAGGCCGACCCACGTGATCGTGACGTATTCGATTACTTGCTAAAGCAACTCGAAGTACGTGATTTGGCCTACTTACATGTGGGCATTTTCGATGACGCTATGGCATTTGAGCACCTAGGCGGTACCGCCTCGCAATACATGCGCGCTCAATACTCGAAAACCTTGATCGGCGTGGGTGGTTTTGATGCTCAAACCGGCAATGAGGCGATTGAAGCAGGCAAGTTTGATTTACTTGCGATTGGCCGTCCTCTGATTGCCAACCCAGATTACGTTGAAAAAGTGAAATCGGGCCAAGCGCTCACTCCGTACAGTGAAGAGATGCTGACCTCACTAGTATAAGGTGCGCATCAGCAGCCTTTAGATTACTGAGAATAAGACAAAAGCGCCGATACTCTCGGCGCTTTTTCCATTTATCTGTTTGAGAGAACGTTACGATTAACACGTCGCTCGATAAGAGTATGTCACTCAAAAATCAATCACAAAGAAAAATATTGGAAAATAGAGTCGCAACAAGCCGATTTTTGCGCCAACTTTAGAAGAGAGTTTCTGATAGAGAAAGAATGGAGGCGCGTCCCGGAGTCGAACCGAGGTCCACGGATTTGCAATCCGCTGCATAGCCACTCTGCCAACGCGCCTTTGTATCTACAACTTGATAAGCCTGCTCTACTTGAGTTAATGGTGCCCCGGGCCGGACTTGAACCGGCACAGCGCGAACGCCGAGGGATTTTAAATCCCTTGTGTCTACCAATTCCACCACCAGGGCAACGCAATAGATGCGAAGGTTACACCATTTCTCTTCGGCGATTGCCGTGAGAACGAGGTGTACTTTAACGAATTGAGAGAAGCGGTCAACAAAAAACTGTAACTCGCTGAACCGTTTAGATAAAAAGCCATCAATCCGTGCAAATATTCATCGTCACAACCCTTTTGCGTCTAGCACATATTCATGGTACTGATAGACGCTCTTATAATAAATCAGTGGCAAATCACTTCACTGCACACTGGGCTAGGAAAAGTCATGATTACTCAAACTCAACAAGTGGACAGCACTGAGCTGCACCATTTTACTCGTCATGATGTTTGGAACGGTTTTCGAGAGCTGGTTCCGCTGTCATTCTTTGTGATTATCTTCGGTATTGCGTTTGGTGTCGCTGCGGTCCAAGTCGGCTTGGAACCGTTATCCATTATGCTGATGAGTGGATTAGTCTTCGCAGGGGCGTCACAGTTCGCGACGTTAGAGATGTGGGGACAAGAGGTCGCGTTGATTCCCGTTTTAGTGACCGTCTTTGCCATTAATGCGCGTCATTTGTTAATGGGGGCGACCCTTTACCCTTGGCTACGCCACCTTCCGGCCAGCAAACGCTATGGCGTTATGTTATTTGCCTCAGACGCCAACTGGGCTATGTCGATGAATGCGTTTGGCCGCCATCAGAGAGGACTCGGCCTTCTGCTCGGTGGCGGTGTGGCGTTGTGGTCTTTTTGGATGCTAGGCACCTGGCTTGGCTATGCGTTTGGCAACTTGATCAGTGACCCAATCAGTTTAGGCCTCGATATGGTCATGGGCTGCTTTTTACTCTCTATGGTAGCAATTGGACCTAAGAGCCTGCGTATGTTCGTTATTTGGGGCGTGGCCGCATGCGCATCCTTGCTGGCCTATTATTATTTGCCCGACAATAGCCATGTTGTGGTTGGCGCGCTCGCAGGAGGGTTGCTCGGCGCCTTTTGGACGGAGAAACAAGCATGATGATCTCAACCGATTGGCAAGGCACGTTAATCATTATTATCGCCATGGCACTGATCACCCTGCTCACACGCTGGGGTGGCGTGTTCGTCATGTCGTTTGTACCAATTAGCTACCGAGTGCAGCAATTTATCACCGCTATGTCGGGGTCGGTGTTAATCGCGCTGTTGGCCCCCTTAGCGGTGGAAGGTGACATAGGGGCTCGCGTTGCACTTTTGGTGACTGCCATCGTGAGCTTTACCACCAAAAAACCGTTGCCAGCAATCGCAGCAGGTATTGCCGCAGCAGCGATCACGCGTCTCATCTAAGCGGAGATTAAGGACAAATTTGTCCACAGTGAAAGGGCAAATTTGCCCTTTTAAACCTACGTACTCGACACCATGTGTTAGATAACATTCATCAACAGGCCATACTCATCTATGTCTTTCCCACGCTTATCCGTTCTTGATTTGGCGCCCGTTTCTGACGGCACAGACTTCTCTCAGACTTTTCAACGTTCAGTTGAATTGGCGCAAGCCGTCGAATCTTGGGGCTATCACCGTTTTTGGATGGCGGAACACCATAATATGCCTGATATTGCCAGTGCCGCCACCAGTGTGTTGCTCAGCCATATCGGCGCTCACACTCACTCGATCCGTTTAGGCTCCGGTGGCGTTATGTTGCCCAACCATGCGCCCCTTGTTATTGCAGAGCAATTTGGCACATTGGACGCGCTCTACCCAGGGCGGATCGATCTTGGGCTGGGACGAGCGCCTGGCACCGACTATCCGACAATGCATGCGCTAAGGCGCGATCCAGAGCGTATGGATCCCGACTTCGCTGAGCTGCTAGAAGAGTTGACATTTTTTCTCGGTCCCGTATCCCAAAACCAACCCGTTGCGGCTTATCCTGGTAACAACACGTCAATACCGATTTGGTTGCTGGGATCGAGTACGTACAGCGCTCGTTTGGCCGCGCAGAAAGGACTGCCCTTTGCGTTCGCCGCACACTTCGCACCAGACGCGATGTCTCGAGCGTTAGCTTATTATCGTGATGAGTTTGTTCCGTCGCAGCACTTAGCAAAACCTTACGTGATGATTGGTGCTAACGTCATTGTTGCAGAGAGCCAATCGCACGCAGAGTATTTGGCGACGACAGAAAAACAGAAGTTTTTGAAAATGGTACGCGGCCGTCGTGAAAAGCTGCCCGCTCCGGTACACAGCATGGCACCGCTTTGGTCGGCGCAAGAAAAACTGCACGTTGAAACCCAGTTGCGAGAGTCGATTCATGGTGACAAAGCTCATGTTAAACACGCTATTGAATCACTGGTTGAACGGACTGGTGCCGATGAGATTATGGTCAACGCAATGGTGTATGATCAGAGCGAAAAACTGCGTTCTTATCAGCTATTGTCTGAGTTGATGGAATAACAAGATAGAGAAAGAATGGAGGCGCGTCCCGGAGTCGAACCGAGGTCCACGGATTTGCAATCCGCTGCATAGCCACTCTGCCAACGCGCCTTTTTAGAACAGCACTGAGTCTCAGTGCTGTGTTCGGCGCTTACTTTACGTATTCAGCACGAGGAGTCAAACAAAAATCCCTATTTTAGGCGTGTTCGCTGACAAATGCGCCAATTGGAGCAGACATTGTTCGAAATGGTCATCCAATATAGTCGTCCACCTCTCGCCTGTCTTTGACGACGCTTACCCCTTATCTGCTAATGCTTGACCTTCAAAATTCACACCTTGCCAACCGGTTTGCATAAAATTGCGGATGTTCGCGTGATCATCCCCTGCCGGATGATTGAGGACATCTTCACGATAATAACGCCCAAAGCAAGCGAGGGTTTGTGACTCTGACAGTTGATTCTTTTGGCCAAACGCAAAAATCTTGCAAGACCCATTGTTCTGATTCACCTCATTAAAGGTGTCACCATTGGTGAACGCGGTAGGCGTAAACGTGTAGTAACGCTCAATGATTGCCATGGTCTGATCAAACTCTATCGTCTCCGGAGAGTGTTCAAGGGTGTGGATGAAGTTGGTGAGTTCCATTTGGTTAAGCTCCTTATGTCATAAAGGGCCAAGTCTACGGGATCGTCCTCGATGGCAAAAGGAGAAGATGAACCAATCACTCAGTATTTCAATGTAGACACGATTCATGTGGCACATCAAACACACAAAAACCATAACCAACCAAACACTTATACAAGTGTAATATGTGCGTAAAGTCTAATTTCTTTTACTGATAGAAAAAAATAACTCGAAAAATCAATAGCAAAAGAGTTTACTAACCCGCAGCAATTTTGAAGCAATGTCTCATTATTGATACCAATGCAAGCCGAGAGGGTTTGATTTTATGGCAACGACGACTGGGTCAACCATCATCTTATGAAGATTCTGGTTTGTGATGACTCTAAAATCGCGCGCAAAGCGATTTTATCGAACATTGATACACAGGCAATCACTCTTTACCAAGCAGAAAATGGAAAGAGCGCTTTAGAGCGCCTTGCATCTGAGCCTATCGACGTCCTGTTCCTCGATTTGACCATGCCTGTCATGGATGGTTTCGAAGTGCTTGCCTCGCTACCTGTCCATGCGCACCCGACCCAGATTATCGTGGTATCAGGGGATATTCAAAATCAGGCAAAACAGCGCTGCCGGGAACTCGGCGCCCACGACTTCATTGAGAAGCCGTTCAGCGCGATGGATCTTCACGCGGTATTTGAACGCTATGGGATCCCAGTGTGCCCTTCGGTACACACACAGCCCACACGGCAGCTCTCCGCTCACGAGCTACTCAATAACATCAAAGAGATCAGCAATATCGCTCTCGGTGCCAGTGCCTCGCTCATTGCAGAACAAACCGGGCGATTTATTGAAATGCCTTTGCCCAACGTTGCCTCCTTGCATCAATCAGAACTCAAAATGACGATTCAAGACATCGTCAACAATGCAGAATATCGCGCCGTCTCACAGCGCTTTGTTGGCAATGGCATCAATGGTGAGGCGCTCGTCTGCTTACATGGACAAGGCATTGATCAATTTTCGGCTGTCACGGTTGACAACTTTCATGCCGAAACCAACGAAGCGATCCTGGATATTGCTAACTTATTAGTCTCCTCGTTTTTGGTGTCATTTAGTAAGCAGCTCGACATTGCTATCTCTTTGCGCCAGCCCATCGTGCTGGAAAAAGAGCCGCTACAACGAGCGCTAAGCTGCTCTCAGTTTTTAAACGGCTACGAGCAAGAGATTTTTACCATTGAGTTTGTTTATCACGCCGAAAATCTCGATGTCGCCTGTGACGTGATTTTCCTTATGGACAATGACTCAATGAAGTCCATCGAATCCGTATTGGAGTGTGTAATGTGATCAAGCATGATATGGGGGATTTTCACTGGGCGATGCAGATCATCGGCGAACTGGATGCAGGGCTTATCGTCTTGGATAAGCACTACCGAGTCTTGGCGTGGAATTCGTTTATGCAGTCGTACAGTGGCATTCGCGCCGAAGCAATCATTGGCAAAGTGTTGTTTGACGTTATGCAAGACTTACCTGAAACTTGGCTGCGTAATAAAGTCGACACCTCGTTTCGTTTGAACAGCCGCGGATTCTCTTGCTGGGAAGACCGCCCTTACCTGTTCAAATTCAAAAACTTCAGCCCAATCTCCAACGGCTTACCTGAGATGCGCCAAAACATCACCTTCTCCCCTTTAACGTCAGTGAACGGCGAAGTCTCTCACGTCAGTCTTATCATCAATGACGTCACGGACGTAGCGAAAAACAAAACCCACCTCATCGATTCCAATCAAAAACTGTCGGATCTCAGTCGCACAGACGGCTTAACTCAACTCTACAATCGTGCCTACTGGGAAAATTGTCTTCAGCAAGAGTTTGATCACGCTAAAGTGACCGGGAAACCAGCGTCACTGGTTATTTTCGATATTGATCACTTCAAGCGAGTTAATGATAACTATGGTCATACTGTCGGGGACATGGTGATCCGCCACACGGCAAAAGAGCTCATCAAAGCCTCTCGTGGCAGTGATATTTGTGGCCGCTACGGCGGTGAAGAGTTTACGGTTATCTTACCAGGTACGTGCTCTGAGCAAGCGCTCTATTTTACCGAGCGCCTTAGAAAACGTATCGAACAGTCGATTGTCGAGTGCGAAGGGTACTCTGTTCGCTACACCATCAGCCTCGGGGTGTGCGAGTTGACCGAACAACAACCCAACCACCTAACCTGGTTACAACATGCAGACAAAGCGCTCTACTATTCCAAAGAATCCGGACGAAACCGATCAACCGAGTTTGATATGTCGTTTGTGAAATAGCGGGACTCGCCATTCAGTGAACGCCGCTGTTATGTCGACTTTTGCTTACTGACAATACTGGTGATGACCTGCGATTTGGCTGCCTCACTGTGCTTTTTTTATCACGATACATCTGTTGATCGGCGAGTCTGACCGCGTCTCGCATCGACAATGGGTGGTTCGCCGTTGATTCAGAGACACCAATACTGATCGAGACGTCATCGCGGATTTCCGCCAGACGTTCAATCAGACGTGGCACATAGGTCTTCTGCGCATCTTGCTTTTTACAGCTTGGCATCAACACAACGAACTCATCGCCGCCAAAGCGAAAGCTTTTGTCAATGCCCCTAGAAATCCCTCGAATGGCATCCGCCACCGCAATCAAAACGCTATCCCCCTCCTCATGACCAAAGTTATCGTTAAACGCCTTAAAATTATCGATATCCATATAGAGCACGGTGATACCATCTCCGTGCTCATGACACTCTGTGAAGAGCTTTTCTGCCACTTCTTCAAATGCGCGTTTATTGTATAAATTGGTGAGAGGATCTTGGCTTGCCATCAGTTCAATGTGCTTGGTCCTTTCCCTGACCATCTCCTCCAATTCATTGACGTATTGGTAGGATTTATTCCGCTCCATCTCGATTTCATTCATCATGCTTTTTATATAAGTATCAAAGATATAAGAGACATCAAAATCCATCAAACGGCTTAAAATTTCGCATTGATAATTGGCTATGGTGATATCAGAAATATTCGAGCGGATCGTCGATGAAAGCACTTCTTTGAGGTAACTGACGGCAGACAAGTAGAGTTTTGGATCAACGCCAATTCGTTTGTGTACCAACCCGATTCTCAATCTATGCTCAACGTAGTCGAGATCGACCTCTTTAGAAAACAAATCAATCACATACTGACGCAGAGCGCTCATCAAGCGTTGCAAAGTACCAGCATCACCAATTAAAGTCTCTACATCAGGGGTGTTCGTCTGGTGCTCATAAAAGCCCGCAACGATTGAATCTAACTGGCGAACTATCACGCCTTTCAGTGAACGTAGCTCCACTAGCTCACTCGACGTTAGGCGAAATAACTGAAGCCGTTGTTTGAGCTCAGATTCTGAGATCTGTTGTTGCTCAACCAAGGATTTATCTGTAATTCTCATTGCTTTGCTTCCATAGCCAACTCATGCTTTAGTTTAGACTATAAAACTAAATGCATAGTAGTTTTTTCATTCGTTAATTCAATGAATTACATATCTATTAACCATCTAAAAATTATGGGTACAGGCCATTTAAGAAGTGAGGTGAACCGGTTTATCTACAAAACAACATAGCGCGTCAATCGAGATCGGCTTCGAGAACCAGTAACCTTGATAGTAACGACATCCCATGGCTCGAAGTTCAGTAAATTGTTTCTGTGTTTCAATACCTTCCGCAACAGCATCATATTTGAACGAGTCTGCTATCTTTATCATGGATTCGATAATGGCCTTACCTTGGACAGTGTCCATTTGATTGACAAAACTACGATCAATTTTAATTTCATCAACTGGGATATTAACCAGATGGTTGTAAGAGGTGTAACCGGTACCAAAATCATCCAGAGAAACATGGCAGCCAATTTCACGCAGAATCTCAATACTTTTGAGATGGAAATCTTTCATCTGAACAAAGAAGGTTTCCGTGATTTCTAAACAAACTAAACGCTCTGGTACACGATACTGGCGAAGTAGGCGTTTAAAATCGTTGATAAATTGTTTATCAAGAAGTTCTCGTGATGAAATGTTGATAGACAACCGAAAATCATCCGGCAATTTATCACGATAGGTTTGATATGTTTTAAAGCACGCTTCGACAACCCAAAGATCAATGTCACGAATCAATCCATATTGTTCTGCGACCGTAATATACACCTCAGGTGAGAGTTGACGTAAACTCTCCGAATGGCACCTCAACAGTGCTTCCGCGCCAACAATTTGCTCTCTCTCGGCATCGTATATCGGCATAAACAGCAAGTAGAACTGCTCACTCTGTAGCGCCATACGCACACTGTCTGCAATTTGATACTCTTCTTCATGAGCCATCATAGTATCGAAGTTGAATTCGGCGGATCGCTGCTCATTTCGCTTGGCAATATTGACAGCAAATCGCGCTCGCTCTAATGCTTTCACGCCCGTTTCAGGTAAAAAGTCACTGGATAGGTAGCCAATGACGATTTCCAGCATTAGATGACCAATCCCATCAAGATTGACACCTAAATCATTCAAATCAAGTAAATACTGAGACTGCTGAGAAGTTAAATTCTCACCCACACACTCGATCAACAATTCATCTTCTGTCACCCGATAAATCGTCAGCTTATGATTAGATAATTCTCGCACCATTTTTTGCCACATTCGTTCCATAACTTTGATGACCGCAGGATTACCAAAATGGTGGTTTAAGGCGTGATAGTTGCTGATCTTGACCAAGTACAGTCTCACGGGTTCATTGTATTGGGCTAGAGCTGAATAATTTTTGACAAAGTGCTCTACCGTGTAAAAGCCTGTTTTCTTGTCTCTATAAACATTATCCTTGGCAAGGATCAGGAGTGACTTAGTATAAAAAAGGTAATGTGCCAAACAGCCCACGAGAAGAAGCGGCCAATAAAAAAACATCACTTTAACAAACGTTGATTCATTGTGGATTTGCCAACTAAACGAGAGGCTTTTAATCGTCATCCCCCACTCTCCGTCCGCTTTTACAGGAACACCTCCAGTGTAGAACTCAAGTGCAACGAGTCGGCTAAAATCTAAATCGGCTTGCTCATAAGGGATATCAAACAGCTCCTCCCACCACGTTTCGACCCGAAATCGACTCAAAGGGATAGACTGGGTGCTTTTAGGTTCAAACCGTACAGCTTGATATTTGGTATCTTTGACAGCGTAATGCTCGGACTTCTCCTTAGTTAATAAGGATTTAGCAAAGATCGTGACCCCCGGCTGCTCTGTGCTACCCGACCAAAGCGACTCAACCTCCACATTCAGTGTTGCTTTTGTACTGAGGGACAAAAAATGGCCATTTTGTACGTCATGAGGTAATGGGAATACGATGCCGCACATGTCAAGCTCTGCTTGAGGTGCATCACTACAACGTATCGACACACCTCGTTCAGAGACATTGAGTAACTTAGCACCCGCGTCATTGTTTCCTGCGGTAAGCGGCGCAATATTTGCGTGGCCTAGTACCTGGAAAGAGGCTTGATTTAGCGGTGAGCGAATGATGGCAAAAGTCACAAGCGCAAACGATAAACTGGCTAAAAAGAAGAACAGGTAATGTCTAACTACTTTTTTTTCTTTACTGTCCATGTGAAAAACCACGCAAGGAAAATACGTCAAACGTACTGAGTGGTCTCATTTCCCCTTGGTAGCATAAAAAGGCAAAAAAATGTGACATTCAGCGAATAATTATCTGATAAATATACAAACTTATCATTGCGTTGGCGAGAAGTAGTCCGCTAAATTGCACATAAATTGATTTATATCACAAATGGATCGCCGCGCGGAATTTTCCATACACATATAAATTAGCAAGTCATAAAACGACAATGCCCCGCGAAAGCGAGGCATTGTTCAATCAACTTGGATAATGATCTGGGGCAGACTATGGCGTTACCATTTCTTCATCAATCTACCGACTAGATTTGGATGGTAAGACCAACAATGATCAAACATGCTCATCAGCTCTGGGTTTCCATACTTTGACACGCTCAAGGCGTGGAAGCGGTTTTTGTTCTCTTTTAAGCCCGCGACCTTATCCAGTACCTCTTGTGACTGTTTCGGGGCAATAAAGTCCGAAATCACCACCATATCGGCGTTTTTGTACTTTTCACTGCTCATCAAATCAATCGATTTAAGAATCACAGGCTCGAGATCCGTGCCGCCGTGAAAGCTGTACGACAAGAAATCACTCGCTTCACGCAAACCATCTTGACGTGTCAGTTCGTAGGTAATCTGCTCCGTAGAAAACAGAATAACAAAGCAATCGCGATCATCCGCCAGTGCGATTTGCATTAAGGCGTAGGCCATCGCTTTGGCACATTGCTCTGGCGCCCCTTTCATAGAGCCAGAGGCATCCACACAGACGATAAAAGGTCCTTTTTCAATCTCAATACTTTTACTGTCAGGCTGTTGAGCCGTCACTTTTCGCAACGTGCGATTTTTCCCTTGCACGCGATAATTCATCAAACGCTTATCCGCTAGGTGCTTGTAAAAAACCACCTCAAGCTCTGGGTATGCCAAAAACATCGTCTCGTTGGGCAGTAGCTTGTTGAGATCATCACTTTCGTGGATACCGACAATGTCATCTGTCGCTTCGTCGGTTTTCTCTTCCACGACCTCAATCGCTTCCACTGGTGCTTGGTTTAAATCAGGATCATTGACTTGCCCCGCCATGCGGCCGAGTTGCTCTGCAATTTTTTGTAGTCCGCTGTTCTTTTTCAAAAACTCCGCGTGTTTTTTCATGGTGCCGAGATCAGTTTTACTCAGCTTCGCCGCAGCCATATCCCACAGACGCCCAATACTCGCTTCGTCTCCCTCTTTCGCAACGTTATCCATGTTTTTCATGGTTTCCATGCGTTGATAGAGATCTTTGAGGGCTTTTTCTTTGCTCGCTTCTAGCTCACTCAACTGGGCAGCTTTTATCGCATCTACCAAGCTTTTGTACCATTGATCGCAGAAATAGTGGGCGAACATCGGGTTCTTAACCCCTTTATTCTTCTCTACAAGACGCCTCGCCTGCATGTAAAACGCTGAGTGCCATTCCAACTTTTTAATGACCTCAGGCAATTGAGCGTGAAACCTCGCTTCGTCCCAATAAATGACTTCTTGATACAGCGCGAGCTCTTGTTGAAAACGTTCCGTTTCACACACCTTAGTGATGCGCTTTTTGACACTGCCGCGCCATTTCAACAGATGATTTTTCACCGAGGATTTCATTCCTCGGTTCTCAGCCATGATCATCACTTGTGAGCGCGCAACAATATCGTTCATCGCGCTTTCAACGATGCCCGAATCGGCGATCATTAATGCTAAATTAAGTCCATCTGCACCCAGCACAACGTTTCCCCTTACTCAAAAACCGGTGGCAAAGTTTGCAATCGATAAAGCGCTTTTTCGCTCTCTGATTTGGCCGCTTCCAATGCTTGGGTTAAACCTTGTAGCCCAGCTTCCATCTCACGAGGGATCGCCTCGTCGATAAAGTTGTGTGGCAGTGCAGCGTGGAAACTGGAGCGCGCTTTACGCAAGCGATGCTCTGCTTCTTCTAACGATTTCAACGCCTCCTCTGAACGCGTTAACCAAGTTTGGAAGCGGTCTTGGTCTAGCCCTTCACTCGTGACAGGGGTCAACAATACTGCGCGATTCGCAATGTCTTTAATGACTAAGTTATTGGCTGCATCCACATCAAAACGGAGACGACAAATCGCGGTAGATTGATTGACATAACCGCTCACTTCGCCGTGGCCATCACGAACCAGTTTCTCGAGATCAGGTTTACTGACGAACACACAACGACTGTCGCCTTTTTCGGATTCAGACACCGACATATTGGCCTGAAGAAGGACCAACTTGATAAGCCCCGGAGTCACACCCACTTTATATAAACGTGCATCGGAGAAATCGTACGACTGAACCTGCTTCTTCAGTAATCCCGTTGAAGATTCAAGAGAGAGTTGAATAGCAAACGTCTCTTCGAGTTCTTCTTGAACGTCTTGCAGCGTTTCACGGCAGAGGGTAATTTGCTGCTCTACCTTTTGCTGATCAAACGCGTAATTGAGCGCAAACTGACGAATGACGCGGCGCACAACATCACGAGATTCAGGGCTGTTCCATAAGCAATCTTGTAGCAGCAACAGATCCAATGCGTTGATCGCATCGCGGCCATTAAAGTAGGCGCTGGCTTTCAACAGCTTAACGGCTTTTTTCCAGCGTCTATCAGACACATACATGTCCTTATCCACGCTCGAACCGGGCACTTCGCCAGTCTCTTTCTCAAGTAAGCTTTTGAGTTCAAACAGCTTTTCAAACACATCATCGCTCAGCTCAAGCGTATCAAGCTCTTGCTGCCAGAGGTGGTATTCTTCATCGGTAATCGCCAAGCCTTCTGGAATTTTGGCTTCTTGCTTCGTGCCAACGGTGAGCATGGATTTGAAGTTTTGCTTATTTTGAATTCGATTAACAAACAAACGCACCAGCATGCGATCATAGAGTGCCTCTAGACCACTGTCCTCATCGGGCAATTCGTTTGATGCCGACACTAAAAGACGCATGGGCACTTTCTCAATATCACTGCCATTTTTAAATGTTTTCTCGTTCACCACGGTCAAGAGTGTATTGAGAATGGCGGGGCCGGCTTTCCATATCTCATCGAGAAAGACGACTTGCGCGGTAGGTAAATATCCATTGGTCAGACGCACGTAGCGGCCATTGTCTTTCAGCTCTTGTATGCTTAGCGGGCCAAACACCTCTTCTGGTGTAGAAAAACGTGTCATCAAATATTCAAAATAGGACGAGTTATCAAACGCTTGAATCAAGCGCTTAGCAATCAAACTTTTTGCTATGCCTGGAGGGCCCAGTAGAAAAACGCTTTCACCGGCCAGGGCCGCAAGTAAACACATTTTGATGGTATCTTCACGTTCGTAGACACCGTCAGATAGGGCGTGAGCCAACTTATTGATTCGTTCCGACAGTAACGCTTTCTGCGAGTGGGGGACTCTATTTTGACTGAACATTATTGGGCGATCCTCGGGGCGCTAAGCGAGCGTAATGTATAACGTGCTTTATACATTTGTTATTACTTTGTTACAAGTATAGTTTATTATAATCAGCCCTTTGTTATATCAGATTCGCTTTTTACTTAATTTTCTGTAATCAATGTTTGCATATTTGCGCGATTCATCACACCGAGTTATTAATCCATTCCAACGCATCGCTCTTCATTACTTTTCATCGGGTGCCGAAATGGGTAAGGTAGGGTCAACATGCTAGGGACACCACATACCCAATGGACAAACAAACCACGATTCACACCTGGAAACGGATTGCTCTTATTGAAGAACCCGTGACCTTACCCAATGGTCAACAGATTACCCATACCACGATATCTCACCCGGGCGCGGCGGTTATGCTGCCTATCGATGACAATGGTGATATCGTCATGCTGAACCAATATCGGCCGTCGCTTAAAAAGTGGCTACTTGAACTCCCAGCAGGCACACTAGAAGCGAACGAAGCCATTGTCGACTGCGCTTCACGTGAATTGGAAGAAGAAACGGGCTATCGCGCCTCAGAGTGGATTTCTTTAGGGCAAGTCACACCGCTCGCAGGTTTTTGTGATGAGATTCAATACCTTTTTGTGGCCAAAGGTCTCACAGCTTCTAAACACTTAACGTGCGATGATGATGAAGTGATTGAGGTACTGACTTTATCGCTGCGCGACATCGAACAACGCATCATTTCTGGTGAGATCACCGACGCCAAAACCATCGCATGCATCAGCAAAGCGAAACTGTGCGGCTATCTCTCTTGAATTTCGTTTTCCCTCATTAATAAGGATAGGTTATGGATTTTCGCTCTGACACCGTGACTCAACCCACTCCAGCCATGCGCGAAGCGATGGCCCACGCCGCTGTTGGTGATGATGTATACGGCGATGACCCGACCGTCAACGAACTTGAGTCCTTCGCGGCCAAGCGTCATGGGTTTGAGGCGGCACTTTTTACCACATCTGGCACGCAAGCCAACCTACTAGCGTTGATGGCACACTGTGAACGTGGCGACGAGTACTTATGTGGACAACAAGCGCACAACTATCGCTATGAGGCAGGTGGCGCTGCGGTGCTTGGCTCAATTCAGCCCCAGCCGATTGAAAACAACCCGGATGGCACTCTCGATTTCGACAAACTTCGAGCCGCCATCAAGCCCGATGATTGTCACTTTGCTAAAACCCGTTTACTGAGCTTGGAAAACACCATTAATGGTAAAGTTCTGCCACTCGATTACCTGGCACAAGCGCGAGAATTTGTCGACCGACACGGCTTAAGCCTGCATTTAGACGGGGCTCGCGTATACAACGCCGCCGTCGCGTTGGATGTTGATGTCACTGAGATCGCACGTCACTTCGACTCCATGACCGTATGTCTTTCTAAAGGTCTTGCAGCGCCTGTGGGCTCATTGCTGCTCGGCAGTCACGCCTACATTGCCAAAGCACGACGCATCCGAAAAATGCTCGGTGGCGGCATGCGTCAAGCCGGCATATTGGCCGCTGCAGGTAAATTAGCGCTGACTGAGCAGGTAGCTCAGCTTTCTATTGACCACGCCAACGCCAAACAGCTCGCGCATACCCTAAATACATTGCCCGGTTTTTCAGTCAATCCAGAATTCGTGCAAACCAATATCGTCTTTGCCAAACTAGAGAAACACCTTGATATAGAGGCCATCGCAGAAGCGTTGGCCAAAGAGAATATTCTCATCACACCATCCAATCCCATCCGCTTTGTTACTCACAAAGATGTGACCCAAGACGACATTTCCACACTCTGCGCGCACATTCAACGTGTGCTTTGATCTCGCCCATTGAGCTTCCCCCTAGGGGAAGCGTTATTCTCAGTCCACACACACCGACATTGAGAGTACAAATGAATCGATGGATACGCCACGTATGCCTGCTGGCCACTAGCACCGCGTTAACACTCGCTAGCGGGGCACATGCGAAACCTTTCGGCGACGCGCAGCTTGGACAAGTCAAATCACCCAGTTGCGTTTTTTGTCACGGCAGCACCGGCCAAAGCGCCAATCCCAATTACCCTAATCTCAACGGTCAAGATGCCACTTACCTGTTCAACGCGATGCGTGCCTATCAACGAGATGAGCGAACTGGCCCACTCGCGCAGATGATGAAAGCGCAACTTTCCAAACTCAACGAACAAGACTTGCGCGATGTTGCTGCGTTTTACGCTGCCCAAGAAGATTGATTACACCTCAAATAAAAACCGCTTCTCAAGGGTTGTACATCGCTATTCAACACTAGCGTACGGCCCTATTCACAACCTATCAATCATCACAAAAAAAGCAAAGAAACCGACATATAGTGACAAAAAACTCATTAACAGACCGATTTGGTTATGTGATTTTTATCACCTCCGATTTGAAATTCCATTAAATATTGTTTAGTGTACTAACGTTTTTGAGCAAAAAAGGAAATCTTTGATGGATCCCATACTGGAAGTAAAGGGACTGTACAAAGTGTTTGGTGATGAACCCAATCACGCATTCGACCTGTTGGAAAAAGGGTTGGATAAAGACACTATCTTCGACAAAACTGGCCTCACTGTCGGGGTCAATGATGTCTCACTCTCGATCAATGAAGGCGAGATCTTCGTCATCATGGGTCTATCGGGCTCTGGCAAGTCCACCTTAGTGCGACTGCTCAATCGATTGATTGAGCCAACACGTGGCAGTGTTCTGTTTAAAGGCAATGACATTGCTTCGATTTCAGAGCAGGCACTGCGAGAAGTCCGTCGCCACAACATCTCCATGGTGTTTCAAAACTTCGCCCTAATGCCTCACATGACTGTGGTTGAGAACGCCGCTTTTGGCCTAGAACTCGCTGGTATTAGTTTGGAAGAGCGAAATCGCTGTGCTCTATCGGCACTAGAGCGCGTCGGCTTAGAAAGCTATGCGGATTCCTTCCCCGATGAGCTCTCTGGCGGTATGCAGCAGCGTGTCGGACTGGCTCGGGCGCTAGCCTGTGACCCTGATATTCTGTTGATGGACGAAGCCTTCTCCGCCCTTGACCCGCTGATCCGTAGCGAAATGCAAGACGAACTGATTCGTCTTCAAAACGATGATAAACGCACCATCGTATTTATATCGCACGATCTTGATGAAGCGATGCGAATTGGAGATCGCATTGCCATCATGCAAGACGGACAAGTGGTCCAAGTCGGCACACCAGATGATATTCTCAACAACCCTGCCAATGATTACGTTGAAGCCTTCTTCAAAGGCGTCAATGTGGCCAGCGTCCTCACAGCGAAAGACATCGCCCGAAAACAGCCGACCGCCGTGTTTAAAAAATCTGAGCACGATGGTCCCGGCTCAGCGCTGCAAATGCTGATGAATCACGACCGCGAATTTGGCATTGTGGTCGATCGTGCTAGCCGCTACTCCGGCATCGTCTCTCTCGACTCGCTGCGCCAAGCGCACAAAGAGAAGCGATCTTTAACCAGTGCTCAAATAGATGACGAGGTGACATTGTCACCCGAGCAATCCATCAATGACATTCTTGGTATCGTTGCCGATTCACCATATGCCGTACCGGTCATTGGAGAAGACGGCCACTACTATGGAGTCATCACCAAATCTCGCCTATTACAGACGCTAGATAAGGAGTAACGCGGTGTCAGAAGAAACTTCTCAAACGGACCCGTGGTCGCAAACCACGGCAGACAACACAACACCATCGGATCCTTGGGCAACGGCGACATCCGACGAGGGCGCAGACTGGCTTACATCCGAAGTGACGCAAACTCAAGCGCTCGATTTAATGCACCCCTTCAACGAGGCGCTCTTGCCCGTCGATGCGTGGGTTGAGACGGGCCTAAACTGGCTGGTCGAACACGGTCGCCCGCTTTTCCAAGCGATCCGCGTTCCCATCGACTTGATCCTGAGCTCATTCGAACTGGCGCTTGTCTCCACTCCTGCCCCATTCATGATACTCGCCTTGTTTCTTTTGGCATGGCAGTTTTCAAATTGGCGTCTGGGCGTAGCGACCTTGGTTTCGCTGCTCACTATCGGTCTGATTGGTGCGTGGAGCCAAGCGATGACCACCTTGGCCTTGGTACTCACTTCAGTCTTTTTCTGTTTGCTCATAGGGTTACCTTTAGGCATCGCATTGGCTCGTAACCCAACTGCCGCGAAAGTCGTCAGGCCACTGCTCGACGCGATGCAAACCACCCCAGCCTTTGTCTACTTGGTGCCGATTGTCATGCTCTTTGGTATAGGTAATGTGCCCGGCGTTGTGGTGACGATCATATTCGCGCTGCCACCTGTGGTCAGGCTCACCATACTCGGCATCGTTCAAGTGCCCAAAGACTTGATTGAAGCAGGGCACGCCTTTGGTGCCAACAAGAAGCAAATGCTGTATCGCATCCAACTGCCGCTAGCGCTGCCTACGATTATGGCCGGCGTAAACCAAACCTTAATGCTGTCACTCTCTATGGTGGTGATTGCATCGATGATCGCGGTCGGTGGTCTGGGTCAAATGGTACTGCGCGGCATAGGTCGCTTAGATATGGGCTTAGCCGCCGTAGGCGGATTGGGCATCGTCATTCTTGCCATACTGCTTGATCGCATTACCCAAGCACTGGGCGAAAACGCAGGCAATACCAAGCGCCGTTGGTATCACACTGGTCCTGTTGGCGCAGTGATCAAGCTTGCACGAGGCAGTCACTCAGCCCACGCAGTCAAAAACAAGGAACTTCACTTAGGGAGAAACAACAATGAATAATCTATGGAAACAGACATTCAAACTGACATCGGCCTCGGCCTTGGTATTATCAGGTGCTGCTTTTGCTGCATCGCTACCGGGCGAAGGGATCGCGGTACAACCGGTGCAATCTACCGTCGCCGAAGAGACCTTCCAAACACTGGTCGTCAGTCGTGCACTCGAAGAACTTGGCTACGACGTGGCTGAGCCAAAAGAGGTGGATTACAACGTCGCTTACACCTCAGTAGCGAAAGGCGATGCCACATTTCTTGCCGTCGGTTGGTTCCCTCTGCATGCCGATAAATACACCATGGCGGGCGGCGATGACGTATTCTACCGCCAAGGCGAATACGTCAGTGGTGCGGCTCAAGGTTATTTGATTGATAAAAAGACCGCGGAACAGTTCAATATCTCCAACATCGGCCAGCTGCAAGACCCGAAAATTGCTAAGCTGTTTGATGCTAATGGTGACGGCAAGGCTGATCTTACTGGCTGTAACCCAGGTTGGGGCTGTGAAATGGTGGTCGAAGCGCAACTCGACGCCTATAAACTCCGTGATACGGTGACGCACAACCAAGGTAACTACGCTGCCATTATTGCCGACACCATCTCACGCTATAACAAAGGTGAGCCAATCCTATATTACACTTGGACACCGTATTGGGTAAGTGGCGTTCTGGTCCCAGGCAAAGATGTCGTTTGGCTGGAAGTCCCTTTCTCTGCCTTACCCGGCGAGCGCAAAGACGTCGACACCTCACTGCCGAATGGCAAAAACTACGGGTTCGAGATGAACTCGATGAAAATCGTCGCCAACAAGACGTTCGCCAATCAAAATCCTGCTGCGGCCAAGCTGTTTGAAATCATGAAACTCGATATCAATCATATCAGTGCACAAAATATGATGATGAGCAAAGGTAAAAACAGCTCAGCGGACATAGAGGCCCACGTTGAAGGTTGGATAAAAGCCAACCGCTCGCTGTTTGACTCTTGGGTTGAGCAAGCTAAAAAAGCCGCCAAATAACCGCTTCCGCCCCTTGCTTCGCAAGGGGCTTTTTGATTGGATCAAGTAAGCGTAACGATATGACCATCAAGCAAACCATCCGCTAGTTAATCACGCAACACATTCATTGCCAGCCCCTCTTGTCTCTGGCGGCCGGGCGCGTCATCATAGTCCTTGGCCATCATTTTGTTTTCCGCCCACTTTTTACTCTTCATTTTATTTCGCGGATTTCTCTTGGGAGGCAGTTGTGAACATCGTGATATTACATGGACTCTATATGCATGGCCTGGCAATGCTGCCACTCAGTCAGCGGTTACGAGACCTTGGCTATGACACAAAGACGGTCAGCTACAACAGTGTGGCAATCAATGAGCAAGTTGTGTTTTCTGACATTAGTTCAGCGCTTAGCCGCCATCAACCCAATGTGTTGGTCGGTCACAGCTTAGGAGGATTGATTGTCAAACACTACCTAGAATCGACCCAACCGAGCACAGATGAGATCTCACACGTTGTCGCCATTGGCTCGCCGCTTCAAGGCGCCTCTATCGCAACGCGAATACAGAAGCTCGGTATCGGCGCCATTTTAGGCAACGCACCTGAATTTGGGCTCACTCAACATGAGGAGAGTGTCTGGCGAGTACCACAAAAACTAGGCAGCATCGCCGGTACCTTGCCCGTCGGCGCACGCCCCTTGTTGATGATGGACAATAGCGTCGCCTCCGATGGTACGGTGACGCTCGAAGAGACCAAAATCGATGGTATGACTGATCACATTGCCAAAGATTACAGTCACACCAGTTTAATATTCAGCCGCTTTGTGACCCAGCAAATCGATCATTTCATTCGCCATGACCATTTTGACCATACTGCTGTGCGCTAAAACATAACCAATAGAGATGTATTTCATAAATATCGCTGTGTATGTGAGGTGAAAACAATGTGTTATTCTGTGATATAGATTCAGAATATCCGTTATTCCGAATCGCACATAAGATTCTTGTATTATCGCTGATGGAATAATTACCAAGGCAATATAGCTCATGAATCCATCAAAAAGCGAAGCATCCAATCAAGGAGCGGGTGCAAAATTCATTAGGATCGTCAAGTACATAGCTTTGTTCATTATCAAAGCTGTGGTCGCCATTTCCGTCCTTGTTGGCTCCTCGCTTGCTCTCTCAAAGCTGGGTCGCATTCACGGTAAATCACTCCCTGAAGAGTACTTTTCTGGCGGTTATCCCACCATTTTGCGCCTACTCGATTCTGAAATCTTCATGGGCTTCGTTTTCTTTGTTACCGTCGCGTTGATCGTCTATGTCGCCTACCTACTTTGGCAACTTCACGAAGTCGCGGTTCACAAAGCGGCGGAGATGTCGAGCGCGCACACTCAAATCGTTTTTGCATTGTCTCTTTGTGGCCTGTTCATCGACAAAACATGGTGGGTTCTTGCCATCATCATCGCATTCGCTCGTTGGGACGTGTTAGCCAACGAAATCTCTAACATTATTCGCAATGGCCGCAAGCCTGAAAGCCAAGCACGCGTCGAGGACTAATCCATGAAAGAAATTATGCTACCTTACGTTCTGATCTGTTGGATCTTGGTGAAGGCGGGTGTGGTGCAATGGACACTACGCAACGCGGCTATCATGATCGGGACAGGCTTTTTCATCGCGATAGCGCTGTTTACCGCTCACCGCTTTTGGTCGCCTGCGGACCTGACTGACAGTACCACAGTTAAAGCGCCGCACGCGGTACTTAGCCCACTGCTTGGTCAAGAGATCGATCAAGTGTATGTCACGCACAACCAACACGTGAAAAAAGGCGACTTGATTTACACGCTGAGAACCGAAGATACCGTGTCTCAAATGAAAAGCCTAAACGCGCAAAAATCAGCGGCGGAAGCGGAAATTCTCGCACTGGTGCGCCAGATGGACAACGATCGTAAAACGCTCGACCGTCTCAATAAACTGAAAGATTTTGCTAACGAAGCCCAGCGCGACGACACCCGTACTCGCATTGAGACCACGGAAGCGAAGATCGCCTCGGTGAATGCGCAAATCCTTAATATTGAAGCACAGATCGCCACCGCTGATTGGCAAAACGATCGCCGTGAAATCCGCGCGCCGTTTGATGGTCAGCTAGGCATCACCAACATCGTTCAAGGTACACGCATTGGTAACATGCACCTGTACGATACCAGCAAAAAGTTTGTTGAAATGCGTATCGCCGATCAAACATACAGCGGCATCGAAATTGGTCAGTTTGCTGAGTTTTACGTCGATGCTTACCCAGGTGAAATCTTCCGTGGCCGCGTACACAGCATCACAACCGGTACCGGTGAAGCGCAAGTGTCTGTCTTCAACGGTTCCCAACATGTTCGTCAGCACGTCGGTAACAATATGGGCTCACACGGCCGTACCATTGTCATCGAATTTGTAGAACCAGAAGGTTACAACATCCCAATCGGTGCAACCGGTTCAGGTTGGGTATCGGCGAAAAAGCCGCACCAGATGCTCGGTTTCATGGACATCATTGGTGGTGCAACCGTACGTTTGAAAGCATACAAAGCTTACCTCTCTGCTTTGTAATGATTTCTTGACGTAAAAAAGCGCGCTGTGAATCACAGCGCGCTTTTTTTATTGCTTTCTATTTGATTGACACGTTACTGCTGCCAGTTCAACGCTTGATTAAGAATGATGGGCTCAATGATGTTCATCAACCATTTGGTTTTAGCCGAATTGCGACGTGATGATTTGGTGATCAACGCCGCTTCCAACGTCACTTTGGCGTGGCCGTCATCAGGTCTTACAGGTCGATAGCGAACCGTGTAGCAACGATCCATCAATTGATTCATTAAATCATAGTTGTCGACAAAAATGCTCGCTTCGATGCTTGGGTCAAGGCGCTGAAAGTAGTTGTGGTAGTCGTTGATGCCAGAGACCAAAAACTTGACGTATTCGCCAGCGACATTGCCTGAAAATTCGCCCGTCACACTCTGAATACGCTTTTGATAGAACACTTGGGGTTTGTCATTGAGCATGTGCAGACCAATATCGACTTCACCCTCTTCGATCATGGATTCGCTGAGTTTATTCCAAACGCGTAATTCGATGATGGCGTCGGTTTGTTCTCGAATCGCCATAATGATCTCTTTGCCCGCTTGCACCACATAAGGCTCCACCATGTGGATGACCACTTTCTGCACGTTTTTGGGGTCAAACTCTTCTGGGTTGAGTGCCTGCTTAACTTGCGCAAAGGCGTTGCGCAATTTGGGTTCAATGCTCATTGCATAGGAAGTGGGGGTGAGGCCTTCTGCACTGCGAATAAACAGAGGGTCATCGAGGTCTTCACGCAGCTGCGCCAACACTTTCGACACATACGATTGAGAGCGCCCAAGTTTACGCGCCGCCGATTGGGTGGAATGTGTCTGCATTAACACGAGAAAAACTTGGAGCGAGTTGTAGTCTCTCATTCAAAATGACCCATCTGGTTTTAACTGTAACGAAAGATAAACAGTATCCTAGTCTATGTCTAGTGTGCGCTTCGCATTATCGCCACATGTTTCTGTTGTTTATCAGCAAGTTGAAGAAAGTTATAAACAAATTGTAGCTCATATATGACTAAGCTAACACAAACCTCCTGATTGATTCAGTAAACCAAGGAAAGATTCTGCACGGCGACATGGCGCATAATCACTCAAGTTGAACGATCGTTACTCCCTTCGCTATACTAAAGCAAACTCGCATTCCTCAACATCAAGGATCCCTATGCCAAGCCGAGCCAAATTCAATCGTGATGATGTCATTGACAAAGCCAAAGACCTCTATTGGGAAAAGGGCTATCACGGCACCTCCATGCGTGCGCTGCAAGAGGCCATTGATATGCGCCCTGGAAGCATCTACGCCACATTTGGCAGCAAAGACAAGCTCTTTAGTGAAGCGTTGCACCGCTATGCAGAGTTGGGTCGTGAACGTCTACAGCGCTGCGTCGCGCAAAGCGATACTCCTCTTGCGGGGCTAAAACAATTTGTGCGCGCCCTAATCATTGATAGCCGGGACAGCGCGCCAAGCGCGATGTGTATGATCGTAAAATCTGTCGCTGAATTGACCGAGTTCGATAATCCTGAGCTGCTCGCTGAAGCGAAAACGCTGCTTCGACGGGTAGAAAGTGCGATTGAGCAGGTGCTCATTGACGCCAAAGCGCAAGGTGAACTGAGCGAGGCGCAAGATCCAGCGGAACTGGCTCGCTATTTACAAGTGCAAATCATTGGCCTGCGCACTTACGCGCGCGCCTGTGACGACCGCTTGTTGATAGAAAACATGATTGACGCGGTATTTAGCCAGTCACCGATACGAACGTAAGCCACCATTGATCCAAAACTAAAAAACACGGCGCTCGATGCCGTGTTTTTCATTACGCGCCTAAAACGAATTAATCCTCTTTAGGAAAGTTAGACGGAAATAGCGCTCGGCGCGCCACATCGTCCACCTCAGTTTTAAACTCACACGTTTTTGCTATCGCGCGTGCCTTCTCTACCGCCGGTCTGGCATTGATCGCGTTGAACCAGCGCTTCAGATTCGGGTATGAGTCTAAGGCAGCGTCGTCACCTAACACAATCGGCGCTTTATCAATCCAACCCCACGCCGCCATATCAACGATGGTGTAGCTATCGCCGACAATGAAATCACGCCCTTCAAGGTGTGAATCCAACACTTGATAATGACGCTGCGCTTCACGGTGATAACGGTTTGCTGAGTAATCGTTGCCTGCAGGTGCTGCGCGTTTAAAGTGCACCGACTGACCCGAGAACGGACCAAGACCAGAAGCGACAAACATCAGCCAAGAGAGCAGTTCCGCGCGATCGTTCGCTTCACCGCCAAATTGACCGGTTTTCTCCGACAGATAGAGCAAAATCGCGTTGGAATCAAACACACGTTGGCCATCGTCTTGCAACGCTGGGGTCTTGCCATTGGGGTTAATGAGACGAAACTCTGGAGTGTGTTGTTCGCCTTTGAGGGTATCAACGGGCGCCAGTTCAAAATCTAGCCCCGCTTCTTGCAGAAATAGCGCCACCTTCATCGGGTTTGGCGTGTGGTGAAAATAGAATGTCAGCATGACTCGCTCTCCTTGTTTGAACACTTATTCAAGCACAACAAGAACGATCGTTCAACTTAATCCATCAATTTGTTTTTTGACCCTTAAAGAGAGCAGTAAACCAATCATCTAACTGCTTCACGTCTGCCGGCTGTCCATTGATGACGACCCAACCCTGGGATTTAGCTTGCGGCCAATCGATCACGCCTGTTGCTAAGGCATCCAGCACATCCAGCTCGGTCACCAACAAAAGGTCATCTTCGCTTGGTAGCGTATCACGGCCTTTCATTGACACTTTTTCGCCCAACACGACCTCACTGTAGTGGCCTTTGACCGCTTCAAAGAGGGAGAATGGGATTGGTGTGTCCGCCGATTTCGATAGCGCTTGAGTAAACGCAAACAGGTAAAACTGCTCCGGTTTCGCTTGATTGGCGAACTGGTTGGATTGGCGTGCGGTGATCACCTTATCAAACACTCCAAGCGAGCCTGGCTCTGAGACAAAGTTAAACCCCGTCGCTTGGTGCAAACCGCACGCCAGTAGCGTCGGTGACAGCACTAGTAACACCAGACTAAAACCGCGTTTTGCGAGCGTGGTGCAGTAAAGCGTGAACGTCTTGGTACGCATAAGATTCCTCATTAAACCATTACTCTATTAACAAAAAGGGACCGTGAAGGTCCCTTTGTCGTCAATGATGTCCTTGAGTAGAGTGATGAATGAACTCTACGTTATGTACGACTTAGCGAACAATCAGCATCAAGTCTTGCGGCGCTGTTGGCTTATCAAAGTAGCTCATGAACTGGCCAAAGCCTTGAATATCACCCGCTGCGAAGGCAAATTTACCAGCTTGCAGATTTTTACCAATCGCTTGTTGTGCATTTGGTCCCGCAAGAAGAATCTCATTCAATACAGCACGAGTGGTATCAATCTGAACGTCCGCGTTATCAAGCGCTGTAGTGTGCAACTGAGCAATACCGTTGCGGATTTCGATGGTGAACGCTTCGTTGGTATCGCTAAAGCGGTACGTCATCGCCATGTTCACATCAAGCGTGTTTTCCGCAATCAGTGTCGCCGTCATCATGTCAAAGATTTGCTTGCTTGGTAGCGCCGTCAATACGTCAACGGATGCAAAGCTGATCATGTTAGAGAAGTCGCGTGTACCCTCAAGTTCAGCCGCCGCGTTTAGCGCCCAGTTACGCCAGTTGATGTTGACCTGCTCAGCAGCCCACGCTTTGTAAGCGGTCGCTTTTAGTTCACGCGCACCCATGTCGTCTTTGTTGACCGTGATTGGGTAAGACAAAATTTCTGCTGCGAAGGTGTGGTTACCTGCATCGATAGCCGCTTGCGCTGTGTGCATGATGTTGTCTCGGCCACCCATGATTTCAACAAACGCTTTCGCGCGTTGCTCGTACGCCATTGGCTCTAGCTGCCACGGGTCACCTTCGAAGAAGCCGTTGTAACCCACGTAAATCTGACGAACTGAGTGTGCAACGGTACCGTAGTGCTCACCAAGCCAAGGGTGTCCAGCCAAGTGTGCTGGCAATTTCACTGCTTCAACAAGCTCATCAGGTGTTAGGCCTTTGTTCATGTTGCGGATGGTTTGGTCGTGCACGTATTGAATCGCATCGCGGTAAGCCGTCAAGACATTCGATACCGCTTCTTTGCCTTCCACAGGACGACCGTGAGAGTTAATCATGACTTCAGTGTCGAACTGACGCATGATGTCGATGCCTTTGAACCATACCGATGGGTCACGGAATTTGGTACCACGAATCGTATGCAGGTTAGGGAAGTTTTCACCTTGCAATACTTCTGCTGCGTGCAGTACTTTTTGCTCTGGTAGGTAAACGACCAGCTCATCCGCCGTTTCAGATGGTACGTGAACGATTTCAAGCTTGACGCCCGCAATCGTGATGTCTAGACGATCTTTAAACTCAAGGTTTGGCTCGATGAATGAGATGTCGCCTTGCATAAAGCGTGGACCTAGGCCGTCATTAACAGTACCGAACTCACCTTCAGGAACGTGTTTTGCGCCAGTGTAAGATGTGCGGTGACCAAACAGTGGACCTAGGTTTGATGACCAGTTTGCCACTGCCGCAGTCAGGGTTTCTTGTGCGATGATTTTTACTTCACCAGACGCCACTTGCTCGTCGGTTACCCAAGCGCGAACGCCGGCAATATGGTCAATGTGGTTGTGTGTGTAGATGATCGCTTTCACTGGCTTATCTGTGATAGCTTCAAATTGCTCTTTCACTGATTGTGCCATTTGTACCGATTCGCCTGGATCGATCACGATGATGCCGTCATCACCTTCAATCATCACTGGTGTATCAAGACCAAAGCCGTAACCTAGGTAGATGTTGTGATCCACTTGGATAATGGCTTGGTCCATTTTCAGGCCGTGCTTGGTGAGGCTTGGGTGAACATGGTCAGACTCCTGGGTAAACGCCAAAGATTCACCCGTTTTTGACAACACTTGAATACGCTCACCTGGCCCCCAGAACATGTTCGACTCGTGTTCAAAAAGTACATCGCTGCTGTAGCGAGCCAGTAAGTCAATATTTTGGTATTGAGCCGCTTGAGAAGTGCGAAGCTCACTACCAACCGTTGACGTTGCTTCAACGGTTGGCGTGTTAGATTCCGTCGCACAGCCCGTTGCGAAGAGCGCACTTGCGATAGCCAGTAGGAGCGCGAGTTTTTTCAATGTCATTGCCATTTTCACGACCTTAATTTTGTCAGGAAACATTTAATCTTTCGCAGTGATTGTATGACTTGATACCCATCGCAAACACAGAGCAATACGATTTCAATTCATCGAAATTACGATATATAATTAAAAGTAGAATCGGCGGATACGATAGGTAAGTAAGCTCATGAAAAACAACGACATCCCTAATTTCAACCTGCTGGCTGTATTCGCCACCGTGATAGAGCATGGCTCACTGAGCCGAGCAGCGGATCATTTAAGCACCAACCAATCCACCATCAGTACGGCGATTGCAAGGCTTAAACAAGAACTCGGGCAAGAGCTGTTTATCCGTCAAGGTCGAGGGGTGGTACCGACCACTTATGCGTTAAGCCTCTACGAACAAGTACGAGACCCCATCCAGCAACTCGGTGGGGTGTTTAATGCGCTCGAACAGTTTAATCCACGCACCTCACAGCGTAAATTTGTCTTGGCCGCGCCAGAGCACTTGCAGTGGGTTTTGCTTGATGGTTTCTCTAAGTTGAGCGACACACAAGTGACCCTTGAGATCTACGATCAACCGGATAATGACGATAAGAGTTATGAAGGGTTAGTGACGCAAAAGTTTGATGCGATGATCGACATCTTAGTTTCTGAGTCACCCAGTATTGAAAGCGCCCACCTTTTCGATGGGCGCTTTGTGATTGTTTGCCGCGAGCAGCATCCGCGAATTCAAGGCAGCATGACTCAAGAGCAATATTTTGGAGAGAGCCATGCCGTCTTAGAGCGCACGCGTAATCAAACCTACAGCTTAGGCCACTACACCAACATAGACATTTCTCGACGTAAGGTGGTCTATCACGGTCGTTCGTTGTTTAACAATATGATGCTGTGCAGCCAGTCAGACATCATCACCATCGTCCCGCTGTCGGTCGCTTTGCAGTTTAAAGCGCGTTTGCAACTGCAAGTGATCAACCCGCCCTTCTCCCACACTCAGATGTCGAACTATCTGATATGGAATAAGAAGCACAGTAAAGACCCGGCGCATCAATGGTTTCGCCAACAAGTAATGCAAAGCTTAGACAACACCAAGCAGCTGATTAACCCGAATATGGGCTCGGGCGTTATTTAAACTCGTAAGTGTACGACGCGCCGAGTTTGTTGGTTTTACCAAAATCATCGTCTGCGATGATGCCGAAGAAGTTGAACGACTGCGCCTCAGAAATTTTGTAGCTCGCACCTGCACCGCCCCAATAGCCCGAGTAACTGTCCGAACCGCGTGATGCACCGCCAAACGTCATCATCGACCATTTCTGAGTCAACGGCTTGAGGGCAAACGCACCGATGTAGCCACCATGGCTCGAAGCTGGCATTAAGACGTAGTCGTTCTCAATGTCGCTCTCATCACGCACGGCAAATTCACCGTCGTTGTAGCTATAACCCGCCATTGGGAATATCTGCCAGCCCATTGGTTCGATATCAAAATAGCTCAAAGGAACAAACGTGCCGATACTGTAGTTGTTTTTGTACGCCTCATCATCAAATTCGGTACGGCTAAAGTTGAAGTTGAGAATACCCATCGGCAACAACCAAGAGCCCCCGACGCGCCACTCATCGCCATCCGCGTTGATACGCCCATTGATCATGCGCGCATCATCAAGGCCAATCGAACCAGAGAACTTCAGCCCTTCACTGTAGGCAAAACCAGCTTTGGTGACAATTTTGGTTGGATCTTCATGGTGCTTCTCTTGAGCAGAAAGCCCGGTCGAAAGAAGAACAGAAGCGAATAAAAACGAAAACTTGCGCATAAACATCTCATGTAAGTTGCTAGAACTGATAATGAGCAACTCAAAGTCCGTTTCATGCCAACACTCATTACAATATTTAGAAATTTAGACCATTTAGTCTAATTCTCATCTGAGCGTTAATGGGAATAACCGATATTCCTACCCCGGTCAATCAACTTGTTTACAAAGCGCTCGAAAGATCTCAGCTTACGGACAGCGGTGGTATGAAAATAGCGATTAATAAAGTATTAGGTGCGGTATAGAACCTTTACCACATGCCAACCAAACTTGGTTTTCACTAGGTGCGGGACCAGTGTCTCACCCTGAAAACAGACTTTGTCAAACTGAGGCACCATCTGACCGCGACGGAATTCACCGAGATCACCGCCGCGTTTGCCAGATGGACAGGTGGAGTATTTCTTTGCCAGAGTCTGGAATTTCGCGCCTTTTTTCAACTGTTTAATGATGTCTTCGGCTTGCTCTTTGTGCTTAACCAGAATATGGAGTGCGGCGGCAGTGTTGGCCATAGTACAAACCTCAATGTTAGGTAGATTTCAACGGAGCGTGATTGTAACCAAACAAAGTGAGATCTTCACCCCATGTTTGAAGCTTGAGTGTCATTAATGCTGCGAATGCCATTCAAGTAAGACTAAATTTGCCCGATATCATTGAACCTACCTCAAGATCCATTACCCTTTAATATAGATAGAGACCCAACGAGAGTATGAAGTAAATGGCGAAAACTCCGAGTAAAGCAAATCAGTCACAAGGCATGTTGATGTTCACGTTGACCAGCAACAAACAACTGTTTGCGATCGGCACACTGAAAGTACGCGAAATCGTACCTTTTCAGCCAACCACTCAAATACCCTACTCGCATCATCATGTGATTGGCACTGTGACCATTCGCGACAAGACCATACCTGTGATTAATATGCCGGCCGCGATTGGCTTTCGTCCTATTCAGCCGGAGGAATACAACGATTGCTACCTGATCGTGACCGATTGTCTGCGTACTGTCGTGGCGTTTATGGTGCGCTCGATTGAAAAAATTATCGAATGTGACTGGAAAGCGATCGAATCGGCACCCAAAAGTGCCGGCAACAATGTGTTCGTCACGGGGATCACACGCTATCAAGACAAAATTGTGCAGATGTTGGATGTTGAGCTGCTGCTCGCCAAGATTTACCCGCAGTACGAATCAACCAAAATTCCAATGCTCACAGACATTGAGCGCGAGCGCCTAAAAGCGCTCAATATTTTGTTGGTGGATGACTCTTCCATTGCACGTAAGCAACTGGGGGATGCGCTCGACAGCATAAATATCCCTTACAAGATTTGTAACAATGGACTCGATGCATTGCAGTTGATGCGTGAAGAGGCCGCGCGCGGCAAACCGATTGAACTCTTGGTGAGCGACATTGAAATGCCGGGCCTGGATGGCTACGAACTGGCGTTTGAAACTCAAAGCGAACAGCAGCTTAGCCGAGTGTATATCATTTTACATACCTCTTTATCGAGTGAAATTTGTGTCGACAGAGCACATCAAGTCGGCGCCCATGAAGCGTTAGAGAAGTTCAATGCCGCAGACCTGATTAAGGCGATGCTGCGCGGGGCGGCCAAACTGGAAGAAGGAAACGTGCGCAACGCCGATGCGGTCAGCATTTAGGCGCGGCCGGCATCTAGGCAAAGTGATGATTTAAACACCAAGCGCTCAATTCGGCTGATATTTTTACACGATATACATCACGCATTTGCATGAATGGCCTAAATAAAAACTCGTTAATTTTAATAAATTTAGGCATCATTCATCAATATCCACTAATCTTATTTTAAGACTCCTGTTACGGTTAAAACTATACAACAACGATGACAGACGAAGATTTCAAAAAGTCGACGGCGAATTTGAAAAAAGCGGTGCCCCTGATGATGAAACATCATGTTGCGGCCACACCCTCAAACTATGCGCTTTGGTACACTTATGTAGATAATGCGATTCCCAGATTGAATCGTGAACTCGATGCCGTGCTAGAAAACTATGGCATCTGCCCACCCGCTACCTGCGAGCAACTCTACAAAACCCATGTGGCAGGCCAAGTCGAAACCGATATGAGCAACCTGCGAGCCAACATCGAAATATTGGTCAATGAGGTAGCGAGCTCAGTTAGCGATACGCTCACTGACACCTCTCAATTCTCGCAAATGATAGACAAAAGCTTTGAGAGCTTAGAGCGAGTCGATGGTAACTCGATGACCATCGACGAAGTGATGAAAGTGGTGCGCCAATTGGTGTCGGACTCCCATGAAATTCGTCATTCAACCCGTTTTTTAAACAGCCAACTTGAGACAGCGACCGCTGAAATTAATTTGCTCAAAGCGCAACTGGCCGAAGTGCAGCAAGACGCGCTATTTGACTCGCTCACCAGCCTCTACAACCGCCGCGCATTTGACAATGATCTTCGCACCCTTATTCGCTCCGAGCAGAACATGTGTCTCATTCTGGCTGATATTGACCATTTTAAAGGCTATAACGACACCTACGGCCACTTGTTTGGGGACACGGTCATCAAAGGCATCGCAAAGCGCATCCAATTGAGCTGCCGCGAGGGGATCCATGCCTATCGCTTTGGCGGCGAAGAATTTGCCCTGATTGTCCCCAATAAGTCACTGAGGATCGCCAGACAGTTCGCCGATAGCCTACGCCGCGCGGTAGAAAAGCTCTCTATCCGTGACAAGCGCTCTAACAAACCGGTGGGCAACATTACCATGTCACTCGGCGTTGCAGAGTTTGAAGTGGGTGAAAGTGCTGAATCGCTAATTGGCCGAGCCGATGGGCTACTCTACGAAGCCAAACAGCTCGGACGCAACCGTGTGATGCCGCTTTAAGCGCTGGATGATGAGCAAGTGTGCACCTTGTCCTGAACACTGGTCATCTTTTTGGCAACGGATTCTCGATAACACGCACGCCTAATGACAAGCCCCGCTCAACTGAGCGGGGCTTGTATCATTTATCTATTGTGATCAACGTTTTAGCCTAACCGTCTGCGGTGATCGCCGCGATCAGTGCTTGTTCGACTTGGTCGGCTTTGTCGTTATCGATTTGGCAAGTCCCGGCCGCTTTATGACCACCACCGCCGTACTTCAGCATCAACTCACCAACGTTGGTTTTAGAGCTGCGATCAAAAATGGATTTTCCCGTCGCGAAGACGGTGTTTTGTTTTTTGAATCCCCACATCTTGTGAATCGAGATGTTGCATTGTGGGAATAGCGCATAAATCATAAAGCGGTTGCCCGCATAGATGGTCTCTTCATTGGTGAGGTCAAGCAGCACCAAGTTGTCGTACACCGTGGCGCAGCGCATGATCTGCTCTTTGAACAGGGCTTCGTGCTCGCGATACAAATCAATACGCTCTTTGACATCTGGCAGTGCCAGAATGTCTTCGATAGTGTGATTTTTACAGTATTCGATAAGATCCATCATCAGGTTGTAATTGGAAATACGAAACTCGCGGAAACGACCTAAGCCCGTGCGGGCATCCATGAGGAAGTTGAGCAAGTTCCATCCGGTCGAATCTAACACCTCATCTCGATTGAATTGAGCGGAATCACCCTTATCGACGGCTTCCATCATATCTGTCCAGTGTGATGGGAAGACCGCCTCCCCACCGTAGTAATCCCAAACCACACGCGCGGCAGAAGGCGCATTAGGGTCAATAATGTGATTGGGGCGCTCGCCCGCGTTGCGAATCGTCTCGGACAAGTGGTGGTCAAAAATCAAATGAGCGTCTGCCACATAGGGCAAGTTCGTCACAATATCGTTTGGAGTTATGTCAACAAGCCCATCTTGCATGTCTTTAGGGTGTACGAACTTGATATCATCAATCAAATTAAGCTGCTTCAATAACACCGCGCATACTAGACCATCAAAATCACTGCGAGTAACAAGTCGATATGTTTGTTCGGACATCTTGGTTTCCTTTGCCTACTGTCTAAATGGGAAGACCTTCCCTGCTGCTTCTTAAACTTTAGTACCAACAGAGCAAGGTTGAAAACCGTTAACTCAATAAAATTTGGAGTAAAACATACTTTTGGCAAAGTTAAGACACGTTTCTTTAGGTAATCTTCTATACTCGATATGCATCTAATTGAAATTTGGAGATATTACATGAGAAATGCCGCTTTGCTTTTGACATTGCTTGGCGCCGCTGTGCTCACCGGTTGCGCCAATGAACCCGACGAATATGAAGTGAAAGAGTACACATCCATCGCAAATCCAGCCGCTGTCTACTGTGTTCAGCAGCAAGGTGAACTAGATACCGTGAGCGAAAACGACAAACGCGTTACCTACTGTGTGTTGCCAGATGGCAGTCGACAAGAGCAATGGGAATACTATCGAGAGAGTCAGCAACAGCAAAGCCAGTAAACGCCTCCTTAGGAGAAGAGCGCTAGATTAGGCGCTCTTTTATTTTAATAGGGCAAGCTAGACTCAATCGCAATCGCATCATGACGCCAATACTCAATATCAGTGAAAACCGGCTCTCCTGCACTATTCAGATAAACCTTCTCTAACACCAACGCGGACGTACCAACCGTTGCGCGTAGGGCTTGAGCTATCTCACCATGCAACGCGCTCATACGAATGGCGTAGCTTTCTCTGCCTGCTGGACAATCGCCTGCTTAATGGTTGCGTACTGCACTTTCTCTCCCTTCTCCCTCTTCCTCTTCGTTTCGCTGTCAGTTTACGCGCCCTTGTCTGGGAAAGAAAGCTTGCCAAAGTCATGTGATTGTTCTGGATCCCAATGGCGATTGAGCGCTTTAAGGGACTGATCAAAGCAATTTAACGCACCATTAAGCTGTAAAATAGAGATCGCCTCTCTCGTGAAGCGCAGCGCCTCCTCTAACTGAGATAACAGCGCTGCCCCAACTCTGTCTCGCGTCAACGATTGGAGCTGTTCGAGCGCGTGATGCGCCTGATGCTCACAATATTGGCGCCTTGGAGATGGATGAAAATCAATCTTGCCTGCCACTACCCCTTCTAAGTAAACACGGTAGGTCGTCAACGCATCACAGAGCAAAAAACCGATCCCTTGTGTAGGGTATGGGTAAGGTGCCAAGACATGAGCGTCCGCTTGCGGGCAAATAGTGATGCTTAGTCCTTGCCGAGCACACTCTCGCGTCATCATGCCCAGCAAACCCTGCTCAGGGAGCCAGTGTTCAATCTCAAAAATACGCTTGAGGTGATAATCGGTGGAGACAAATAAAATGTTGAGAGGAGTACTTCCCCCTACTAATCCACTTTTCACCAAGGTGTTCGCGGCATTGGCAACATTTTTGATGGTATTGGTGGATGTATCCTCAACCAAGAGCCGATCTTTAGGCAGGCTGGCCCAAAACGAATCGGGCGCACGCTGCTCGAGTGCCTCGCACATCGCGCTCGCCTCTGAGACCGTTTGCCCTGACGTTCGACCGCCACAGAGCACCACGACACTCTGCGCAAGGTTCAATCGTTCTACCTGATGGATCAACGCATCGATTCTTGATTGCCCTTCGAGCGTCAACTGATTGTTGACCAAGCGTTTTCCCAACACAATGACGGCATGAGATATATTCATCAATCGTCAACTTCTCAACTTTTTATTCTAGATATTAATAATCTCTGTACAAAGTTTCGCTCATTACGTAGCGTAAAGCAGACTATTCTAAAAGTAGCTAGAATAAGTAAAGATCAGTGATACTCGTACAGCTTACTCACGGCGCACCGCTGGAGAACGTGGCACAACGAGTACAACAATAAGAGAGCCTGAAACCACAGGTCAATAGGAAGTGATGAACATGCTGTCAATTTTCGACATATTTAAAATCGGCGTGGGCCCATCGAGCTCACACACCAACGGACCCATGCTCGCGGGGTATCAATTTACCCAAGCGTTAAACGAGCAGCTCAACCACACCTCTCGGGTGCAAGTGGACTTATATGGCTCACTCTCATTGACGGGCAAAGGCCACCACACGGATAAGGCCGTCATTCTCGGCTTACTGGGTAACCGCCCCGACACCATAAAAATGACCAGCGCCAAAGCCTTATTGCAACAAGCGATGGACGAGCAACAGCTATTACTTGCGGGTCGCCAAACCATCGCGTTTCATTACCAAGGGGATATTCTGTTCCACGATGACAGCCTGCCTTTGCATGAAAATGGCATGACCATCTCTGCTTTCGATGAAACGGGCGCCATACTGCTTAAAGAGACCTACTACTCGATAGGCGGCGGCTTTATCGCAACGGAAGATGAACTGACCAACGGCAGCAAAATAACCCCCGTTACCGTGCCGTTTCCTTTTAAGAGCGCCGATCAAATGATCCAGATGGCGGAGCAACATGGATTGAGCCTTGGTGGAATGGTGCTGCAAAATGAATTGTGCTTCTTCTCTGGCCAAGAGATTGACGAAAAAGCCGAGCAAATTTGGAAAGTGATGACACTGTGCATGCAACGAGGCTTTGATACCGAAGGCATCCTTGAAGGTGGCCTGAACGTAACGCGACGCGCGCCAAACTTGCTTAAAAAGCTGGAAGCCAACGCCGCCGTTGAAAATGACCCAATGGAAATCATGGATTGGATCAACTTGTTTGCCTTCGCTGTCAGTGAAGAAAACGCCGCCGGTGGCCAAGTAGTGACATCGCCGACCAACGGCGCTGCAGGCGTCATTCCCGCCGTACTCATGTACTACCACCGCTTTATCAAGGAACTAAACCTCAAACAGATCAAAGACTTCTTGGCCGTGTCCGGCGCTATCGGCATTTTGTATAAAACCAATGCGTCCATTTCAGGTGCAGAAGTGGGCTGCCAAGGTGAAGTCGGCGTATCGTCGTCCATGGCGGCAGCGGGCTTGACCGCACTTCGAGGAGGCAGTAATGAACAGATTTGCATTGCGGCCGAAATAGCGATGGAACACTCCTTGGGTATGACCTGCGACCCGATTGGCGGTTTGGTGCAAGTCCCTTGTATCGAGCGCAACGCTATGGGCGCAATGAAGGCCATTAACGCCTCCAGAATGGCGCTCAAGCGAACCAGCAAATGCCTGATTTCTCTGGATAAGGTGATCGCAACCATGTATCAAACCGGCAAGGATATGAATCGTAAATATCGCGAAACCTCACTCGGTGGTTTGGCTGTGATTCACATGGCGCCGTGTGAATAGCCCTAAGGCTAAGTCTCCACTCTGAATACCCTATTACGCCAACAATATCGCTTTGAGATCAAACAGAGACTCTACGGTATAGTTTGGCGTAATGCCTTCTACGTTTGGCAAGCGATATGTGTTGAGCCAGCAAGTCTCAATACCAAAATTGATTCCGCCCAAAATGTCTGAATGGGGGTTATCGCCCACCATAAGGACTTTACTTTTACACGGCTGCGCCATTTTTTCATGGGCGTGCGCAAAGATCGCCAGATCAGGTTTGGCTACACCGACTTCTTCCGAGATGATCACGTGTTCAAAGTATTCACTCATGCCAGTGCGCTCAAGTCGAATCGCTTGCAACTCGGTAAAACCGTTGGTGATGATGCCAAGCTTTGCGCGCCCATTCAGCGCTTCCATCAGCTCTTTTGCGCCGGGAAGTAATGTGCAGATATCTGCCATCGCTTCAAGAAACGCACGGTTAAGCTCTGCGGTAGTGGTGTTCAGTTTTTGCGCCCACTCAACAAATCGTGTGTGTTTCAGCTCATCAGCGTTAATTTGCCCCTCTTGGTACTTGACCCAAAGCGGCTTATTGATGGCTTGGTAATGGTCATAATCCTGCTCGGTAAACACCACACCCTTACGCGAAAACATCAACTGCATGCCTTTGAAGGCATCAAAGTGGAACAGGGTGTCATCGGCATCAAACAAGATCCAATCGTATTTCATTCTTCTCTCCTCTCTCGTTGGCCGCTAGTGTAGATTGTTTTGGCATAAATGCAGCAGCTAAATTGACTTCTATGACTTAGCTCAATACCCCGCCCTTCAGTGTGGTGAACACTCGACCTATCCTTGTATAACAATGAGCAGCTCTCTGACTTGGCGCGCTACTCACCAATCTGCCATTCAACCCCTGCGTCCGAAGCAAAATCGTCATCGTGAGTCACCAATAAAAATCCCCCGGGATACTCATTGAGTGCACGCGATAAATCTTGTTTCGAGTCGAGATCAAGATGGTTGTCAGGTTCATCAAGCAGAAGAAAGGGCTGATTGAGTTGGTGACTGACAATTAACATCGCCAGTTTCATTTTCTCGCCGCCGCTTAATACATCCGCCAACCGAAAGACAGTGTCACGCCTAAAGCCTACACCAGCCAACAGAGTACGAGCCTTCATTTCCGTCATACCCTGGCACTGGGTTAACAGGTTATCAAGCATAGAGCGATCGCCTTTTAACGCCGCAAAGTGCTGGTCTAGATAAAAGAACTCAGTATTGATTCTAAGCTGCCCGTCACGCAGTGCGTACTCACCGAGTAGGGTTTCGAGCAAGGTTGATTTGCCGCTGCCATTGTCGCCAACTAGCCGTACCTTATCGTTAGCGGTTAAGCGCAGTGTCATCGGCTCTGAGCGACCATACGCTAAGACGCCATTTTCCATCATCACGACCGATTTATCGCGAACCTTTCTCTCGGTGAGATAAAATGTCTGCGCTCGGTTTTCCTCATACCTTGAAGTTAGCGCTTGCTGCGTCTTATTGAGATAGGTTTGTCGCTGCTGCTCATTTTTATTACGGTTTGAGGCACGAGCCGTCGCTTTGTCCTTTTTACCATCGAGCAAAATCTTAGGCTGACTGCCACCGCGGCGAAGTCGGTTGCCTTGTGCGGCTCTTTGCTCCGCTTTCTCCCGGTTACGTTGCGCCTCCTCCTTGAGCTGTTTTTGCTGCTTTTTGAGATGGGATAATTGCCGCTCAACCGCATTTTGTTCAACGCGTTGCTGCTCGGCATAGTGATCGTAATTACCACCATAGATATTCATCCCTAGGCTCGATAGCGCCCATATTTCATCCATCTCCCGCAATAACGAACGGTCATGACTGATGACTAACACCGCCCCTGAATACTGCCTGATTTGCGCAATTAACCATCGCTTCGCCTTGATATCGAGGTGATTAGAGGGCTCATCGAGAATCAATAATTCCGCCTGTGATTCAAACCGTTGCCAAAGCTGAAGACGAGCCAATTGACCACCACTAAGCTGAGCACATAGCATCTGTGGCTTAGGTGGCAAGCCCAATAGAACCAGTTGCTCAGATAGGCGCTGCGGCAAGTCCCACTCCTCACCGACTTGTTCAAACCACTGCGTGTCGCACTCGCCATTTTCAATCCGCTCAAGCGCCTCGAAAATGGCGTGCTTACCCAAAAATTGGGCAATGGTAAGCTCCCCGCTCACTAGCCCGCCTGCGTGTTGACGATAGATTGCTGTCTTTTGCGGAGACATCACATGGCCAGAGCTAGGCGCTACCTCACCTAACAGAATTGAGGCTAACATGGATTTTCCGACCCCATTACGCCCGACAAGCCCAACGCGGGATTTGGTCATCGAAAAAGTTAAAGAATCAAACAGTCGCTCACCATTTTCAAATTGGTAACTCACTGAACTTGCTCGTAAAAATGGCATAGCAATGCCTCCTGTTGTAACAGGGGCCTTCGCCGCAGCAATAGATAACCGAATGTGTGCAATAAGCGAATTCGTTCTTTGAGGATAGAAATCCTAAACGACACGAACAGCAAATAGTTGATAGTGAGCTACGCCGACTAACCCTGTGAATCCAAAAAACCGATGTGATATGGAAGCAGGTTTAGTTGTTCATCGCGGCGCAATCTCCGATAGAAGTGATGTGGGAAGAGTAGCCCAATGACTAAAGTCGGGTCAAGCCTTGTGAATGAGCCACTGGAAGAGTCGTGAGCCACCACTGAGAATAAGCGAGCAATAGGCTCGCTTTTCTCCATTCGATGAGCGGCATGCTTACAGCCGCTCATCGATTATTTGGCAACCACACCATAAGTATTACGCCCATATTGGGTCCCCCAACACAATATGGGCCAATTGCGCTCTGCCCCTATGATTCTTAGTTTAGGGCATGGATTAACAAGGTAGGTGTAGTCCGCATACTCACACAATGGCAAGTCATTTATGGAGTCTGTAAAAAAGTGAATCTCCGAAAAAGACTGTTTCGTTTCCTTCACCCACTGCTCTAGTCGAGCGACCTTACCCTCGCGATACGTCGCTATGCCGTTTATTTGTGCACTGTAGCAAGCGTGCTGCTCTACCAAATCAATACCCAGAGCAGTTTTAATACCTAAGTAACGCGCTATAACTTCGACTAGAAAAGTGACACTAGCTGAAATAATGATCAACTCTGCGTGTTCGCGTACTAGTTTCTCAATTAGTACCTTAGATTGCGTAAACTGCTTGGGAAGAATATAGCGTTGTACACACTCTTCAACCCAATCACTAACTTGCGCTTTTGGAATAGCCGTAAGCGGTGCTAAAGAAAAATCTAAGTAACACTGCATATCTAACTCTCCTTTCGCATATAGATTCATTAAACGCTTGTCTTCGTCAATAAAGTTATGATCCGTTACAATACCTTTCTCGACTAAAAACTCGTTCCAAATCATAGAGCAGTCGGCATTGATGAGAGTTTCATCCAAATCAAATACATACAAAGGTTTAGACATTTCTTTCTCCAATTAGTCATTTCAGAGCATGAATCAAACCTGTTATCACTAGGACGATTCCTACAGAACGAGTTCGATACCACCTCTCTCCCAAGATATAGATCCCCATAAACAGTCCAAACACAATGCTGATTTGCCTCAGTGCCACCACTAAACTCACATTGTCTGTCATGGTCATCGCAAACAACACCAAGCCGTAGGTGGATGCCATCATTACCCCTGCCATGCTGGCTGTTTTTCGGATCTGCCACGCTGTCTTAATCTCATCTGGCTTGCCTGTAACCAAGCACCACACAAGGGCAGGAATACCTATCGCCCAAAACTGCACGCCTAAGTAAAAGATCGCACTGTACTGATCATTCAAAATCTCTGATGCTTGTTCTGTGAGTAAACTCAGCGCTTCTTTGTCGACCACCGAGTAACCCGTTGTGCCTATTGCGGCAATCAATGCCCAGAACACACCAACGTTCAAATAAGAGCCCAGCGTCATTTGGCGAAAGTTTGTCAGTGGTACCAGCATACAACCAAAGGTAATCAGCAAGAATCCGAGCCACTGCTGACTAGACAATTCATGCCCCAATGCCACACTGATTGCGCCGACCATCATCACAGGCAGTGCCCGAGCAATCGGATAAACCACACCCACGTCTGCGTGCTTATAAGCGACAATCAAACCGACCAGATAGACCATTTGTGAAATGCCGCTAATGAACAGCAATCCCCAAAATTCACTCTGCAATGATGTCCAGCCAATGGTCGCCAAATACCAAATCAGATAAGGGGTAAGAATGGCACAGGCAGAAAAGCTGGCCGCCATCGTAAACGCAAGTCCAGAGCCTGAGTTACTTTTACCAAGGATATTCCAGCCCGCATGGAGAACAGCAGAAAAAACGACGAGACCAATCGCCAACAAATCCATTTCAATGTTCCTGTCTGAATAAAATAAAGGCCCCGAGATGGAGCCTTAGATAATGAGAAAATCCACTTAACGATTGAGTTCCGCCAGAGATTCAATGCTGATGGCATCGTGTCGCCAATACTCGATATCGCAATCAATCAACTCACCGTGCTGGTTATAGTTGATGCGCTCCACCACCATCGCGGGAGTGCCAGCTGTCGCGCGCAGTGCCTGAGCCATTTCACCCAACAAAGTGCTGGTTGAAATGCGGTAGCGAATCTTTTGATACGTCACGCCATAATGATCTCGGTAAATGTCCGTCAGTGAATTTGATAAATCGTAGTCCAACAGGTTCGGAAACAGCTCTGGGCGAATGTAGTTTGTTACGAATACCACAGGTCTGTCTTCAAGGTATCGCACACGGTCGACTCGATACACATCCGAGAAAGGTTGCAAGTCAAGCAAGCGCGCCGCTTGTTTGTTTGCCAAGGTTCCTTTTGCTGCGACCAACTCCGTTTTTGGTACGCGATTTTGCGCTTTCGCCATGTTCGGGAAATTTAGCGTTTGGGTTGGGTCGTAACGCAATGGCTCGGGTGAGATAAACCAACCTCGGCGATCTTCGCGATAGATTCGACCTTCTGCTTCTAGCAGTGATAACGCTTCACGCAAAGTAACGCGTGTAGTATCGAACGACTCCGCCAACTTACGCTCTGCTGGCAGTTTTTGACGCGGCGATAGCATGCCCGCTTCAATCTGCTCAACAATCGAATCTTTAATTTTTACGTATTGCACGAAGTGTCCTTATCTTTTGCGCCAAGCTTGTGTGCGATTCTCTAACAATTTACCCAAAGTCATCTGAACAATCTTCGCAATTGCGGCAGCAATCATGATCATCACCGCCATTGCCGCCGCAGCGCCAGTTTGACCTGCATCGTCCATATTCAGAATCGAGACCGAAGCCGGAATCGTATCGGTTGAGTAAAGGAATACTACCGCAGAAGTGGTGGTCAATGCATTAACAAACAAGTAAGTCGCAATGTCCAAAATCGCAGGTAAACACACAGGTAATGTCACTTTAAAGAACAACTTGTATTGAGGAAGCTTCACCGATGCCGCCGTGGCCTCAATCTCCGATGGCAACTGCTTTAGCGCTGTCAGTGCAGTCATGTGACCCACTGTGTAGTAATGCACTACCGTGTTAATCACTAAGAATGCCATGGTGCCATAAAGCACGTTCAAAGGATTGTTCGCGTCATTGAAGTAAAAGATGTAGCCCAAGCCAAGCACCATACCCGGAACTGCCATTGGCACCACGCTAAGCATTTGCATCACCTGACGAATTGGACCAAACGCACGCCCTTTCTCAATGCAGTATGCACCGACAAAGATGATAGCTGTGCCGATCACTGCCGTCCAACCTGCCAGCGTTAGCGAGTTGAAGAATGGGCTCCAACCGTAAGTGCTCATTTCAGCAAAGTTGTAGTTGTTTAGCGTCAGCGCTTTGTTCCAAGGCCAGAACGTAACTAACGAGCCATACACTGCCATGCCAAGCACAGCCAACACTGCGATAGAAATGATGCTGCAGTAAACCAAACAAATGCTGTCGCGTGCTTTGTTGGGTTCTGGCTGATAAGGCACCGAGCGAGTGTCAAATAAGCTCTTCTGTTTTTTCTGTACCCAACGGTCTGCACCGAACGCCATTACCGCTGGGAATAACAGCATAATGCTGGTCACCGCACCCATAGCAAAGTTTTGCTGTCCCACCACTTGCTTGAAGATGTCAGTCGCCAGAACGTTGTAGCTGCCCCCAATCACTTTCGGCACACCAAAGTCCGTGATAACCAGCGTAAAGACGACGATAAGCGTACTGATCAAACCGAATTTCGCCGCAGGTAACGTCACCATAAAGAAGGTTTTGATGGGTGAGGTTTTAAGTGCGCGGGCTGCTTCATACAAACGGGCATCTGAAGTGCGCAGCGAAGTGGTTAAGATCATCAATGCATGAGGGAAGGTCCAGAAAATCAAACCCATCGAGATACCAATCACGCCGTAAACTGAGTTTCCTAACAACATCTCTTTGGCAATGCCTTGATTACCGAAAAGGAAGATCAAACTGATCGCCGGCAACAACGAAGGCGCAAGAATTGGCGCAGTGCCTAGGATTTGAAACAAACCTTTAAACGGCATGCATGAGCGAGTCAGCGCGTAGGCATAGCCAAACGCAAGCACACCCACTACCGAGGTCACAATCACGCCTAAAGTGAAGGTGTTACCCACCGACACCCACAAGCTTGAAGAGGAAAAGTACGTCGCAAAGTTTGCCAACCCGACAAATTCACCATTGGTATTTTGCACACTCTTGGTCAACATTGCCCAAAGCGGCATTAAGATGAACAGCACCATCATGGTCGACAAACCAGCGAGCAAACCGAACAACACTAGGTTATCGCGGCTGACACGTCCGAGTAAGGATTTTGCTTTGTCTTGAGTGGTCAGGCTATTCATCGTCATTGTCTTCGCATCCATGTTTACACCTACGCCGCTAGCGCTTCATCAACCGAGGGCACGGCGTAACCATGCAGCCCTTCTTCAGCAAACTGGATGTAACGTACATCGCCCGCCTTGATATTGAGTTTTTGAACCGTTTCCACAGGCACATCCACGACGATGGTTTTCGTTGAGCTGTCGTTTTGCAATACGCAATCAATGCGGAAAAACGCCCCCAAAAACTCGGTAGCCGTAACTCGCACTGGTAAAGAGTTGGTGTAGTTTTCAACAAACTTGATGCTTTCAGGACGCACTGCAAGGTCGAAGCGGTCACCACGTTGGATCTTACGATTGGTCAAGCTTGGCGCTGGCATTAGGGTTTCTGCAATTCGTACTTGGGAGTCCGTTGCTACTGAGGTTTCAATAAAGTTCATGCTGCCGACAAACTCAGCGACAAAGCGCGTGGCTGGTTGCTGGTAGATCTCTTGAGGCGTACCGACTTGCTCAATCACACCATGGTTCATTACCACAATACGATCCGCCATCGACAACGCTTCATCCTGATCGTGCGTAACCATGATGGTGGTGATGCCCAGCTTGCGTTGCAACTTACAAATCTCGTCACGTAAGTGAACACGTACTTTTGCATCCAGCGCTGACAGCGGCTCGTCAAGTAACAGTAGACCCGGTGACAGCGCCAACGCCCGAGCCAAAGCGACACGCTGCTGCTGACCACCAGAAAGTTGGTTAGGGAATTTCTCGCCAGAGGTTGGAAGACCAATGGTTTCTAACCAGTAATCCACCTTCTCTAACGCTTCTTTGGTCGACATGCCTTGGTTCTTCAAACCCACTGCAATGTTCTCTTGCACAGTTAGGTTCGGAAACAGCGCGTAAGATTGGAATACGATGCCGAAATCGCGCTTCTCTGGTGGTAGGAATGTGGTCTCTTGACCGTTTTGAAAGATTGCACCAGATGTTGGTAGGTCTAAGCCTGCAATGGCACGTAATAGAGTGGTTTTACCGCAGCCAGAAGGACCAAGAAAACAAACGAACTCGCCCTTTTCGATCGCTAGCGAGATTTTCTTTAATGCAGTGAACTGTCCGAACTGCTTCACTACATTTTCAATATTTAGGTAATGTTGATTAGTTGACATAACACACGCTCCAAATGGTATATACCAAGTTTAGTTTTGGTGTGTTACATCACAATGACAGATTTATAGACAAAAAATGACGAATGTAACATCGACACAAAAGAAAAAGCTGCACCTGAAAGAGATGCAGCTTCAACTCCGGTAATAGTTAACTGATTTTATCCGCCTTTCCTGCTGGACCCGCTAACTTAGCTAATTGTTTATCTATCCACAGTGGCGTTTGCCCTTCATCTTCGGCATTTTCTTTCCTACGAACAGCGTCACGTACAATCATCGCTCCGATCCAACGCAATGGTTCTGGTGGAAAATGACCTAATGGACCATTTGTCATACCACACCGTGTCCATGGATTATCAAGACCTAAAACCAATGACGATAATATTTTTCCGCCAATACGTGTTTGAGCAACACCGTTACCCGAATACCCTAAGCCATAAAATATGTTTGATTGATTATTGAGCCTACCGAAAAATGGCAAACCGGAAACAGACCTATCGGAACCGCCAGACCAATGATAGGCAAAAGACGATTGCTGTAACTTAGGAAATAATTTTTGAAAAGATCGATTCAATAAAGGTAGATAATTGCTTGGCTGGTGAAACATCGAATCGACTCGGTTGGCGAATGAGAACTTATTTCCACCTTTACCAAGCATTAAGCGTCCATCACGACTATCCCGATAGTAGTGTACAAATATCCTTGAATCGACAACTGTCACCCCCTTTTCCGGGCCGTCTGATTCCAGGCGTTTTACGATCGGATCGGTGATCAACATATCGGAAGACACAACTACTATGCTTCGTTTAAACTCTCTGAAATGTTCTACCATCCAAGCATTTAGAGCAATGACCACCTTATCAGCAACCAACGCACCATTGGGGGTCGTTAATTTAGCTGGTTGACCATAGTCTAGCTTGGTCATTGGGCTATTCTCAAAAACTTGGATCCCCATTTTTAACGCGACATTTCTCAGACCTCGAGCTAAAAGAGCGGGTTGAACACTAGCGGCAGCGGGTGAGTAATACCCTTCGACATGACGATCAGAGCCTGCTTTCTTGGCTACCTCCTCTCCACACTTTTGCCAACTGTTGATACCTAACCGCGTTAATTCATCAACGACAGGTTGCATTGCTCCTCTTTGAGCCTGATTGGTTGCGGTATAGTACGTACCACTTCTGTTCAAGTGCGCATCAATACCATGCTGAACACAAAACTCTTCAATTTCGTAAATGACCTTTTCAGACTCCTCGACCAACCACTTCGCTTGCTGCTCACCATACAGTTTTTTTAGAGTCGGGTACTTGGTCGACCACGTTAGCATACAGCCGCCATTCGCACCTGAAGCTCCACTCCCACAGAGCGATTTTTCAATCACTGCGATATCTTTATCGGGTTGTTGTTGCTTTAATAGTATCGCGGTCCATAACCCAGTATACCCTCCACCAACAATCGCGATATCACAATACAGCTCCTCTTTGAGCGGGGTGTAAGTGACTTGCTCGAAGGACCCAAATTCCTGTTCAATGGCTTGCTTAAACCAATAAGAATGGTGTTGTTTCATTTTGTATATTCCAGGCGAAGTGCAGAGTGAGTGGTGATTCAACGACCAATAAAGGAAGATAATGTCTTCCTTTATTGGTAAGAGGGCAAATAGATAAATGGCTACGATTTTGGCTCTGATTTCGCGTCAAACTTCTCAGACCATGCTGCTAGGATTTCTGCACGCTTGCTGCCCATTTGCGCGAAGTCCATCTTCGCCATGTTCTCTTGAACATTAGGGAAGTTAGACACAGTCGCTTTAACTTCTTTATGTGCAACCACTGGGTACATTTCTACGTAAAGCTCGTTTGCTACTTTAGAGATTGACCAGTCGACAACGCGCTTCGCTGCATCAGACTCTTTTACTAGACCAACGGCTTCTGATTCCCAGCCGATGCCTTTTGGTGTGATAACCGCTAGTGGTGCGCCTTGTGTTTTTAGCTTCGCGCCGCGGCTCGCCATCGAAATACCGATAGCCACTTCACCCATACCCGCTTGAACACATGGCTTAGAGCCAGAGTGCGTGTAGTGTGCAATATTCTTGTCTAAGTCACGCATGTAGTTCCATGCCTGATCTTCACCCATGTTTTGTAGCCAAGCAGAAACCTGCATGTAGCCAGTGCCAGAAGAAGCTGGGTTCGGCATTGCAATGTGACCTTTGTAAACCGGCTTTGTTAGGTCTTCCCAAGACGTTGGCTTAGGCAGGTTAAGTTGTTTCGCTACCGCTTCGTTGAAACAAACTGCGTTAAAGAACGCATCGTTACCAAACCAAGCTTGGTTTGATTGAGGGTCGTTTAGGTTCGCGTGGAGCTCTTCCAAACCTTTTGGTGTGTAAGGCTTAAGAAGACCTTCATCTTTAAGCAGTGCCATTGACGAGCCAGCCAGACCCCAAACCACTTCCGCTTGAGGGTTGTTCTTTTCTGCCAGCAATTTCGCCGTCATGATACCGGTGGAATCGCGAACCCACTTAATCTTGATATCTGGGTTATCTTTCTCAAACGCAGACTTGTATTTAGCAAGAATGTCAGTTTCGAAAGCGGTGTAAACCGTGACTTCCTGTGCTGCCATTGCATTCGTAGCTAGCAGAGAGACAAGTGCAGCTAGCGATCCTTTCATCAAACGGTTTTTCATCATTTTCTCCAGTTAATTTGGCTAAGTTTTCATTTGGTCTGTACCAGTTGACAATAACCACCCTACTGAGCCTTTGTGACGAATTCATGACCATTAAATGGCAGTTTTACGAAAATTTGCGATGAATAATCGTTCAATTGTTCCGCCATTTTCTGGATATTAAAGTTTTATGAAATTGGATATTTGCCTATTTACTGCCCTTTTCTTCCTCGCTAGAGTGAACTCAAAACTTGGTGTAGACCAATTAGCCTATTCTGATGGAAATCGAGATGAAAAACGAATACCTACTACTGACTCCAGGTCCTCTATCTACTTCTGAAACGGTACGTGAAGCCATGCTTAAAGACTGGTGTACTTGGGATGATGAATACAACAAAGACATTGTAGAAGTGATCCGCACTAAGCTTGTAAAACTGGCGACGGAGCAAGACGGCTACACCAGCGTACTAATGCAAGGTAGCGGCACCGCATCAGTAGAAGCAACGATTGGCAGTGCCATTGGCAAAGATGGAAAATTGTTGGTTGTCGACAACGGTGCTTACGGTGCGCGTATCGCTCAGATCGCTGATTACCTAAATATTCCATGCCATGTAGTTTCCCCAGGCGAAACATCACAGCCACACTTGAACGAGGTGGAAACTGCATTGGCATCGGATCCTGCGATCACACACGTGGCGATTGTTCACTGTGAGACAACCACTGGCATGCTGAATCCAATTGAGGCATTTGCTTCTGCGGCAAAAGCACACGGTAAAGTCGTGATTCTCGATGCCATGTCGAGCTTTGGTGGCATTCCTATCGATATCGCAGAGCTAGGCATCGATTTTATGATCAGCTCTGCAAACAAATGTATTCAAGGCGTACCGGGTTTTGGCTTTGTGATTGCGAAACAAACTGAGCTAGAAAAGTGCCAAGGTCAGGCACGTTCTTTGAGCCTTGATCTTTACGACCAGTGGCATTGTATGGAAGTGAACCACGGCAAATGGCGTTTCACGTCTCCAACTCACACGGTTCGCGCTTTCTACCAAGCATTGCTAGAACTGGAACAAGAAGGCGGCATTGAGGCTCGTCATAACCGCTACCAAACTAACCAGAAAACACTGGTTGCAGGTATGCGTTCTCTGGGGTTTGAGCCACTGCTGAGTGATGACCTTCACTCGCCAATAATCACTTCTTTCTACTCTCCGACGCACAGTGATTACCAGTTCAAAGCGTTCTACACGCGTCTGAAAGAGCAAGGTTTTGTGATTTATCCGGGTAAGGTATCGAACGCAGATTGCTTCCGTATCGGCAACATTGGCGAAGTTTACCCAGAAGATATCGAGCGCTTAATCGGTGCGATTGAAAAAGCAATGTACTGGCAAGTTGCGTAAATCAGCCTTCTGATTGAGAGAGCGTTATGACTCAGAATATCAAATCGACTCATTTTCGTAGTGAAGGCGATGTCAACACAACACCAGCGCGCCAAGCTTGGAATGCATCGATGGACGACGAACGCACGCAAGCATTATTGAAGCGTGATTCGGAAGTCTTTCTTCATCAAGCCATGTCAACGCCTTGCTTAGATACATTGGAAGCAGCAGAAGGCATCTACATCGAAGATGCTATCGGCAAAAAGTACATGGATTTCCATGGCAATAACGTCCATCAACTGGGCTACGGCCATCCGCATGTGATTAAACGCGTGCAAGAGCAAATTGCCAAACTGCCGTTTTCACCACGTCGTTTTACCAACGAGACCGCGATTGAATGTGCCGAAAAACTCACCCAAATCTGTGGCGGCGAATTGAACCGCGTGTTGTTTGCTCCGGGTGGCACATCTGCGGTTGGCATGGCACTTAAACTAGCGCGCCACATCACGGGCAACTACAAGGTGGTCTCTCTGTGGGACTCCTTCCACGGCGCATCATTGGATGCCATCTCAGTAGGTGGCGAAGCGTGTTTCCGCCAAGGCATGGGTCCATTAATGGCAGGTGTTGAGCGCATTCCACCAGCGGTGTCATACCGTGGTGCTTTCCCAGTTGCGGACGGCAGCGACGTGCATTACGCCGACTACCTTGAATACGTGATTGAGAAAGAAGGCGGCGTGGGCGCGTTTATCGCAGAAGCGGTTCGAAACACGGATGTTCAAGTGCCAAGTAAAGCCTACTGGAAACGCATCCGTGAAATCTGTGACAAACACAATGTCATGCTGATCATCGACGACATCCCTAACGGCATGGGTCGCAGCGGTGAATGGTTTACCTACCAAGCCTACGACATCGAGCCAGATATGCTCTGCATCGGTAAAGGTTTGGGCGGAGGCTTAGTGCCTATCGCAGCCATGGTAACCAAAGACAAATACAACACCGCCGAGCAAATCTCCATGGGTCATTACACTCATGAGAAAAGCCCTATCGGTTGTGCTGCAGCACTGGCAACCATGGAAGCCATTGAACAAGACGGCTTGCTAAATAAAGCCAAAGCCGACAGCCAGTTCATGCGTGAAAAGCTGCTAGAGATGAAAGCCAAGTACCCAGTGATTGGTGATGTGCGTGGCATCGGCATGTTGTGGGGCATTGAGCTGGTCACCGACCACGAAAGCAAAGCACGCGCGTATGACGAAGCGGAAGCTGTGCTTTACCAATGCCTCAACAATGGCTTGAGCTTCAAGGTATCGCAAGGCAATGTGATTCAACTCAGCCCACCGCTGATCATCACTCGCGAACAACTGACAGAAGCGTTGGCGATCTTCGAAGAAGCCATCGCCAAAGTGTGCAAAGACTTTAACTACTTCTAACCTCAAAACCAATTGATTCAGAGCGCAGTTCCGACGTGTAGGCAAGCGCTCTGGCAAGCAAAAAAAAGGATTGAACATGAGCAACTCACCAATTCAAGCAGTGATCTTTGACTGGGCTGGCACTATCGTCGATTTCGGCTCTTTTGCGCCAACCAGCATCTTTGTGGAAGCATTCAAACAAGGCTTTGATTTTGAAATCGACCTTGAAGAAGCGCGCGAACCAATGGGTCTTGGTAAGTGGGATCACATCCAAGCTGTGGGTCGTATTCCTGCGGTTGATAAGCGTTGGAATGAGAAGTTTGGTCGCTCAATGACCAGCGAAGACATCGACGCTATCTACGCAGCATTTATGCCTCTGCAAAAAGCAAAAGTGGCTGACCATGCAGACCCAATCCTTAATGCGATTGAAGTTGTGAACGGTCTGAAAGACAAAGGCATCAAGATCGGTTCTTGTTCTGGTTACCCTCGCGAAGTGATGGACGTGCTAATTCCAGTGGCAGCGGATTACGGCTACAAGCCAGATTACGTAGTAGCAACGGATGACCTACCGCAAGGTGGTCGCCCTGCACCATTTATGGCACTGAAGAACGTGATTGAGCTTAATGTTACTGACGTTAATGCGTGTATCAAAGTGGATGACGCAGCACCGGGTATCGACGAAGGTCACAACGCCGGTATGTGGACCGTTGGCTTGCTGCTTTCTGGTAACGAAGCAGGTCTAACGTTTGAAGAATACCAAGCCGCGGACGAAGCAACGCTTAATGCTGCTCGTGAAAAAGCGCGAGCAAAATTGCTCAAGAGCTCGCCGCACTACCTCATCGATACGATCGCAGACCTCCCTAGTGTGATTAAAGATATCGAGAGACGTTTGTACGTTGGTGAACGCCCTTAGTGTGTATTGGTTCTGACTAGATCTGATACTTCAATTTCAAAAGAAGACAGTTACCCACTTTGACTGAAGGCGCTGCATCCGCAATCAAAGTGAGTAACTCTGATGCTTCATACTAATCACCAAACTACCACTATCTAAACTCAACCTTACTGCGATTCAACCACTGCCTGAAAATGAGCCAGCCGCTCCCATTAATCAGAATGATAAAATGCCCAATAGAGATACATGAAAAAGCCAACTGTAATCACAGTTGGCTCAGTATTCCCCCTTGAACTTTTAAGCCTTATATTGACTAGAGAGCTGTTAGTTCGGAAAGTGTTTATTTAAGAAGTCCAAAACATGAGTAACGTACTTCTCGGTATCAAAGACAGGTGCACTGTGTCCTACACCTTCTTCAATGAAAAGTTGGTTGGTAACTCCATACTCATCAAGCTTAGCCTTAAGTATCTCACTTTGAGATAGAGGCACTCGCTTATCCAAGGTGCCGTGTAACTGTATATATGGTGGAGTATTTTCATTCACATAACTCGTCGTTGATGCTTTCTTGGCAAGCTTTGGAATATTGTTTGGAATATCTCCTAAGAAACGAGATACAGACGATTTTTTGCTGGTTTTCTTGCCACCTTTATTACTTAACGCAAGTAAATCGGTAGGGCCAAAAAAGCTTACTACGGCTGAGACCTTGTACTTTGGTGGCTCATAGAAATCTACTTGGTTGTATGCCGAGTTAGTCGCACCAATAAAGCCAGCGAGGTGCCCGCCAGCAGAACGTCCCATGATCACAACATTGTCCGCTTTAATACCGAGCTTTTCAGCATTGTCGTACAAATAGTTCAGTGCATCATTAATGTCTTGTACTGGTTGAGGGAAGATCGCTTCTCCACTTAAGCGATAATCAACTGAAGCTAGCGCATAACCTTCATTCAACACAGACTGAAGTAATAATGGGTTCTTTTCTGGGATGGCGTCTTTGCTCCCACGTTTCCATGCACCACCATGTACCCAGACTAATAACGGGTACTGAGTATTTGATTCAACCGAAGGAGTATAAAGATCGAGTTTAATCTCTCTCTCACCTACAGTTTTGAACAAGATATCCTTCTCTACATTGAACTCCCCAGCCAAACAGACAAAGGGCATAAGTAGCAGAGAGGTCATCGCAGACTTAATTTTCGTATTCATTGTTTTATTATTCGCTTAAAAAAGTGAGTAGATTAGAAAGTCGCTTCAGCCGCTAACCAGTAGCGTCGGCCATCTTCAATGTAGCCAAACTCTTCCTCTGTGGTTTGCTCATCGAACAAGTTATAAACCGCTGCCATTAACTTCACATTCTTAGTTACACGCCAGTTCACACCGAGATCTACGTAAGTAATAGAAGGTGCCAACGTTCTTGTGCTATCACTAGTGATGTTGTTTTTCTCTTTGCCTTGATAGTTCATGCGGGCCCATGAAGCAACATCATCACGCACTGCCCAATCACCATTAAGTGAGAAGTGTAGTGGTCAACACCATCAAGCTTCCAGTAGGTGGTATAGTACATAAATCTCTAAAGTTTGTGGTAAGTGTTTTCGATACTACAAGGCACTATTGAAACACAAGTCTGGTAGCAGGACAGTTTCCGTGCTAACACGAAAAGGGGCAGAAACAAGTCAACACAAACCTTGCAGACTTAAGGGCACAAAATGAACTACAGAAGTCAATAGAGCGAGTAATGGAGGTACCGTCATGCGCTGCTTTGCGATGGTCTATCCAACATATGATAACAAAAAAGCGAGCACAAAGCTCGCCTCTATCTATTTGATTTTAAATGAAATTAAAGCAACTCAACCGACTGCTGGGCAATCACAAATTCTTCGTTGGTTTGGTTTCTATTAGTATCGCACCTACTAACAGGGATTTGGACAGAAATGTTTTATATGGTTTACTAAGGTATGGAAAAATTTATTGTGCAATATTGATAGTGCAGACGACTCGCTTTCTCGGCGTATTTCCATGAGTTAGCTCATGCCTATTTTCAACCGTCAACAAACTGTAATGAAAGCATGATAAATGTCGAATTTAGTAATCCTAAACATCTGCAGGGCAATTGATGAAAATATTATTTGTGTGCAAACATAATGCAAGCAGAAGCATTTTGGCTGAAGCAATTGCAAAAAAATACCTGCCTGAAAATTTCCAAATCGCAAGTGGCGGTAGCCATCCTAAGGGTCAGATCAATCCTCGTATTGCACAATACCTTGATATGCTTGGTTTTGATGCCTCTGAGTTTCACAGCACGTCATGGGAAGAAAGGCTGAGCTTCCATCCAGATCTAATAATTACTGTGTGTGACACAATGCACAATGAAACTTGCCCAAACTGGTTATCTGCTGGTATTCGTGTTGCTTGGGATCTTGAGCCATTGCCTAATGATGAAGCTTCAGTCTCCGAATTTAACAAGCAGTGCGATAAAGTATACTCCTCTCTAAAACGAAGAATTGAAGCTCTTGCAAACATCGATTTTCAAAACCTCGATTCTGAAGAAATAAAACAGCATGTGCTCGATCTGAAATCAATGTAGATAAGTGTATACGTAACGAACTGATACTACTTCATTAACGTTTTTTATAGCTCTCGCTTATTCGATGACTTGAGGCTAAAAAATAATGCCAGCAATCGTAGCTGGCATTGGTGAACAAATCTGCTTAGTTTTATTTATTGCTGAGCCAGTTTTTGATTTTCACCTGTCGGCAACCAAAACGAAATAATGGTCGTTAATGCTAAGAAGGCAAAGGATACCCACAGACAGGCTGAGAAGCCCCACATTTGGAACACCCATCCAGATAAAACCGTCCCTATCAAACGTCCCATTGCGTTTGCCATGTAGTAGAAACCGACATCCAGAGAAACACCATCGCCCTTGGCATAGCTGACTATTAGGTACGAGTGTAAAGATGAGTTAACCGCAAACACAGCGCCAAAGATCATCAGTCCAACGACAATCACCACTTCTGGGTGCCATTGTTGCTGAATACTATAAGCAATCACGCCAGTCACAACAGACAATATCAGCGCCCACACTATCGCGGCTTTACCATCAGGCGCATGCCCCGATTTACTGCCTGTGATCTTTGGTGCAATCCCTTGAATGATACCGTAACCGATAACCCAAATAGCCAAGAATCCACCTACGGCGCTATGATCCCATCCAAATACAGATCCCAAATAAATAGGCAGTGCAATCACAAACCAAACGTCACGCGCACCGAACAAAAACATACGAGCAGCAGATAGAATGTTCACGCTGCTCGATTTGGAAAAAATTTCAGAGAACTTAGGTTTATTTTTCGCTTTGCCAAGATCGGATTTAAGGCTAATCACACTGCCGATAAAGACCAGTAAAAGAACACCCGCCATCGCAGCTACCGCATATTGGAAGCCAATCATCGATAACAACGCACCACCTAAGAAAAATCCTGCACCTTTTAGCGCGTTTTTAGAGCCTGTAAGTATGGCAATCCACTTATACAATGCTCCTTGTGCATTCTCTGGCACCAAGGTTTTGATGGAGCTTTTCGCGCTCATCTTGTTTAGATCTTTGGCAATACCTGACAAGGCTTGTGCAGCCATGACCCATGGAATTGAGAGCCAACTTGCAGGAACGGCCAGCATTGAAAGAGCGATGATTTGCATTCCCAAGCCAATATTCATCGTTCGGTTCAAACCAAGACGAGCACCTAGCCAGCCACCGATAAGGTTAGTGACAACGCCAAAGAATTCATAAAAAAGAAACAGGGAGGCGATCTCTAAGGTTGAATACCCCAAGTCATAAAAATAGAGCACCACCAACATACGTAGTGCGCCATCGGTAACGGTGAAGTTCCAATAGTTAAATGTGACCAACATGTACTGGCGGACATTTTGGTTGAGCTTCGACAACATATTTACTCTCTTTAAAAAAAAGAGCCGCCTTAGGCAGCTCTTTAAGGCTTTTACTGGTTACCAAATTGGTGGATGTACTCAACTTGTACATCTTTGGTAAATGCGCCAGGTCTTAACGACTGGACATGGGTGATGATTTCTTGCAGCTCCCAACCTTTCTCTAGCAAAAGATGGGCAGCAAGCAAACCTGTCCGTCCCGATCCCCCCATGCAATGCATCGCTATCTTTTCGCCATGTTCTATAGCTTTGTGTAGCGAAGGGGATATATGTTTCCAGCGAGCCTGAAAATCTTCACCTGGAGCACAGTCATCTTCTATCGGTGTGTGAAACCATTGCAAACCTGCTTTTTCGACAATATTAGGCAGATCGCCAACGCCTTTTTCTTGCATCTCATGAGTGCTCAGTGCTGTAACAACGACAGTTACACCTTGAGATTTGAGTTGATCAATACTGTCACTTAGCGACGCTTCTTTAGTGCCAGGGCAAGGAGTTAGTACTAACGCTGCGTTATTGTCTTCAACAGGCAGTTCCCACGTAGGATGTGTCATTTGTTTGCTTCCTTATGCTAGGCCGACTTTACGAACAAGTTCTGCGGTACGTGTTGCGTAACCCATTTCGTTGTCATACCACGCATAGATTTTAACCATACGCTTGCCAACCACCATAGTTGAAAGCGCATCGACAATCGTTGAACGTTGGTCCCCTTTGTAATCAATAGAGACAAGAGGGCGTTCTTCGAAACCAAGTATGCCTTTCAGTTCATTCTGCGACGCTTCTTTAAGTAAGTCGTTAACCTCTTCAGCCGTAGTGTCACGCTTAACATCAAAAATAATGTCGGTTAAAGAGGCGTTAGCTAACGGCACGCGCACTGCATGACCATCAATTTTTCCTTTAAGTTCAGGGAAAATTTCGATAATCGCTTTCGCAGAACCTGTAGTTGTTGGGATCAAACTCATACCACAAGCACGCGCACGGCGCAGGTCTTTATGCGGAGCATCGAGAATAGTTTGGGTGTTAGTGAGGTCGTGGATCGTTGTAAATGACGACTGCTCAATACCGAGCTTCTCATGAATCACTTTCACCACAGGTGCAATGCAGTTTGTGGTACAAGAGGCAGCGGTCACAATCTGGTGTTTTTCTGGGTCAAAAATGTGGTCGTTAACACCAACAACAATGTTAGCAATCCCATCCTCTTTTACTGGGGCGGAAACCACCACACGTTTAACACCTTGTGCCAGATACAGATTTAAGTACTCAGATTTACGGTGCTTACCCGTTGCTTCAATCACCACGTCACAACCTGACCAATCTACCGCATCGATGGCTTTCTCTTGTGAGGTAGCAATGCTTTTACCGTTGATGATGATGGCGTTACCTTCACTCGCCACTTCGTGGTGCCAGCGACCTTGCACTGAGTCAAACTCAAGCAGGTGAGCTAAGGTTGCCGCATCACCTGCCACATCGTTAATCTGAACGAACTCGATTTCAGGCCAATCAAACGACGCTCTCAGCGCTAAACGTCCAATACGACCGAATCCATTAATTCCTACTTTGATAGACATCTTATTTTCCTTTAAACACAACATTCTGGACGAGATTTCATCTCGGATAAGCGTTGAATATCTTGCTGGTATTCTGCTTTTAGGCAGTTAGAGTCAACTAGCCCTTGGATCTGTTTTCTCATCCAACCAGGAAGCTGATCCGATAAGCGGTAAAAAACCCATTGCCCCTGACGGGTATCAACCACCACACCACTTGAACGTAGCAATGCAAGGTGGCGAGAAATTTTAGGCTGGCTTTCGTTAAGGGCTTCTGTCAGTTCCCCGACACAGACCTTTTCTTCACGGGCAATCATCAACAAGCAACGAACCCGCGTTTCATCTGAAATTAATTTAAAAAACTGGTGAGGTAACATGCTCAGTCCTGCGGTATATGTATATGCGTATATATTATTTTATATATAAGGTCTGTCAACAAAAAATGCAGGAACGTTACAGGATGACATCGCAACGAGAGGAGAAATAGCTAATGTGATTCTGTAGTTCTTCCATTGCATTTTGATTACAAGTCACTTCCCAATAAAGGTTTTTTTGATATGCCTCTCTACGCCGTCCAACTCGATGCATCGCGTAGTTGATGTCAATGACATAGTCATAGCCAGGCTCTATCTCATCCGAGGCATCTAAAAAGAGATAACCAAAATATCCAAAGCAATCCAGCGTATCGCCGCAGTCTTCTTCGTTGGGCAACCTTTCATAGCTGATGTGATATCGATCACTAGAACGACTAAAAAGAAGCTGCGCAGCAATACAAGCCAGATCGGAGGTTGGGTAGCTAATGAAATGTACAGTTCTCTTATCCATTCTGGCATTCTCATCAATAAGTAAGATTCCACAGTTGTAAAAACATACAGCATATTTTTATGTTCGTACATATGGATGAATGTATATTTAAATAAACAGACACAAAAGTGTCACAAATGAGTAGTAACGTAACCATCGAAGTTATCAATGACGCAAAACATGGAGATAAGTCATGAAACATACTTTGTCAGCAGCCTTAGTTGGCGCGACGTTACTCGCAGCTAGTCAAGGCGCATTCGCACGTGATCTGGTTAAAATTGATGGCTCTAGTACAGTTTTCCCTATTACTGAGGCGATGGCTGAAGAGTTTCAGATTGCAGAGAAAGGTAAAACCATGGTCACCGTTGGTATTTCTGGTACTGGCGGTGGTTTTAAAAAGTTCTGTCGCGGTGAAACGGACATTTCGAATGCCTCTCGACCAATTAAGGATTCTGAGCGCAAGCTGTGTGCTGAAAACGGCATTGAGTTTATCGAACTACCAGCAGCACTTGATGCGCTGACTGTGGTTATCAACCCGAAAAATGATTGGGTTAAACACCTGAACGTCGAAGATCTGAAAAAGGCTTGGGAACCAGCGGCTCAAGGTAAGGTTATGACATGGAAGCAAATGAATCCTGCTTTCCCTGATCGACCACTTAAACTTTTTGGTCCTGGTACGGACTCTGGTACTTATGATTACTTCCTTGAAGCGATTGTTGAAGGCAAGTCTAGCCGTGGCGATTTCACCGCCAGCGAAGACGACAACATCATCGTACAAGGGGTCTCTAATGACGTTGATGCACTGGGTTTCTTTGGTTTGGCTTACTATGAAGAAAACAAAGACAAACTAAAAGCCGCACCAATTAGTTGGAAAGGGAGTCAACCTGTAGCGCCAAGTGTTGAAAATGCGAAGAATGCAACTTACCAACCACTCTCTCGTCCAATTTTCATCTACGTGAATAAAAAATCAGCCGATGAAAAAGCGCACGTTGAGCGTTTCGTAGACTTCTATATGGATACTTCACATGCTCCTGAGCTGGTAAAAGAAGTTGGCTATGTCCCACTGCCTGACAAAGCCTACCAGTTAGCGCAACAAAACTTTAAGCAACGTCGTACGGGTTCTGTTTTCCACGGAGCCGAAGTCGGTGTCGGTATTGAAGAGCTGTTAGCTCGTACTCCTAAGTAAGTCATTATTGTATTGATTCATGGAGGGAAGCTTTGCTGCCCTCCTTGTTCTCTTTACGCAGGCAATGAATATGAATACTACTCAATCCAGTTCTTCAAGCCTCTTGGTCTCTGAAGCCTTTTTAAAGCGACGTGCATTTTGGAATGTGGTGAGTCGTTACCTTCTTATGGCAGCAGCTCTGGCTTCCATTTTTGTCACTATGGGTATTGTGTACGTGCTGGTTTCAGAATCATTACCCTTTTTTCAGCATGTATCAATTCTCGATTTTCTCACTGACACTCAGTGGACACCGATGTTTGCTAATGCGCACTTTGGTGTGATGACGTTAGTCTCAGCAACACTCACCGTGGCAGGTATTGCTCTTGGTGTCGCCATTCCTGCGGGGATTGGCCTTGCCATTTATCTGAGTGAGTACGCCAGCAACCGAGTACGAGAAGTGGTTAAACCTTTCTTGGAGCTTTTAGAAGGCGTACCAACGGTTGTTTATGGCTTCTTTGCGCTACTTTTTGTTACGCCGCTACTGCAAACTTTCATTCCAAGCCTGTCAGGTTTTAACTTGTTAGCGCCAGGTATTGTGATGGGGATAATGATCCTACCGTATACGGCCTCCGTGAGTGAGGATGCGATGCGCTCTGTGCCTATGCACTTAAGAGAGGCAGGCTATGCATTGGGCTATTCTCGCTTTCGTGTTGCAACACATATCGTGATACCTGCTGCCTTATCTGGCATTACTGCCGCTTGTATTCTAGGTATGTCACGTGCGGTTGGTGAAACTATGGTTGTAGCGATTGCAGCGGGTCAAAACCCACGATTTGGTTTTGACCCAACCGAAGGTGCTGCCACCATCACATCATTCATCGTACAGATGGCGATGGGAGATTTACCTCATGGCACGATTGCCTATCAGTCTGTCTTTGCCGCAGGCTTAGTACTTTTCATCATCACTCTGATTTTTAACATCCTCGGTTTCTACCTACGCCGTCGATTCAGAGAGGTTTACTAATGCAGAACACCACTTTAACTCTCGACCAAATCGTCCGTAAAAATAAACAAGCCGATCTCACCGTAGCAACGATTGGGATCATTATCCTACTTACTGCGATGTCACTGCTGGTCAGTGTTTTTGCCGAGCTGATTTATTCTGGTTTTCCTCGTCTTTTTGACGCTGACTTTTATACCAACTTCCCTTCACGACACCCAGAGCGTGCGGGTATTTTATCTGCATGGGTTGGCACCAGTCTTGTGATGTTGGTGACGGCTTGTATCGCCATCCCCTTTGGGGTCGCCGCAGGGTTGTATCTTGAAGAGTATGCGCCAAAGAACTGGCTGACTAATATCATTGAAATCAACGTCAGTAACCTAGCGGGCGTGCCTTCCATTATCTATGGCTTACTTGCTTTGGGCTTGTTTATTTATGGTTTTGGTTTAGGGGAAAGCATCATTACGGCGGGCTTAGTCCTCGCGCTACTGATCCTTCCTGTCATCATCGTATCGACACGAGAATCGATTCGCAGCATTCCTCAAGAGCTACGTGAAGCCGCTTATGGTCTGGGAGCTGACCAATGGCAAACTGTGCGCATGTACATATTGCCCGCTGCAAGACCTGGTATTTTAACTGGCACGATAGTTGGATTGGCTCGTGCTATTGGTGAAGCTGCACCTGTTATTACCATTGGTGCGCTAACCTTTATTGCCTTTTTGCCCAGTTCACCTTTCCAAAGTGAGTTCCCATTTATCAATTTTGAGTGGTTGTCCAGCCCGTTCACTTTGATGCCTATCCAGCTATTTAACTGGGTGTCCCGCCCCCAAGCGGAGTTCCACATTAACGCTGCTGCGACAGGTGTTGTGCTTATGGCGATGACAATATTGATGAATGGTATTGCCATTTATATCCGATACCGACTGCGTCGTAACCTGAAGTAAGAGAGAACCAAACAATGACGACACAAACCATTTCAACTTTCTCTAGCCAATCAGCGGCAACCGAGCAAGACAACGTGAAACGCAGCTCAACGATATCGGCTGCTTCCTCAGTGAAAGAGACGCTTCGTGCAGAAGTCAAAAACCTCAATTTCTGGTACGGCGGTAAGGTTCATGCTTTGCACAATGTCAATTTACCGATTGCGGATAAAAAGATCACCGCATTGATTGGCCCATCTGGCTGCGGCAAGAGTACACTGTTGCGCAGCTTTAACCGAATGCATGACCTCTATCCAGGCAATCGCTATGAAGGAGAAATCCTGTTGCATCCTGGTGCTCACAATCTGATTGATATGGATCCTGGCTTAGTCCGTTTAACGGTCGGCATGGTGTTCCAAAAGCCCAACCCTTTCCCGAAAAGCATTTATGAAAATGTGGTGGCTGGGCTGCGTATTCGCGGTGTCAGTAACAAAGCCGAGCTTGATGCTCGTGCAGAAGAGTCGCTACGAGGTGCAGCGATTTGGGATGAAGTCAAAGACAGACTTCACACCTCTGCCTATGGGTTATCTGGAGGGCAACAACAACGCCTTTGTATCGCGCGAGCATTAGCGCCAAAGCCAGATTTGTTGCTACTGGATGAGCCGACATCGGCATTAGATCCGATCGCAACAGCCAAGATTGAAGACCTACTGAGCGACTTGCACAAAGAGACTACGGTAGTCATGGTAACGCACAACATGCAACAAGCAGCGCGTATCTCTCACTATACCGCTTACATGCATATGGGCGAAATGGTCGAATTTGCGCCAACAGATACCTTGTTTACGTCACCAGCAAAAGAGAAGACTCGCGACTACATCACAGGCCGTTTTGGTTAGGAAGATAAAATGGAAAATCATACACTAAAGAAATTTGATCGTGACTTAGAACAGATAAAAACCGAACTCAATGAACTCGCCAGCATTGTGTTAAAAGAGTTCGAGCAAGCGATTGATGTCTTTGATAAACCTAATACTGAGCTAGCCGATAACATTGTTGCTCAAGACCGTATCGCCAACCAGTGCTTGAGTAACATCGAGCAACATGGAGCCAGAGTATTAGCTCGTCAACATGCCGTAGCCGATGACCTGCGCTTTATTCTCTCATCAATGCGCATCGCACCCAGGTTAGAACGTGTCGGTGATTATGCAAAATCGATGGCGGTAAAATCGAGTCAATTCAAGCAAGTTATTCCTGATGAACTTAATGAGATATTCCACCAGATGCATTTACACCTAGTGACAATGCTGCGTAGTGTCATTGAGGCATACAATACTAAAAATGCCACTCAGGCGAATGTTGTCTGGGAAGGCGATGATACGCTCGATGCCTATTATCGAGATGTATACACACTACTCATTCAGGGCTTTAACCAGCAAAACACTTCATCTCAACAACTGGTTGAACTGTTGTTCATTGCGAAAGGGCTAGAGCGAGCTGGCGATCATATCAGTGACATAGCCACAGATGTACAGTTTATGGTGAATGGCGCTTAAAAGTGCACTTTATGAGAGTCACGAAAGTTTAATGGTTCTATCAGTAGCTACCAATTATCTATCGCCTGTTTCTAAAGCCTTCCTTACGGAAGGCTTTTATCATTCATATTGTGTTAACGAGATAACCAATTAATCACGCTCTCGGAGCTTGGGATCCCACCTGCGTGAACCACTTCTTCATCCATGACAACGCCTGGTGTAGACATCACGCCATAATTCATGATCGTTTCAAGGTCGGTTACTTTTTCAACCGAAACATCAACGCCTTGCTCTGCCGCAACTTTCTCAATCAGTTTCGCGGTATTAACGCAGTTGGCACAACCTGACCCTAGTACTTTAAATGCTTTCATGTTTATCTCCTAAAATTGCCAGAACAGTAAGTTAAATATCCACCCCATAACAGTAAATGCTGTCAGCAGTAGACTAAAAAGAAGTCCCAGTAAGCGCCATTGCATCACTTGTTTTAGCATGACAAATTCAGGGACACTTGCAGCGACAGTGCTCATACAAAACGCTAATGTCGTACCAATGGGAAGACCATTTCTCAGTAAACTCTCCATGATAGGAATCACCCCCGTGGCATTGGAATACAAAGGGATACCAATTAAGACTGAAGCTGGAACCGACCACCACTGACCTGCGCCTAAGTGGGCTTCTATCCAGCCATCAGGTACAAAACCATGTAAGCCTGCACCTATACCCACGCCAATAAACACCCATTTCCAAACCCGACCGATGATTTCAACCATTTCTTGTTTGGCGAACTGATGTCGATACAAAAGCGTGATTGCAGACTCTTCGTTACTAACGTTCAGATTTCCCTGAGTATGCTGTTGGGCTTGGGCTTTCTGCATGGCTTTTGCTGCAAATGGCTGTAACCAACGCTCTGCTCCTATCAGATCCAGCAACCAGCCACTCAACATCCCGATAAGCATTCCAATCAGGACGTACATGATGGTGAATTTCCACCCAAGTAGGCTAAACAGAAGCAATACTGCGATTTCATTGATCAATGGCGAGGTAATCAAAAATGCCATGGTGATCCCAAGTGGGATACCTGCGGAGGTAAAGCCAAGAAAAACGGGAATGCTTGAACATGAGCAGAATGGGGTGATCGCCCCGAAAACACTCCCCGTCACATAGCCAAAAAGACGGCGCTTTCCCGCAAGATAGTGTCGTACTTTTTCAACATTTAAAGAAGCGCGGAACAAAGCAATGACATAAATCATGACGACCAGCAACGCCATGATTTTACTAGTGTCTTCTATAAAAAAATGAATAGTATCTGCCAGCTTAGTACCTTGCTGCATAGCAAATAACTGGTAGGTCATCCAATCAGCAAGATGGGTAAAGACTTCAAACATATCGGCTCCTTCAACCTCGTTATTTATTTCTTTTGTGACTAAGACGAAGTCGGTGCCGAAAGGATGCAAAGAATTTTATGAATATTTATTTTACAGGGGTGCTCTGATACTTAATTAGATTCAAGAAACGATCTATTCTCGAAAAAAGCAACAAACACGCTGTTGTTCGTCGAAACGTATATGACATTGCGTTTGCAAAACGTGTTTGAGTTTTTGTCTAGCACGCTGAATACGTGATTTGGTTGCCACTAAAGTGAGTCCATTTTGCTCGGAAAACTGCTCTTGAGTAAGACCTTGTAGGTCACACTGTTTGATAATTTCGCTTTCAGACGCAGTCAGTTTTGATAGCGCTTTAGGTAGACATTGCGCAAGGCTATCGACGGCGGGAAGTTCATGTTTTTCCCATATCGGCTCATTATCTCTCAGATCCTGAACTTGTTCTTGATTCGCCTTACGTTGCTTATCAATGAGCATATTCCGCGCTACCCGATATAGCCACGCTCTTTGGTTTTGAATATCGCAAAACGCTTGCTTCTGCTTTAACGCCTTCAAGAAGGTATCTTGTAGTAAATCAAAGCTCAGCTCAGGATCACCTGTTTGCTTAAGCAACCAGTAGTAAAGCTCGGACTCGGAAAGATGCCATGTCTCAATGAGACATGGCACTGCTGAAGTTTGTTTCGAAATACTGCTCTTAGGCATAATATTTACGCTTCATTCTCAAGGCGACGTTAACCAACGCGATTAAGACAGGCACCTCTACCAAAGGTCCAATCACACCCGCAAATGCTTGGTCAGAGTTTAATCCAAATACAGCGATTGATACGGCGATAGCTAGCTCGAAGTTGTTACCAGATGAAGTAAAGGCGATGGATGCATTTTGGTCGTAAGGAATACCCATACGCTTCCCAATGTAAAAGCTCACAAAAAACATCACCATAAAATAGATGATAAGTGGTACTGCAATACGGAATACATCCATCGGTAACTCAATGATCATTTCACCTTTCAGGCTAAACATCAAAACGATGGTTGCCAAAAGCGCAATCAGGGTAATTGGCGAAATACGAGGGATGAAGACTTCGTTATACCACTGTTCACCTTTTGCTGAGACCAATAGCTTACGGCTTAGGAACCCTGCTAAGAAAGGGATGCCTAAATAAATTAAGACGCTTTGTGCAATATCCCAGATAGTGATGTCAACAACGAAACTTTCAAGACCAAAGTAAGGGGGTAAAACAGTAATAAACAGCCATGCCATAAAACTGTACGTGACAATCTGAAACGCGCTATTTAAGGCAACTAAGGTTGCTCCGTACTCTTTGTTTCCGCCGCTGATGTCATTCCAAACCAACACCATTGCGATGCATCGAGCAAGGCCAATCAGAATAAGTCCCACCATATAGCCAGGTTGATCACGTAAGAAAATGATGGCCAAGATGAACATCAAAATCGGTCCCACGAGCCAGTTCATCACTAAAGAAAGCGTTATCGCGCGTTTATCACGAGTTACCTCACCTAAAAGGCTATAGTTCACTTTCGCCAATGGCGGGTACATCATTAAGATGAGGCCAATAGCAAGTGGGATATTGGTTGAACCAACAGATAGGCTTTCGTTCCACTGAGCGACTTGAGGAAATATCACGCCAATCCCGACACCAACTGCCATTGCAAGAAAAATCCATACGGTTAAGTATCGATCAAGAAAACTCATTTTTTCAGATGCGCTGGTTTCGACACAGCTTGAGACATTACTCATACAAACCTCTTTCATTTAAAATTGATAAACCAACGGAATAGAGCATTATTCGTTCACAACATTCGTACATGATTTGCCTTTGATGAACTGCAACTCTGACTCGATAAATGTCAAATTATGCTTAAGCGTGATCTCCAGCACTTGCTTGACCCAAGGAGCTAACACGGGGTTGATTTGGTAGTAAACCCACTTACCACGTCGCTCATCCAGAACAAGCTCGTGTTTGCGCAATTCGGCAAGATGCCGAGAGACTTTGGGTTGACTGAGATTTAGCGCTTCCATGAGATCACAGACACACAACTCGCCTTGCTTCTGCATCAACAGCAGAGACTTAAGTCGAGTTTCTTCAGAAAGTGCTTTGTAAAGAAGGATTGGATCAAACATAGGAACCATTCAATGCTATAAAACATATGAAATATCATATATCTTATCTTTCATATATGTCAATTTTCCAATTAAACAGTGCTTCTGAGAGATAAGTTAGATTAGGAAAAGTAAGTCGATAACTATGAGAAATTAGCGTCTTAATATTGAGACTAAATTGGAATGAGGCAAAAACAAGTCAAGACGAACCTTGCAGACTTAAGGACATAAAATGAACTACAGAAGCCAATAGAGCGAGTAATGGAGGTGCCGTCATGCGCTACTTTGCGATGGTCTATCCAACATATGAGCACAAAAAAAGCGAGCACAAAGCTCGCTTCTATCTATTTGATTTTAAATGCAATTAAAGCAATCCAACCGACTATTGGGCGATCACAAATTCTTCGTTGGTTGGGTTTCTATTAGTATCGCACCTACTAACAGGGATTTGGACATAAACGCGTTACGAACCATAACACACTTTAATTTTTTGGATTACCTCAAGTATTGCAACCATACACTCAGAATGACATTAAGGGGGCCAAATTCAATTATCCAATACAGATAGCTTTGGGGTAACAGCCTGTTGCGTTATGCTTATCCCAATCTTTATTGACTCGCGAATCCCCATGCCTAACGACGCATTCAACACTCAACTTGCAGAGACAATTTCTGCTCTTAACTCACCAAGCTTTACGCCTAAACTGATGCGCGTTATTGCTTCGTTATTGAGTTTTGATTGCGCGGTGATCCTCGGCTACCGCGAAGGCAAACACCCTATCTACTTGTATGATTCGATTGAAAATGAACGCGAGCTTTTGTTCCAGCGTTATCTCACCACCTCTTTTCAAAACGACCCGTTTTACCAGAAGCTTAACGCCAACAAAGAGCAAGGCATCTTCACGCTCAAAGATGTCGTAGGTAAAGACGTCGCGCGCAACGATCTCGATTACCAAGCCTACTGTGAGCAGTTTTACCATCAAACGGGCTGGAAGGATGAACTTAGTATGCTGATCGAAATCGAGCCGACACGTTGGGTGATGCTCTACTTCGGTTTTATGCAGGACGATAAGCGCTTCACCAAGGCTCAAGTCACCAAGCTCAAATCTTACTTCGCGATTATTCAGTCTTTGTGCCAACAGCACTGGAAACAAACCGAGTTTACACTCGCCGAACCAGTCTTCAGCCCTAACGTCTATTCAGGACAAATGCGTGCCGCGATTGAATCCGCACTGGCATCGTTTGGCCAAACCGTCCTCACTAATCGAGAACAAGAAATCGCGGCATTGATCGCGCAAGGCTATGACAGCAAAGAGATTGCAACGCAGCTAGATGTGGCTGAGGGCACCGTTAAGAACCACCGTAAACGCATCTACGCACAACTGAATGTGGCGTCGTTAAGCGAGTTCTTTCAGCTGTTTCTTAACCACCTGATCACTCAATCAAGATAACAAACTGTCCCTTTAGGGATATATCTCGATTCCGCATCGCCTTTTAATCTGAATACAACCAAACCAGATAAAGATAAGACGATGACACTGATTGAAGATTTACAAGCTCGCGGCTTGATTGCCCAAGCGAGCGATTTAGACCAAGTTCAACAACTGCTTTCTACGCCACAAACCTTGTACTGCGGTTTCGATCCAACCGCAGGTAGCCTGCACATTGGCCACCTTGTACCACTAATTATGCTCAAGCGCTTTCAAGACGCAGGACATCAAGCCATTGCTCTGATTGGTGGTGCAACGGGTATGATCGGTGACCCGAGCTTTAAAGCCACTGAGCGAAGCTTAAACTCAGAAGAAACCGTAACGGGCTGGGTACAAGATCTGTCGAATCAAATTCAACAGTTGATGAATAACCAAGTCAGCAAGCCAATGATCATGGTAAACAACGCAGATTGGGTGAAGAAGATTAACGTGATCGACTTCTTCCGCGACGTAGGTAAGCATTTCTCCGTAAATACCATGATCAGCCGAGAGTCGGTGAAGCTACGTTTACAACGTCCAGATCAAGGCATCTCATTTACCGAGTTCAGTTACGCACTGCTGCAATCTTACGACTTCGCAGAACTAAACCGTCAGTACGGCTGCCGCCTACAAATCGGTGGCAATGACCAATGGGGCAACATTGTTAGCGGCATTGACCTTACTCGCCGTCAAAATGGTGAGCAGGTCTTCGGTCTAACCTTACCTTTGATCACCAAATCTGACGGCACTAAATTTGGTAAAACCGAAGGTGGCGCAGTGTGGTTAGATCCAAGTAAGACCTCGCCTTACGCTTTCTACCAATTCTGGTTATCCGCGGAAGATGCCGATGTTTACCACTTCCTGCGCTACTATACCTTCTTGAGTTGCGATGAGATTGCTGCAATTGAAGCACAAGACAAAGAGAGCAAAGGCAAACCACAAGCACAGCGTATCCTAGCTGAGCAAATGACGCGTTTTGTCCACGGTGAAGAAGGCTTAGCAAGTGCAGAGCGAATCACTCAAGCGCTATTTAGCGGCAATGTGCAGCAGCTAAGTTTGAGCGAGCTAAAACAGTTGGAACTCGATGGCTTGCCCAATATGCAAAGTGCTGAGCGAGACTTGTTAGAGCTTCTGGTTGAGTCAGGCTTAGCCAAATCAAAACGCATTGCCCGTGAACTGATTGGCAGCAACGCCATCAGTGTGAATGGCGAGAAAGTTGATGCAGAAAACCCAAACTTGAACTTCCCGCTGTTCGACCAGTACTGGTTACTTCAACGCGGTAAAAAGCACTTTTACTTGGTGAGACGTATAGTGGGTTAACACACTTCAGTTAGTGGCACACCGTACCTCAAATCATTATTTGCCATTGAACATTGCAATGGCAAAATGATGACGCTGATAATTTAGTGATATTTGCAGGTCTAATATTGCACAGCAGTTTATAGTGGATTAGCAAATTTAGTTGGAGATCTAGGCATAAGGAAGAGTATATCAAATTACGCTTTAGAGAACCAAGTAGCTAAACGCTCGCAACACAGACAGGGGCAAAAACAAGTCAACACGAACCTTGCAGACTTAAGGGCACAAAATGAACTACAGAAGTCAATAGAGCGAGTAATGGAGGTGCCGTCAGGCGCTGCTTTGCGATGGTCTATCCAACATATGAGCACAAAAAAAGCGAGCACAAAGCTCGCTTCTATCTATTTGATTTTAAATGCAATTAAAGGAATTCAACCGACTGTTGGGCGATCACAAATTCTTCGTTAGTTGGAATCACTAGGGCAAGTGCGTTAAGCAGCTCAGACTTACCAATGATACCCGCGCTGCCAAAGCGTGCGTCTTCGTTACCCTTCACATCTTCGACAAAGCCAAGTAGACCTAGGTTGTTTAAGATCTCGCGGCGGATATCCAGCGCATTTTCACCGATACCACCGGTGAAAATGACCGCATCTAGGCGATCGAGTGGGATCAGGTATGAGCCAATATATTTGGCGACGCGGTAAGTGAATACCTCGAATGCCAATTTCGCGCCTTCGTGGCCCTCTTCCATAGCTTGAAGAATGCCGCGCGCGTCAGAAGTCACACCCGATACGCCCAAGAAACCTGATTTCTTGTTCAGCGTTTCAAAAACTTGCTCTTGGGTCCAACCTTTTTTCATCAAGAACTCGATGATACCTGGGTCTAGGTCACCGGAACGTGTACCCATCATAAGGCCCGCTAGCGGAGTGAAGCCCATTGAGGTATCGACTGATTGACCATCTTTGATGGCACACACAGACGCGCCGTTACCCAGGTGAACGGTGATGAAGCTGCACGACTCGACGGGTTTATCCAGCATTTTTGCCGCTTCACGGCTAACGAAGTAGTGACTCGTACCGTGGAAGCCGTAGCGACGAATACCGTATTGTTTGTACAGTTCGTTGGAAATTGCGCCTGTAAACGCTTTTTGTGGCATGGTTTGGTGGAAAGCAGTATCGAACACGGCAAACTGTGGCAGTGCCGGGAAAGCGTCCATCGCCGCTTTGATGCCTTTCGCGCCAGCAGGGTTGTGCAGAGGAGCAAGATCAGAAAGGTTTTCGATCTCTGCCAGCACGTTAGCATCGATACGAACCGTTGAGGTGAATTTCTCACCACCATGAACAATGCGGTGACCCACAGCGACCAAATCCTTGTCCAGACCTAGCGACTCAATGAGTAATACAATACGATTAATTGCATGCTGATGATGGTTGTCTGGCGCGTCAATCGCTTCTTTTATTTTCTCGCCATTAAACTTCCAACTGATGGTCGCTTCGGGCATTCCAAAGCATTCACCCAAACCGGAAACGATTGCGTCACCAGTGGCAGAATCAATCACTGCGAATTTTAGTGAAGAACTGCCAGAGTTAATCACTAGAACGTACGAATTAGACATGGGGGAGAGTTCCTGTTTCAACGTGAGTGGGGAAAGCCGTCTGCTTCATCTACTTAAAATCATTATTCAATATTTTTTTAATCTTTCAACTAATTTTATCAACATTAAACAAATCAGATAAAATTTATTGATCTGCCGCAAAGTCTGAATTTTTTCTTAGCTAAAAATTAATACAAATTGTCACCGACTTTAGGCTCTATAGAGTGTTCTTATCTGACAAAAGGCAAGCGTAAACCCTAAATGTTGCAAACATCGGATGAGACGCCGTTTGGTATTCCCGCGAGAACATGCCTACACTTTAAAAAGCAGTGTTCAGTCAATTGCGTACCCGTGAAGCTGCCCTACTTTGCTGTTAATCCGCTGATGAGAGATAAATGTGTCAACCATTGCGATAAGCTTTATTGCCCTTGGCATTCTCCTACTCGCCGCTAGCCTTGCGACCGCGCGTGAGATCTGCAACAACACTCGCTACATTGGTTGGCGGTTGCTGACATTACTGATCTTTCTTTTTATCGCTGGCTACAGTGCCATTTTCCTTATTTTGCTTAATGACAGTGATGTCGGTCATGTGATGTTTGCACTCAGCAGCATTCTTTTTGCCGGCAGTGTGTTCGTCTTTATGGTGACGCGTTTTAGCTTAAGCAGTATTTCTCGCCTAAAGGATTTAGCCGAGCAAGAGAAATACAACTCACTGCATGACTCGCTCACCGGGTTGCCCAATCGCAAATACTGCATCGACGCCTTAGATGAGTACATTGTCAACGGGCGCACTTTTCAGTTTCTGCTGCTCGATATTGTCAACTTCAAGCAAGTCAATGACGGCATGGGCCATTTTTGTGGTGATCAACTCTTGATTCAAATCGGTCACAGATTGAGTGCCTTGATGGGCCAAGATGCGATGTTGGCGCGCCTCGGTGGTGATGAATTTGCGGTGATTACCAAGCTCGAGCATCGAACAGAAGGGCTTAAATTGGCCAAGAAGATCAACAAAGCGTTGAGCCAACCCTTTCTGCTCGAAGGGTTTGAGCTGACAAGCAGCGCGGCGATTGGCATTAGCCGCTTTCCCGATCATGGGCTTAGCGCCGAAGCACTGATGAAATCCGCTGATATGGCGATGTACTGGGCGAAAAATAACGGCAACCTCATTGCCCATTATGATGAGCGCATGTACCAAGGGGCGAAACAAAAGCTGCAGATCTCACGTCAGATTGATGCGGCACTCGAAAGCAACGAGTTCCAAATTTTCTATCAACCGATCATCAATAGTAAAAAAGAGGCGGTGTGTGGTTATGAAGCCCTGATTCGTTGGATAAAAGATGACGGTACGGTGATTAGCCCCGTCGACTTTATCCCAATTGCCGAGCAGAGCCACAAAATCGTTTCAATCACCAATTGGGTGCTAGAACGAGTGACGCGGGATATTGCGCAATTTCAGCAAAGTGGCATTCATTATCCTGTTCACATTAACCTGTCCGCCAAAGATTTGATGGGCCAAGGTTTGGTCAATCAACTGCGTGAATTGGTTGACGAACACCCAGCGATTACCGATTACATCGTACTGGAAATAACGGAAAGCACCGCCATCAACCGTTTGCACAGCCCAGAGAAACTGCTCTCTTCGATTCGGGCGTTAGGGTTCAAAATCAGCTTGGATGACTTTGGTACCGGCTACTCTTCTCTCTCTTTATTGCGTGATTTGCCCGTCGATCAAATCAAAATCGACCGCTCTTTTTTGTATCAACTGGACACCAATGATCGCAACGACTCTATTGTCGCCAACGCCATCACTTTGGCGCACGGCTTAGGGTATACCGTGGTCGCTGAGGGCGTAGAAGATCAATCGGTGCTCCGCACACTGAAAGGCTATGGCTGCGACTATATCCAAGGGTATTACTACAGCCCAGCCATGGCGCTTGACCAAGCCATTCGTTGGACTCATGACCACACGACTCAGACAGCGGCCCCACTCACTCAATCCCATAGCCTCTAACAAGGGGCTCAAACCACCGTTCAAAAGGTTATGTTTGTAGAAATTGACAGGTACAACCAGTTAGCTAAAGGTAAAATTTCGCACCCACTCATTCATGATCCACATAAGAACAAAGCAGCACAAAACCCACCATATTCACCCTCGCCTAAAAACATTCTAAAAATAACCAATAAAAAATATAAAAACACAAAACACCACCTGTAACCCGCTGTTTTTGTTTGTTATTTCAAATCTCTAACGTTTTATCATGTTTTTGAGAGCTTCATCGAACTTTCAAGATAAAGTGCATCCCACGTAATCAAACGTGATAACCCGCTCATTTCGTTACGTTTATCGAATGGGCTGATTCAATATGGACTTTATGATGAAAAAAACGATTCTTGCAGTAGCCATTGCCTCTCTTTCTTCAACAGCAATGGCGGTTGAGCTTTACAACAACGACGGTACGACTTTCGCCGTTGGCGGTCACGTATCAGTTAACCTAAACGGTTCTGAGCAAGGCGACACTGGCGTTGGCTCGAACTCTCCACGCATCAACTTCACCGCTACTCAAGACCTAGGCAACGGCTTCACAGCTGACGCTCGCGGCGAATGGCAACTGAACTACCTAGACGGCGGTGACAACACTTTCACAACTCGTCTTGGTTACGTTGGTTTAACTCATGAAGATTTCGGCCGCGCAGTCGCAGGTACTCAGTGGGCACCTTACTACGACGTAGCGGGCGTAGCAGATATGCCAATCGCGTTTGCTAACGACTTTATCTACGACAACCACGGTGCATTTGGTACGGGTCGTGGCGAGAACATGATCTCTTACCGTAATGGCGTTGAGCTAGGTGAAGCTGGCGCACTAGACTTTGGTTTCGCGTGGCAAGGTCAACAAAGTGATGAGCTAGAAAACATTGGTGCATTAAACTTTGAATATGATGTAAAAGACCGTGTTCAAGCAACGGCTTCATACTCAATCATGGGCGCTAAGCTAGGTTATGCTTACAATACTGGTGAGATCAAAAACGCGACATTTGGTAAAGGCGATGCGACTTCTCATGTAGTTTCTGCTGCATACGGTTCATATGGTAAAGGCCTGTACCTTGCTGGTGTCTACGCTTCAAACGAAAATATGAACAGTGTTGGCAGAACCGCTGGTACTGTGAAGTCTAGCCGTCTATTGGAAGAATCGACTGCTTACGAATTCCTAGCAGCATACGCACTACCAAATAGCCTAAACTTCAGCATCAACTACGAAATGGTTGAAGGCAAGCAATTCAAATCAACGTCTACTAAAGAAACTACTCGCGAAGAGATGGCTCTACAAGTTGAATACAACTTCAAGCCGAACTTCGTAGGTTACACTGCTTACCAGTTCGACCTAAACGACAAACCACAAAACGTGAAAGTTGAAACTAACGACATGTGGGTTATCGGCGCACGTATCTACCTATAAGTTCTAGGTAAACGACTGTCCTTATTTGCTGGCGAATATTGCTAGCTATGCTCACCCCTTTCGGGGTGAGCTTTTTCGTTTTGGGCCCAAGATATTTTGGGCACTAGATAAGTGCATCAGCGATCATTTCGTAGTACAACATAGCCAAACATGAGACGAAAGGAGAGCGCATGAACATTGGCAGCGTCGCAGAACTGACTGGCCTATCCAGCAAGTCTATCCGCCTGTATGAGGAAAAAGGCCTCATTACCCCGCCAAGTCGCAGTGATTCCGGCTATCGGGAGTATGGCGAGCAACAGGTTCAAGAGCTGAACTTAATCTCGAGAGCCAAAAACGCCGGTTTCTCTTTGCAAGAATGTAAGGAGTTCGTCCAACTGGCGCACAACCCGCAGCGTAAAAGCAGTGAAGTGAAAGCCAGAGCACAAGTCAAACTGGATGAAGTGCAAAACAAGATTCGCCAGTTGCAAGAGATTGAAAAGCAGCTCAAAGAGTGGGTCGCCGCTTGCCCAGGCGATGCAAGTAGTGAGTGCCCGATCATTAAAGATTTAACGCAATAGATTGCATCTTTGGTCGATGCCAGTACACTGCGCGGCACGATTATAGTAATGCAAGAAACGTTTAGCATCAGGATTTGTGAGAACCCGTTATGTCTGAGTATGAGTCAGAAGAGATTGAAATTGAAGCGATCGGTATTGAAATCGACTCGCAACCTATTGAGCTTTATAAGATCTTTAAAATCGCCAATCTCGTCAGTGGTGGCGGTGAAGCCAAGCACATTATCTCTGAAGGCTATGTCGCGGTGAATGGTGAAATAGAAACGCGCAAACGCCGTAAGATCATGGACGGCGATTTGATTGAGTTCAACCAGCAGTACTACATCATCATTTGTGCCGATGGTGAAAGCAGCGGTGTCAACGACTACTACTACGCTGATGACACAGGCGAAGAGCACGACATCGAGAATCCGGTGGATGCCACGCAGCCAAGCGCACTGGAACTTGAGGAAGAGAAGTCCGTAGCCTCGACTCGGGCGCCAGAGCAGAGCCCTTCGCACAAGCCTGAACCAGCGAGCGCACAAACATCATCGACACCCGATAAGCCAACACCAAGCAAAAGTGGCGGACGTAAGTCGATCGACTTCTTCTAAGCGATTGATATGGTCGGCATGTTGACCCCGTTGACATGCCGCTGACTAACTTTCCGAAACGGAAATTCCTCTTTTCCACACCGTCTTTCAGATTTGGATTACATTAACGCCATCGATTAGTGCATGGATGCGTTTCACGTAAATCAATAAGAGAGATAAAAGAAAGATGAACGCACAGCTCAACACACCGTTTACCACACTCATCATCGACCGTCAGCCCATGTTTCAAGAAGCCCTTACTCAGGTCATTGAGACACTTTTTCCGAATGCGCAGGTGGAAGCGACCAGCTCATCACTCAGCGCACTGCAATATTTGCGTCAACACCCCTGTCATTTGGTGGTGCTTGATGTTGAACTCGACAACTCTGACGGTTTTGAATTTGTGCGCCGCGCCCGAGCTCGCGGTTACACAGGCAAAATTGTTTTTGTCTCAGGCCACCATCACCCACTCTATTCCGATACTGCGCATAAAATTGGCGCCAATGGGTTTGTGTTAAAAACAGAATCGACCACCACCATTGCCGAATCGATCAATAGCGTGGTGCGTGGCTACTTGGTTTTCAAGCAAGACGCTGAGCAAAGTGCAAAACATCCGGCGCTTTCAAGTCGAGAAACCATCGTTCTCAACTACTTGATTCAAGGCTACTCGAACAAGCGGATTTCTGAGCTGCTCTCTTTGAGCTCGAAAACCATTAGCACCTATAAGACCCGCATTCTCGATAAATACCAAGTTGAGTCCATCATCGAGTTGACTCGTCTGCAAAGTCAGCTCGCCGCCTAAGTACGATAGATTTAACCGGAGAACACGTGCTGCTTGAGTTTACTCACCAGCAGATCGTGTAATGGGCTCCCTCGATTCTTTAAGCGAGATATGCTGACAATCGGGGGCAGCGGCGTTCCCATAAGGCTGTCAGGGAGCACAGTCACCGCCAGATTTGGCCGCTTTGTCAGCGCGGGAAGCTTAGGTAAGAAAGCAGCGCACTCGATTTCATCAAGTACCTCAAACAAACAGGTCATATTGTCTACGGTCGCGATGTCATTAATGGCAATGCCGCGCTCTGCCAATGCCACTTTGGTGGCGGCTTTCGAATGCTGCCACCCTTTCATTTCCATTAATACAAACGGCATCGCAAGCAAATCGTCTAGAGTTCGCCCAGCATAGCGCTTGGCGCAGATAATACTGGCATCACACTGCCCGAGCCTGTGCTGGTAGAGGTTCTTCGTCAAGTCACCGTTAAAGTATTGAACGCCAATATCGACTTTATCGTCAAGAATGTGGCTGACCGAATAGTCATTCCAAGTGGTGATATCAATCGGCGCGCGTGGGAACGTGTCGAGCAAGTCAATCAGAAGATCTTTACCTACCAAATATTGCACCACGCTCGGCAAAGCGATTTTTATCGGCTTTTGATACAACTGAGGTTCAAACGTTTTGTCTTGTACCGAATATTGGATAAGCTCCAATCCTTGCTCAACACCAGGCAAAAGCTTGAGCGTGAACTCAGTGGGCTCAAACTCGTGTGCTCCTCTGACAAATAAAGGGTCACCAAGCTGCTCTCGCAACTTAGCGAGATGCTTACTAACCGCACTTTCGGTTTTTCCCAACTCTTTTGCGACCGGTTTTAACTGCTTATGTTTCGCCAACAGCAGCAATACTTTAAGTAAATTGAGATCAAGCTGAGACTTCATAATAAGAGACGAGTTTGATAGTTTTGGATAATGCCACCGTAGCACAATCCACTATACTCGCCAATGCGCAGCGCCTTAGGTGATTCTCTTCACACATTCATCAATATTATTGAATAATCACTCAATAATATGGTCTATTCACTGCATCTATATCAAAATTAATAGAGAATCGTTATCAGTTAACGCGCTTCTTGTTGGCAGTAGCATCAAATGTATGAAACAATGTTCAAAATTTTTGCTTAACGCAGATAACCACAATAAAATCAATGATTAAGCAATCTATGGCTAGGTCTTTATTTCGATATGTCTAAGTACACCATCCACAGTCTGTTTGATACGCTCAAAGCTGCAGAAGAGGCTGAAAGCGGCGGTGCGGTAGAGTCGATTGACCATAACGCTGAGCATCCTCTCTCTGGCGCTCAGCTCGACGGCCTAATGGACAACCACTTTAAGCACATGTTTGATGTGTTTAATGACGGTATCTTTTACATGTCTGACAATGAACATGTCTGCTTTTATAGCCCCGCCTTTTATCGCCGATTTGGCATCAATACCGGCCATTCTTGTTTGAATGATTGGCTGAAACTGGTGCATCCATTGGACAGAGAAATGCTCGATGGTCGCGTCAATGAGCACATCGCGCAAGACAACCTCAAAATGACCACGCAATATCGTATTCGTGCCACCACCGGCGACTACGTTTGGCTAGAAGCGACGTCTATCACCAAAACCATCAACGGTAAGCGTTTTATGGTTGGGTGCCACAAAGACATCTCACAACAAAAAGATATGGAAGCGTTTTTACGTCACACGTCGCTGTTTGATATTCCGACAGGCCTTGCCAACGAGCAAAAATTGACCCTCGATCTCAACCAGCTGACCGCGCCGGTGGGCGAACAGTATCATCTACTGAATATCCATGTTAGCGATCTGCGTACCTACCTTAGCCTGTATGGCTCACAGAGTATGCGCGATGTGCTCAATCACCTGTTGATCAGCCTAAAAACACTGCCTGATGTGTTGGTGGATATTTACCGTATTCGCTCTGATGACTTTGTGATTCTATGTCAAGGTGACTACACCACCGCTGCACTGAACGATCTCGCCCAGCGCATTATTACGCAGTACCAAAATGCGCTCAACGAACAGGGCGTGTTGTACGGCCGTGATATGGTGATAGGCATCTACCCTAACTTCCCTACCGATGCCGCGCCTGAAGATACCCTTAAAATCGCTGCGCGTACCTGCCACTTTGCAGTGGAACAAGGTGACGGAATCATCAGCGTTTATGATGACAAAACCAAAGATAAGGTCGATCGCCACTTCTACATCGAACGTGAACTTGGTGAGGCAATTCAAGGTGAAACGCTGAACGTGAAGTTTCAGCCTATTATTTGTACCCAGCAAAACCGCGTGGCCAGCTTTGAAGCACTCGTACGCTGGAAAAGCCGCGAGATGGGAGAAATTTACCCCGACGAATTTATAGCGCTAGCGGAAAAGAAAGGCTTAGTGTCTGAATTGGGCTACTTTGTGTTTGCCAAAGCCTGCGAGTTCATCAAAGCCTACTCACAGCAACATCAATCGAGCGTTCGGGTGAATATCAACGTATCCGTATTGCAGTTGCTGCAACAGGATTTTCCGAAAAAAATTAAAACCATGGCAGACCACTACGGCGTGCCTACGAGCAGTATTGTGCTAGAGCTGACAGAAACCATCATCCTTGATGGCAATCAGAGTGCTTTTGACCAACTCTACCGCCTCAATGGTTATGGTTTCTTACTCTCGTTAGACGATTTCGGATCCGGCTACAGCTCTCTCAATAGTTTTTTTGACCTGCCGCTAAAACAGATCAAAGTCGACAAATCCATCGCGTGGCGCTCGCTGCAAAACCCCGCTACCTTCGAGTATCTCGCCTTCATCACTAAGCTGTGCAAAAGCTACAGCGTCGATATTGTCATTGAGGGAATAGAGAGCGCCGAAATGCAGCGAATCTTCACAGATATGGGCGCGTCCTACTTGCAAGGCTATTGGTTTTCAAAACCGCTCTCTCTGGCAAGCGCCAGCCGCTACACCACCATTTAATCGCGACAAGGCGATACTACACCGTTTGGTTCGCCCACTGATACTGGCCCCAATAGCTTGCTATATAAAACACGCTGACTCGCTAAAACGACGACAGCGAGACCAGCTCCTGCGTATAAGGGTGAGCGGGAGAGGTAAACAGTTGCTGCGTCTCCCCTTGATCGACAATCTGCCCCTGTTTCATCACTATGGTGTAATGGCACAAGGATTTCACGACATTGAGATCGTGGCTAATGAACAAATAGCTCAGCTGATACTTCTCTTGCAGCGATTTGAGCAAATCGAGCACTTGAGCTTGCACGGTTCTATCGAGTGACGAGGTCGGCTCATCAAGCAAAATGAATTCTGGCTTGAGCACCAACGCTCGAGCGATGGCGATGCGCTGACGCTGCCCACCGGAAAACTCATTGGGATAACGGTGACGAGTGTTCGGATCCAAATCCACTTCTTTCATCACTTCGCAGATTTGTTCATCGATCTCTTCATCACTCCATTGCTTGTGCACGCGCAATCCTTCCCCAATCACTTCAGCCACCGACATTCTTGGGTTGAGCGCTGAGAACGGGTCTTGAAACACCACTTGCATTTTGCTGCGAAATGGCAGCATACCCGCGCGATCGAGCGTGTCCAGTGCGTGTCCTTGATACTCAATATGTCCTTGCGAGTGGACCAATTTGAGAATCGCCATACCTGTGGTCGATTTCCCCGAGCCACTCTCGCCAACCAATCCAATGGAGTGACCTTTGCGTAAAGCAAAGCTCATCTCTGTCACGGCTTTCACGTGATCCACTACCCGCTTAAACAGACCACCCGTGATGGGAAACCACACTTTCAACTGATCCACTGTCAACAAAGCGGGCGAGTCAGGTTCAACCGGAACAGGTAAGCCTCTCGGGTCTGAGTGAATCAGCTTTTGCGTGTAGGGGTGGGTCGGGTTTTGAAAGATCGCTTTGCACTCCCCTGTCTCGACTAAATGTCCGTGTTGCATGACGGCCACTCGGTCCGCAATACGGCGAACGATACTCAGATCATGAGTGATAAACAGCATCGCCATGCCCATCTCTTGTTGCAGCGCTTTGAGCAGATCCAGAATTTGCGCTTGGACAGAGACATCGAGCGCTGTTGTCGGCTCATCGGCAATCAGCAGCTCAGGCTCATTAATTAACGCCATCGCAATCATTACGCGCTGACGTTCTCCCCCCGACAACTCATGCGGATAGGCCTGTATTTTTTGCTCAGGATGACGAATTCCGACTTTTCCTAGCCACTCAATGGCTCGCTGTTGCGCTTGAGTCGAACGCATGCCGCGGTGAATCGCTAAGGTCTCAACCAGTTGTTTGCCCACCTTATGCAGCGGATTTAACGACACCATAGGCTCTTGGAAAATCATCCCAATTCGACCGCCGCGAATACCACGTAACTGACGCTCTGAACAACTGAGCATGTCAATGCCATCAAACTGAATACTTCCTTCCAGATAATGGGCTGAACCTTTTGGCAACAACTTGAGAATCGAATTGGCTGTCACCGACTTACCTGAGCCGCTCTCGCCGACCAAGGCGAGCGTCTCCCCTTTGGCGACATTGAGTGACACTTGATGAGTGACCGTCAGAGGCGCATCACCGGCGCCAAAGCCCACCGATAAACCGTCTATTTGTAAAATAGGAGTACTCATGATTATCGTCCTTGGTGGTGGGGGTCAAACGCGTCACGTACCGCTTCGCCGACGAAAACGAGCAAGGTTAGCATGATAGAGAGAACAAAGAAGGCCGAAAAACCGAGCCACGGCGCCTGCAAATTGGCTTTACCTTGCGCCAGTAACTCACCCAGTGATGGCGAACCGGCCGGTAAACCAAAGCCAAGGAAGTCAAGCGAGGTTAATGTTGTGACCGAACCGGATAAGATAAACGGCATCATGGTCAGTGAGGCGACCATCGCATTGGGCAACATGTGGCGACGCATGATGCGCCCGTCGCTGACACCCATCGCATGCGCGGCGCGGACATAATCAAAATTTCGGCAACGTAAGAATTCGGCTCGCACCACGCCAACTAAGCTCATCCAACTGAACGCCACCATAATCCCCAGTAACCACCAGAAATTCGGCTCGACAAAGCTCGACAAAATGATCAGTAAAAACAGGGTCGGCATTCCAGACCAAATTTCGATAAAACGCTGACCCAACAGATCCAGCCAACCACCGTAGTAGCCTTGCGTCGCGCCGACGGCAACACCAATCACGCTGGAAATGATGGTCAACACAAAACCAAACAGCACCGAAATTCGAAAACCGTAAATGATTCGGGCCAGTACGTCGCGGCCTTTGTCATCCGTGCCGAGCCAATTGACGCTATCGGGCGCCGATGGGACGCTACCGGAAATATCAAAATTGATCGTATCGTAACTGAAACGGATCAGAGGCCAAATCAGATAGCCCTTCTCTTCAATGAGTTCAATCACATACGGATCGGTGTAATCGGCTTCGGTCTCAAACTCACCGCCAAACTCCGTTTCTGCGTATTGTTGAACGATAGGAAAATACCACTGCTGATCGTACTCCACCAGCAATGGCTTATCGTTGGCAATCAGCTCGGCAAACAAACTCACGGTAAATAAAACCAAGAAGATCCACAACGACCAAAATCCGCGCTTATTAGCCTTAAAGCGCTGCCAGCGAGCTTCGTTGAGCGGGTTACGTCTTTTCTTCGCTTGCATTAGCGCGCCTCAAAATCAATTCTTGGGTCAACCCAGGTATAGGTCAGATCGGAAATAATACTCAGCAGCAGTCCGAGCAGCGTCATGATGTAGAGCGAGCTAAACACCACCGGATAGTCCCGCTGTATGGTCGACTCGAAACCGAGTAGACCTATGCCCTCAAGAGAGAACATCACTTCAATCAGCATCGAACCAGTGAAAAAGATGCTGATGAATGCCGCAGGAAAACCCGCGATAATGATAAGCATGGCGTTACGAAATACGTGTTTGTACAAGATAGAGCGGTCGTCCAATCCTTTTGCCCGCGCCGTCACCACATACTGTTTGTTGATCTCATCCAGAAACGAGTTCTTGGTCAGCATGCTGAGCGTCGCAAAGCCGCCAATCACCATCGCACAAATCGGCAGCGCCAAATGCCAAAAATAGTCGAGGATTTGTTCATACCAACTCAGCTGCTCAAAATTGGCCGACACCAAGCCACGCAAGGGAAACCAGCTGAAGTAGTTGCCACTGGCAAACAAAATAATAAGGATGATGGCGAACAAGAAACCGGGAATGGCGTAACCGATGATCACCAGTGCACTGGACCAAATATCAAAGCGACTACCATGATGAATCGCTTTTAGAATCCCCAAAGGAATCGAGATCAGATAGATGATCAACGTACTCCAAAGCCCGAGGGAGATGGAGACGGGCAACCGCTCGACAATCAAATCAATGACGTTCCCGCCTTTAAACAGACTTTCACCAAAATTAAAGGTCGCGTAGTTTTTGAGCATCTCAACATAGCGCTCAAGCAGCGGCTTATCAAAACCAAACTGGACTTTAATCGCCTCCACCACTTCGGGATCCAAACCGCGAGAGCCTTTATAACCACTCACGGCATTGTCATTGGAGACACTCAGGTCGACTTCGCTCCCACCGCCGGCAAAACGCTCCATAACACCAGAACCGAGCCCTTCCATCTGGGCTAACGCTTGCTCGACAGGGCCACCTGGCGCTATTTGAATAATAAAGAAATTGATGGTGATGATCGCCCACAAGGTGGGGATCACCAACAAAAGTCGTCGAAATATATACGCTGCCATGTTTTCCTCGAATTGGCCTTGCTCAATATCGCCCTACAGGTTTAGCGGCGTTTTTCTGGCAATTTGTCCGCTTTTTGTTTATCGACCCACCAAGTGTCAACGCCAAGGTCGTATTTGGGCGTCACAGATGGGCGTCCAAACTTATCCCACATCGCAACGCGGTACTCGCCAACATGCCACTGTGGAATCACATAAAAGTTCCATTGCAGTACGCGATCGAGCGCCTTACCCAGTGACAACAACGCCTGCGTATCTTGCTGACTGTTGGAAATCTCAAGCGTCAACGCATCCACGACGGGGTCCATCACACCGGCAGTGTTGTAGGTGGAGTCAATGTAGTTGGAGTTCCAAACGATCATTAAGTTCGGACTTGGATAAGGATTGGCGCTGTAAGACGATGACACCATGTCAAAATCTCGGTCACGCAAGCGTTTGATATATTGGGTGGTATCCACCGAGCGAATGTTCATCTCTACGCCCATGAGCTTGAGATTTTTTTGCAATGGAATCGCAATACGCTCCGTGGTTGGGCTGTAAATCAACAGCTCAAAGGTGAGCGGTTGACCGGTCTCTTTGTTGGTCATCACCTTGTCTTTAAGTGCCCAACCCGCCTCATCGAGCAGTTTAAACGCGACTCTAAGCTGGGCGCGAATTCGACCGCTGCCATCGGTGACTGGCGGCTGATACTCCTGGGTAAACACTCGCGCCGGCACTTGAGATTTATAAGCTTCAAGCACCGCTAATTCGCCCTCATCAGGAAGCCCTTTGGCTTCATAGTCAGTATTTTGAAAGTAGCTGCGCGTGCGACTGTATTGACCATAGAACATGTTTTTGTTCATCCACTCAAAGTCCATCGCGTAAGAGAGCGCTTCTCGAACCTTAGGGTCGCTGAACAGATCACGCTGGGTGTTAAACACGAACCCTTGGGTGTTCTCTGGCTTCTCATGAGGGATCTCTTGTTTGACAATGTATCCCTTATCAAAGTTGACCCCAGTGTAAGAATTCGCCCAAAACTTGGCGGAATTCTCGAGACGAAAATCAAACTCGCCCGCTTTAAACGCTTCTAGCATTACGGTGTCATCGCGGTAATAGTCGTATTGGATTTGCGCAAAGTTATCGCGCCCCACATTGACGGGAAGATCACGTGCCCAGTAATCTTCTACCAGTGAATAGGTGACGCTCTGGCCAGATTGATAATCGGTGACTTGATAGGCACCACTGCCGATAGGTGGCGTCGATAGCGGTTCGGAAAGGTTCTTGTCCTGCCAAAAATGTTTAGGCAACACGCGTGTGGACTGCGCAAAGCTAAACAACTTTTCTCGATTGGGCGTCGCCATCTCAATGCGCACCGTGAGATCATCTTTAGCGGTCACAGATTGAATGTCTTGATAATAGACGCGGTATTGCGGCACCCCCTCTTTCATAAACTTATCGAAGGTAAAGGCGACATCGTGTGCAGTAATAGGTTGACCGTCGTGAAAGCGTGCTTTCGGGTTGATGTCGAGCTCTAACCAGCGGTAGTCATCCGAGTATCGGACACGCTGTGCAATTAAGGGGTAATAAGCATCGATCTCATCGCTTGGAGAGAACATTAAGGGATCGTATAGCTCGCCACTGGCCGCCGCCGCAACCCCGCGAGAAGCGTAACGGTTAAAGTTATCGAACGTGCCGACTTGTCCATACGTCACTTTGCCATATTTTGGGGCGTCTGGATTGACATAATCAAAGTGGGTGAAATCTTGCGGATATTTTGCTTCACCAAATCCCACCAGTGTCGTGGTTTCAATGACAGCCGCATATGACGTGGCCATGTGCATCGCAAACGCGACGGCAACTAGGGTGCGCGTGATCGTGCCCATCGTTCTCTCCCTTTATTATCCTTTCCTGTCAACGAGGCCAACTCGACCTCGTTAAGCCTACTATGTCCATCAAACTATGAGCACAAGACCGTACTCAGAGCACATAGTTTAGCAATTCAAATACTTGGATAAGTATATACGTAACTCCCGCCAAGATGTAAGCATCTGTGCGTCATGGTTTCGTCAATGTGTTTGGGGATCAGCGATAGAAGATTTCGCCCGTTTGCGCGTTGAGATAAATTTTGTTCGCCTGTTTCAAACCACCGCAATAGACAAAGTAGATATCGTCGCTACTGAAGGTAACAGAACGCACCCAACCGCCCAACTCTTCAAAGTCTTCTGGCGAGCACGTCCCCTCTTTGAGCAAACTGTCGGTGGACTGGATAAAGCGGTCAAAAAAGGTTTTAAAATCGTCGGAATTTTCGATGTAGCCACTGACCGTCTCAATACGCTCTTCACGAGTAATCGTGGGCGCAACCTCGAGCAGTGCCTCCATCGGCACCCATTCAGCGACTTCCGGGCCCCCTTCTTCATACACGTAATAGGGTGAAATGCGTCCCCAACCGTCTTTTTTTTCCAAAACATGCAGTTTATCGCCGCGATACACAACACTCTCGATAAACGCCTGTTCATCGGGTTGCTCACGCACCCCAAGTTTGGCTGGGTTCACGTAATAATCTGTGATGGGCTCGGGTTCTGGCTCAGGTGGCGCTTTTTTTTCCACAGGCTTTGGTGCCTCGGGCTCCGACTCTTGTGCGGCGAGTGCCAACGCATCTTGTTGAGGCTTATAATAAAAGATGTAATAACCGCCACCGGCACAAGCAATACCGACAAGCAGCAACAACACCATGATGATTTTTTTCATAGTTCCATACGCAAGCGCTTTGTCGTTACTGTAAAGAGTATAGCGACCATTATCAGTAACTCTTTAGCTTTGTACACAAGTTAAACAAAACTACGTTCAATTTTTTCGAACTAGTTCAACTAAAAACCATGATTTTTCGTGACCGAAATCACATTTAATATTCCTATCAAGCGCTGAGACAGACTCCAGCAAACTTAATTCCACCTACTTGTTGAGGAATACTCTATGAAAACTATCATCACCACTCTTGCACTCTCTTTGGTTACTGCAACATCAGCATTTGCTGCCGACAGCCACAACTACACCCTTGATGTAGCAACAGCAAATCACGGCGCAATCGTCACGGTACTTGACAACGGACAACCCGTCAGTGGTGTTGACGTCACAGTCCGTGGCAACGGTGTCAAACATTTCGTCAGTGGTTCAAAAGGAACATTCTACGCCGCTAACTTGTTTGATAACGGCCGCACTTTCACGTTCGAAATTATTGATGGCGATAAAACACTCGCCAAAGAGCAGCGTTACCTGACCGCAAACTAATACGCCGCACTGAGAAAAGACGACGCCCCTCACAAGCCGAATGCTAGTGAGGGGCGTTATGCTATCCGTTAAAAGCGGTCACACTTGGCCGCGCAGATAAAGTCGTTTTGGTGCAAGCCTTTGATGGAATGGCTCCACCAGGTGACGGTGACCTTTCCCCACTCCAACAGTAGTGAGGGGTGGTGGAACTCCTCTTCAGCAAGCTGAGAGACTTTATTGGCGAAGGCCCACGCCAGTTGATAGTTTTTAAAGCGATACACTTTTTCCAATTGGGGGATGCCGTCTCGATCAACGATTTTCCATCCCTCCAACTCCGTTAATAGCAATCTTCGTTGCTCAGAGCCGAGGGGGGTGGCATCACTGTGGCACGCTTCACAACGCAATTCATTCAACATGGGAGATTTCCTTTGGTTCAAATAGTGGAGGGAGTAAGCCAGCTTGCATTGCCTGCTTGACGTGGGCCATTAAGTCCATGTTGCTTAGGGTATACAACTGCTGAAGATCCTCTAAAACAAAATATTGTGGCTGCATGATGTCAATTCGATAGGGCGTCCGCAGCACAGTATGGAGATCAAAAGGGGTTCGTTTTGCACTCGCGTCATCCAATGCATACACGGTTTCACCGGGCGAAGAGAGAATCCCCCCGCCGTAAATCTTGGTGGCCCCGGCTTCTTTCACCAAGCCGAACTCAACCGTAAACCAGTACAATCTTGCGAGATAGACACGCTCTTCTGGTGATGCCGCTAACCCCATTTGGCCATAGGTGTGAGTGTAAGCGGCAAAATCGGGATGAGTAAGCATGGCGCAATGGCCGAATATTTCGTGAAAAAAGTCTGGCTCTTGGAGGTAGTCGAACTCTTGTCGTGAGCGTAAAAACGTCGCGACAGGAAATTTCTTTTGCGCCAAGAGCGCAAAGAACTTATCAAAACTGATCAACGCTGCCACTGGCTCCACTTGCCAGCCAGTTTCTCTGGCGAGTACGCGGTTTATGTCGCGCAGTGCCGGGACTCGATCGCAAGGCAAATCCAGCAGCTTAAGGCCATCTAGGTAGGCTTGGCATGCTCGGGTTTGTACGACTGCTAACTGGCGCTCTACCAAGGCTTGCCAAATCTGATGTTCTTCTGCCGTCCAGGCGATCTGCCCTTGCGCATCGACAGGCTTAGAGTGATACGAGGTCATGATGTCAATCCATAACAATTTTGTTACATAAAGCGTATCCATACCGACATTGAGTGACAATCATGGCTTGTTCAATCAACACTCAACCTCATGTAACAAATATTTTACATTTTCCGTTTTTTTACTTGTTTTTCATGGGTATGAAAAGAAGTGCAAGGTTTGACTTTGGCGATATTTGCACCAAAAATCAAAACAACGAAAACAATAAAAACACTGGATACGCCAATGACTGACTCTTCTGCTCTCTCCCCCGAACTGCTTTGGTCACCCACGACTGAGCGACAACGTAACGCCAACATTGCGCAATTCATTCAGCACATCAACATGCAAGGCCAAGCTATTGAGTCTTATCAGGATTTGCATACTTGGTCTGTTGAAAACCCCAACCAATTTTGGCTCGAAATTTGGCAAGTCTGTGACGTGATTGGCTATCGCGGTGAGTGTATTAAGGGAGAAGGTCTAGCGAAACACGGTCAATTTAGTGCCAGTCGAGACACCATCTGGTTCCCTCAAGCACAGCTCAATTACGCAGAAAACTTACTCGCTTATGCGTATCAACGTCCAAATAATCCGGCGATTTGGTTTCACAATGAATCTGGCGTAGAAACGCAGCTGAGTTGGCAAGCCTTGTGCGATCAAGTCTCCATCGTCCAGCAGTGGCTGCGTCACAATGGCGTCGAGCGAGGTGACGTGGTCGCTGGCTACCTCCCACACGGCCCTCAAGCGGTGATTGCCATGTTGGCAACCACCAGCCTCGGCGCGGTATGGACCTCTACCTCTCCTGATTTTGGCGTAGACAGTGTGGTCGAGCGCTTTGGTCAGGTACAACCTAAGATCTTGTTTTGCTGCAATGGCTATCAATTCGGTGGCAAAACCCACTCTATGGTGGAGAAAAATGGGCAGATCTGCGACGCCATTTCGAGCATTACCAACACCTGTCAGATTGAATACCTCGCGGATCACGCCTGTGATCTGTTTTTCAACGAGGGCTTTTCCGATTGGGAGTCGGTGCTGTCGAGTTGTTTACCTAGGGGCATTGAATTTGCACGGGTCGGCTTTAACGATCCACTTTTCATCCTCTACTCCTCAGGCACCACGGGCAAACCCAAATGCATCGTCCACAGTGTCGGGGGAACCACATTGAATCACCTCAAGGAGCATCAATTGCATTGCGACATCAAACCCAATGATCGTGTGTTTTATTACACCACGTGCGGTTGGATGATGTGGAACTGGCATGTCTCTGCTCTTGCCAGTGGCGCAACCTTAGTGATTTATGATGGTAGCCCCGTTTATCCAACGCCAGCGACACTATGGTCACTGGCTGAACGCGCGCAAGTCAGCCTATTTGGCACTTCAGCCAAATATCTAGAAGCGATTGAGAAAGCTGGCTACACGCCAAAAAATGACGTGAATCTGTCGTCACTAAAGACATTGTGTTCTACCGGTTCGGTGCTCTACGCCAACCAATATCACTATGTGTACGATAAGATTAAATCCGATCTCCATCTCGCATCGATTTCGGGGGGAACGGACATTTGCGGCTGCTTTGTCCTGGGCAACCCGTTGTCTCCCGTTTATGTAGGCGAGTGTCAAGGCCCCGGACTTGGGCTGGATGTCGCTGTGTTTGATGAAGAGGGACAAGCCGTGACAGATCAACGCGGCGAGTTAGTCTGTCGCAATAGCTTTCCCAACCAACCGCTCGGCTTTTGGCACGACGATGGCCGTCGCTATCATCAAGCGTATTGGGCGAGATTTGCCAACACTTGGCATCATGGTGATGACGTTCAAATGAGTCAAACCGGTGGTGTACGCTTTTTTGGCCGTAGTGATGCCACCCTCAACCCGGGTGGCGTCAGGATCGGCAGCGCTGAAATTTATCAGCAAGTGAACCAGTTGCCAGAAGTCCTTGATTCTATCGCGGTTGGGCGCGTAAAAGAGGGAGACGAAACCATTGTCCTGTTCGTCCAGTTAGCAGAGGGGGTAATACTCGATGAGAGACTCAAAGCTGCCATCACCACTCGACTCAGAAGCCAATGCTCACCACGCCACGTACCCAGCGAAATTTACACGTTGAGTGATATACCCAAAACCAAATCTGGCAAGTTAGTTGAACTGGCGGTGAAACAAGTGCTTCATGGCGAAACAATAAAAAACCTCGGTGCTATTGCTAACCCCGAGGTTTTAGAAGAAGTTCGTCGCTATCAGCATTAAGTGCATCAGCATTAAAAGCAAAGACACTCAAGCTCTTAGCGAATTATTTTTTGGCTATCGCCATCAAAACCGGCAGCTTGCCGTGTGGGGTATCTATCGCGAACGGTACAGAAGTCAGCACTTCACTAAAACCAACACCGGTGAGCACTTGGTTCACGTGCTCCTTGCTCATTCCGCTCTCTTGATTGCCGTCAGAGAGCCAATCCCAATGAACAAAGTGGCCACCGGCATCAAGTAGGCTGTAAACCACGTCGGCGGTTTCCGCGTAGTTAGGAAGAAAACTGCACACCGAGGAGGCCACGACGAGATCAAACTGATGTCGAAAAGCCGGGTGCATGGCGACTAAGCCGCGTGAAAGAATATCGACGACGGGCTCAACATTGGCGAGCTCTTTGAGATCGAGTTGTTCAATCATCGCTTCCGAGCTGTCTAGCGCGACGATGTCTTTCACCAATGGAGAGAGTTTTTGGCTCAGTAATCCTGTACCGCAACCAAAATCTAACACATGTGTATTTTGAATGCGGACTGCATTCTCCAATGACTCGAACGCCTTTTGCGCATAAAGGCTGGTGGACTCATCTTTCTCCCAGTCCGGTGCGAGTTCATCCCAAGTTGCCGCCATCATGATCTCCCTATAACATCTTCATTTGGCATAGCAGAAGATTACCAAACCTGCATGAAATTGATAGCATTTCGCTACTGAAAACAGACAGACATCTGTTATTCGTATAAGATCGATGATAACCCAACCAAATTGACCAAAATATGAACTTATCGCAAATTGAGGCATTTTGTACCATCGCCGATACGGGTTCCGTCTCAGAGGCGGCTCGCCAGTTAGACTGCAATCGAACTAAGCTCAGTATGGCCATTAAAGCGTTGGAAAAAGATCTGCAAATCGACCTGTTCATTCGCACTGGCAACCATTTGACCCTCTCTGAGGCCGGCAAAGCCATCTACAAAGATTGCCAAAACTTGCTGGTCACCGCCGCGAGAATTCGCCAAACCTGCGCGCAAGTCTCAGGTGAATTTAACGCCGAAGTGTGGATCGCTCGTGACGATTCATTGCCTGATGATATGTGGCTGGATCTTTCCCACAAACTCAACAACCAGTTCCCTGCCACCTCATTCAACCTCGTCTTGGCATCCAGTGGCGACTTGGCAAACTTGGTCGCCACCGGGCAAGTCGATTTTGCCTTTGGTGTGGATTACGAACGCATCGACGACCCACACATCGCCTACCAACCCTTAGGCAAAATCCGCATGATGTCAGTATGCAGTGCGGATCATAAGCTCAGTCAGTTGCGCCGAGTATCCGACGATGAGCTGCGCAATGCCATGCAAGCGGTCATGGTGTATCTTAATGAGAAAGACAACCCAGAACTTCAGCCTTTTTCATTGCGACACATCGGTTTTTCAAGCTTCGATTATATGCTCAAAACCATTATGGAAGAGGACGCATGGGGCGTGTTACCTGAACCCTTGATTCGCCATTTGTTGCGTCAGCAAAAGCTCTCGGTCATCAAACATACCTACGGACTTACTCAGGAAGATTACTGCATGTTTACGTCTGCGGGCATGGCGGAGCACCCAGGGATGACTTGGCTTGCGGATCGCCTCAATGAATATTTGTTTGATTTCTAAACCGACCGACAGCCAGCGTCAAATTTATTGACACATAATTTTCTTGTTAACCAGCTGATTTATAATAAAATATTTACCAACCCTTCCTTTCACCCTTCGACCATGCACATTTCTCAGTTGTTTAAATGTCCGCTTAAGTAAAAACTATAAGCGTGTTTACGACAGAGATGATGTTATGTGTGCTCAAACCAGCTTGAATGAAAAACGAATACTGACCTTTTCAGCTCTTATTGCGTCTGGCTTTGCTGTGGGTGGTTTGGTACTCGGTTCATTGGTTGGATCACTGGTTATCGTCTTTGACGGCGTCTACTCACTTGTTAGTTTGCTGTTAACTTTATTGTCGCTCGCGGTATCACGTTACATCCAGAGCCCACAGAAAAGTCATTTTCCTTTTGGTAAAGCGGTGTTAGAGCCGGTGGTCATCGCCATCAAAGGAGCGGTTATCTTATCGATTGTTGGGTATTCGCTGTACTCCGCACTTATCGCTGTTGCGAATGGCGGCCGCGAGGTTGATCCTTCGATTGCGTCTCTGTTTGGCATCGTGAACGTCATTGGCTGTGGTTATGCATGGTGGATGATCGCGAAAAAATCTCAGCGTTTTTCCTCTGGCCTGATTGAGGCGGAAGCCAAGCAGTGGCAAATGGATACACTGCTTAGTGTCGCGGTTACGCTCGGTTTCTTACTCGCTTTGGCGCTAACCTATTCGCCGTTCGCGCACTACGCAGTATACGCAGACCCGATGATGATGATTGCCATGTCGTTTTACTTTATCAAAGTACCGTTTGATATGATTCGCGATGCGATGCGAGAACTACTGATGATGGCACCAAGCAAAGAAATTCTGCGCCGCGTGGACAAAGAAGTGAGCGCCCTTGACGCGCAACTTAGCTCGCAACTTGAAGTGGCTGGCGTGACGAAAGTGGGTCGTGAGCTGCGTGTCCGCCTCGATGTCACCACCGACCAGAAACAGCTGAAAGTCTCGGAGTTGGACACCATGCGTCAAGTGCTGAAAACCAAACTCGCCTCGCTGTCGTTGGATTTACAGCTCTCCATGAACATCGCACGTTGAACATCACCACTTCAGTACAGAACCGCTCAAATAAGGAGACCTCGCTAAGGCGAGGTCTCTCTTTTGTTTCTCTTCTCTTTTTTACTTCTTTTTTTTCTTGTCATACCCAAGGTTGACAAGCCTAGATAAGCAATCGAACTACTTGCGCAGAGCGTTGAGTTTGGCCTGCGCAATACCAAAGATGGTGTCAATCGGGTAGCTGCCCTCATCGCTCGGCTGACCAGCGGCTTTGCCGGTAAACAACTCAATCGCCTCCGTCACATGATCAATCGCCCAAATGTTGAACTCGCCTTTCTCCACCGCTTTGACGATGTCAGGACGCAACATCAGGTTGTGCATATTTGAGCGAGGAATGATCACCCCTTGATTTGGCGAGCGACCTTTGATGGTACACACATCAAAGAAGCCCTCAATCTTCTCGTTGACGCCACCAATCGGTTGAGACTCGCCAAATTGGTTCATCGAACCGGTGATCGCTATATCCTGACGATTGGGCTGCTTAGAAAACGCCGACACCACCGCGCAAAACTCCGCCATGCTGGCGCTGTCGCCATCTACCCCGCCGTAGGACTGCTCAAACGTAATCGTGGTGCTGAGCGGCACTTTCGCGGTTTTACCAAACACCGATGAGAGATAGGCGGTTAAAATCATCACGCCTTTGGAGTGAATGCTGCCACCAAGGTCGACACTGCGCTCAATATCAATCACATCACCATCACCATAACAGGTGGTGGCGGTGATGCGATTCGGCGCGCCAAACATGTACTCGCTGGTACTGAGCACCGACAACGCATTGACCTGACCGACCGCCTCGCCTTCCACTCGAATCAGAGTTGTGCCGTTGGTGAACCCTTCCATCACGGTGTCTTTCAAACGGCTCACTCGCATCTCTTGATTAGCCAGTGCCTCTTCGACGTGGCTGACGCGTATCATATTGGAGTTGGCTTGACGCGCGACGTAGTTCGATTCACGCAACAAATTGGCGATATTGGCCGAATGGAGTGATAACTTGGTTTGATCGCCCGCCAATCGTGAACTGTGTTCGATGATGCGCGCAATCGCTTTACGGTCACAATGCAGCATACTATTGTCGTTCACGACACTTGAAATAAAGCGCGCATAGTGCAATTCCGATTCAGGCGTGCGCGTCATCTCATCTTCAAAATCGGCGGTGACACGGAACAGTTCGCTGAACTCAGGATCGTAGTGTTGCAGCAACTGATAGGTGCGATAATCACCAAACAGGATAATTTTTACATCCAAAGGAATCGGCTCAGGATCGAGTGAGACGGCGCCGGTGAGTGTCACCTCTTTTTCTAGCGCCGTTAAACTGAGCTGACGCGCTCTTAACGCCCGCTTAAGCCCATCCCACACATAGGGCTGTTCCAACACTTTTTGCGCATCCATCAGCAGTACACCGCCGTTGGCTTTGTGCAAGCTCCCCGCACGTATCAACGAGAAGTCGGTGAAGACTGTGCCTTTAAAGGTCGCGGTTTCGATGTAACCGAACAAAGTGTGGTAGTTCGGATTCTCTTCCACCACAATGGGGAACTTACTCTCTTTACGGCTTACTAGAACGTTAACCTTGTAACGGCGGGGCAGTTTTTTGTCCAGTGAAGCCGCGGCCACCTCTCCTTGCTCAGCGCTCTGCTCAAGAAAGATGTCGGCATTCTCGACGATGTCTTGCGAAAGTTCACTCAGGTAGGATTTGATCTCTGGGTATCCTGAGTAATCCTTTTTCAACTGTTTGATAAAGTGCGTAATCACATCGAGTGTCACGTCATCATTGAGTTTTTTGATTTTTTCGCTGTAGGCTTCTTCCCACTCGGTGAGCTGACGCACCATGTTTCTCAGGTTGACTTCAAGCTCATCAATGGTCGCGCCGAAGTACTCCTGCTCTTTTTTGCTCAGTGCATCAAACGACTCTTCGGTGTGCATCTCTTCGCCGTTCATCGCAACAAACTGATAATCGCCTTGCGTCGTGATGGTTAGGCTGATGCCTTTGGCTTTCGCTTCTTTGGTGATATTGGCAAGCTCAGCTTCTTGCTTGGCGGCCAATTGGTTTTTCAATTTGTCCGCACGGCTGTAGTAGAGTTCGTTATCAAACGCGAGAGGCATCGCATTGACTAACTTGCCCATCAACTTTTCAATGTCTTGCTTTAATCGGCTGCCGACACCACAAGGGAGCTTCAACACTCTTGGGGTACGGATATCCTCGAAATTCGCCACATAGCACCAATCGTACAACGCACTCTCGTCGTGTTTGTGGCGGTTGAGGTAACGTAAAATCATGGTGCGCTTGCCCAGTCCATTCTGGCCAATCGCGTAAATGTTGTATCCCTTCTCCTTGATCGACATCGCAAACTCTACCGCTTTCTGCGCGCGCTCTTGACCGACAATCTCATCAATAGGGGCCAACTCTTTGGTTGATTTACTGTCGAGCTTTTCTAGCTCCGCAAAATGATACAACTGGCTCGCCTCAAGTCTTTGAATAGCCATAGTTCGGTCCTTCATTGTTATTGTTCTGTTTCCTTAGTTTAGGTCAGTTTTATTTAGTTTTTAGTGACTTACACAGTATTCACGTTCAACTGCTCAAATAACCATCAAATTATCCCAACAAAATAACAAATGATAATTATTTGCATATAATAACCAATTGCATTTAAATACGCAGTGTGCCGTTTAATGTGGAGTGATATCAATGGATTTACAGCAATGCTGGACACACTATCTCAAAGCCGAACAATTGCTGGAGCAAGGACATTGGCCTGAAGCCTATTACCTGTACGATCAAGTGCTGGCCTACCTACCCAGCCATGTCCAACAGGCGATGGAGGATGACAACACCAAGCCATGCCAGTTTCGCTGTCTGACGACAGCATTACGAGATGCCGCCATCACCCAATCAGAAATCCTTAACAAAATGGGGCAACATCAGCGTGCCTTTGAACTGCTCAACCAAACCTACGCCCAACTTCAGTTTATGTCGATTGAGCCGAACCCATTAGTTGAGGCCATCAGTCATATTCTGCACCACCAGTGCGAGGATCTACTCCGCCATATGACCGCGTTTTGCAGCGCTCAGCGCAGTGCACAATGGATGCTAGAGCTACAAGAGGTACAAAAAGCCCATCACCACTTTGCCACGTTGAAGAGCAGAGTATTTGACAAAACCCTAAATGCAGCCATCGAAGTTCATTAAATTAAATATCTACACCTTGATACGGGAAAACAAATATTAAAACTGAAATTTACTCATTATTTAACCTGTGTTTTATCCAGAAGTTTCGACTCATTTCTCATAATTGGTTCAATGTTGTAATTACCAATATTATTAATAGTTCTTAGCAACAGAAAATATATTGACTTCTTACTTGGTTTGATGAAAATCATAGCCATCATATTTGGGAGTCAACCGATGAGTTGTGATAAAAGTAAACTTGATTTAAGCGCGCTGCGGATATTTTTGGAAGTCTATCGTACTGGTTCAATTACCGCCGCCGCGGACAAACTGGATATGACCCAACCGGGTGTCAGTACCGCAATAAAACGCTTGCAAAACCAGATCGGGGCCGCCTTGTTTGTTCGCCAAGGGCGATCTATCACTCCTACGCAAAAAGGCATTAACTTTGCGGAACAACTGAAACAATCCATTTACTTATTAGATGATGCCGTTGACTCTCTTTCTGAATTTACGCCCGCACAACATCGCACATTTAAAGTATTAGTTAACGAAGCGATGCTAAATATTTTACATCCAGCGATAGAGCGAGATAACGAACTCGAAAATATTACAATCGAATTGCATCCTATTCCTATTTCCGAGGAATTATTGGAAGAGCAATTGAGCTTAAGTCAATTCGATTTGGCTATCGATATTTATGTGCCGCAGAATAAAGCGTTTATGAGTGAACTGTTAATTGAGGATCACTGCGTGGTGGCGTGTCGCCAAGATCATCCACGTATTCATGATCACATCAACGAAGCGCAGTTTTACGCTGAGAAGCACATCATTATGATGATGGAGCGCGGCAGTATGTCGCTTGCTCAGCGATTCACTAAATCTTACATCCCGACCCGTGATATCAGCTCGGTCAGCGATTCTTTGCTCGGGGCCTTACATCTCGCCAGCATGTCGGATTGTTTGTGTACGTCCAGCTACCTACTCGGCCAACAAGTCGAACACCGCTTAGGCATCAAATTGCTCCCTTACCCACTCGACAGCATCTCTATCAACCATACGATGATCTGGCACCGTCGAGACAGTAACTCCGATGCCGGTATTTGGCTGCGCGATAAAATTAAGCACTACATCGCGAGCGCAAAGCATTGAGTTTGGGTTAATTTTCCTACAAAGCAACGCGGCGCCTCAGGCGCCGCGTTTGATTTTGGATTGTTCTCAACCCAATAACACCCGTTACCAAGTCACAAAATAGTTGATCACCAAGGCGTTGACCACATCGATGAAAAATCCGCACACCAAAGGTAGAATGATAAACGCCTTATGCGCGGCTCCGTATTGCTGCGTCACCGCGGTCATATTGACAATCGCGGTGGCGGTCGAGCCTAATGTCACCCCGCCAAAGCCGGCGCACATGACAGCTGCTTCATAATCTTTGCCCATCGCGCGGAATACCACCCAGACGGTAAACACAATCGACAACAAGACTTGAGCACTCATGACCACCGCAAGGTAACCCACGCTACCTTGCAGCTCCCACAATTTGAGGCTCATCAGCGCCATGGTTAAAAACATCCCCAAGCAGATATCTTGGATAAGTGAGAGCCCTTTTTCGGCGTCTTCGGCGTAAGTGTTAAACTCCTCGCTGCGCAGCTTGGTCAAAATCCAGCGACCGAAGTTACCCAGTACAATACCGCCTATCAAACACGCCACAAACATGGGTAGCTTGAGGCCCGCTGCCTCTAGCGACAAATCCAAAAAGTAGCCAATAATTAAAGAGACATTCAGCCATAGCCAAGCGCGCAGCACACCAAAATAATCCACCGAGATGTCTTTTTTGCTGCTGGTGTGCGCCATACCAATATCCAAATCGTGGGCACTATTGGCGCTGATAGCGTGTCGCTTCATCAAATACGCTGCAATCGGGCCGCCGATGACACACGCCGAAATCAAGCCTAGCGTGTTGGCAGCAATGCCGAGTTCCATCGCATTAGCAATACCGAGATCGTCAATAAAGGTGGGCGCCCACGCAACGGTAGTGCCTACGCCACCAATCAGCGAAATCGAACCTGTCATTAACCCTGCTTTCGGGTCAAAACCAAACAAGGTCGCGACGCTGATACCGAGTACGTTTTGCAGTACGATGTAGACACTCGCCAGCAGCAACAATACCATCAAGGGCTTACCGCCATTGAGCAAACTGTCGATGTCTGCTTTAAGGCCAATTCCGGCAAAAAAGTAGAGCAGCAAAATGTCACGCACCTGCAAGTTAAACTGGATCTCTTTCCCAAACAGGTAGTAAACCAAGGCAACCACCAAAGTACAGATAAAGCCGCCAATCACCGGCTCAGGCAAACTGTATTTTTGCAGAACACGACTGCGCGATAAGACGAACTTACCGATAAAAAGTAGGATGATAGCGATAGTGAAGGACACAAAATCCACCACTTCGATGGTGTCGATCACCGATTTCTCCGATAGGGCCATATTACTCTCTGTTTGCCTCTTGTGGGTGAGTGCCTTGATAGATGAAAAGCGCCAGCTCTGGGTGTGTCATTACTTGTTGGTAGCCGTGTTCAATCAGCCGCGTGACCTGCGCTTCTTTGAGATGAAAATCGGTTGGGATGGACTGAACAAAAGCCTGGTCCTCCGCCGTTGAGAGATTGATATCGACAAACAGATAGCGCCTATCAGGCTGCTGTGCTTGCCACTCATCCAAAATCATGCTGAGGTAGGTTTTGGACAAATCGTTGTAACGGTGGATCTGCACGTCACTGGCCGAACCCAATAGATTCGCCATTGTCGGCTCTTGCTTTTGATGGCCGATTTCCCAATCTGGACGCACCGCAGCATCGACCGAAATCACCACCACGGTTTGCAGGCGATCTTTCTCAGCAACTAAGCCAAAATCTTGGGTCGTCACTAAGTCATACAGGGCGTGCAGCCCGAGGTTGTCACTGATGCCACCATCGACCAAATGCAGATATTGATAACGCTCTCTGTCCTCAAATTTTTTCAGCGAACGATTGGTGGCGCTGTGTAAGGTACGGTGCCGACTCTGCGCGCTGTAGACCGCCCGCTCACAGCCGGGATAATTCTCGAGCAGGACAGGTGAGAAGAGCAGAGGAACAGCACTGGACGCTGTGACAGCGTCACTAATTGAGTAGCTATTTAAGTCGGAGCAAATGAGATCAAAATACTCTTGGGTAAATGAAAAACGCGCGCCGGTCGAGAGATCGGTGGCATTGATAATGATCATCGGCCCATCATCGCGTAGCGCCGAGAAGGTGGTATCTTGGAAAATATGCGCGTTGTAATAGTCCGCCGCCGCGGCCGAGCGCGCATGTTTGGAGAACCAGTACTCGGGGCTCATGACGATGTCTTTCAAACTTGTCGTCACATCTTTGTATAAAAACGCCTGTTCAAAATCGTCAAAGATGGCTTCGCCGTACAAGCCGTAATAGGCAGAGGTAAAACTGCCACCAGAGACAGAGCTGATGGCGTTAACCTGATCGAGCAAACGATGGGGTTGCCCTTGGTACTCATAACGGTAGTCACGCAGTCCTTTCATGACACCGTAGGAAAACGCCGCTGCACGAGTGCCGCCGCCAGAAAAGCTCAGCAACACCACCGTATTGTCTGGCAGCGTGGCGATTTTTTCGCTCACTGTATAACGCGGTTCAGCCGAACTCGTCAGTGGTTGGTTGGTTTTTTCGGGGATCGATGAGCAGCCAGCCAAAGCAATGGCGCTGCACACTACCCAAGCGTTGGGTTTCATGTCAGTTCCTTGGAGAAGAAAGCCTCACTGCCCATGAGGAGGACCAGTACTCATCGAGCAGTAAGACTTTGATTAATGGTTAGGTTTACCCGCGTTATTGCACCGACCAATCACCGCCGAGCGATTTGTACACCGCCACGGTCGCTTGCGCCGTTTGCAGTTTGGCGGCAACTTGGCGATCTTGCATCACGCGGTGCTGACGCTGGGCGTCCAGCAGCGCAATGTAGTCAATCAGCCCCGCGCGATAGAGTGACTTGGCTTTATCCAGCGCCCGATCGGTCGCCTGCATAGCAATGTCAATTTGATCGCGGTTTTGTTGGCTGCGGCCATAGGCAAACAGCGTCGAGTCCACTTCAGCAATCGCACTATTCACCGTGTGCTCGTAGCGCAGCGCGGCGTTGTTCAAGCGTGATTCCTGAATCTCTACGTTGGCCTTGCCACGTCCGCCATCAAACACGTTCCAGCTCACGCCAGCACTGCCCGCCCAGCCGAATGAATCACTTTTAAACAGATCATCAAAGCTGCCAGCAGAGACACCTGGCGTACCAGTAATAAAGAACTTCGGATAGCGATTGACCATCGCCGCGCCAAGCTCCTCATTGATGGCGGCCATGTCACGCTCCGCGATACGAATATCTGGGCGGCGGGTCAGCAGTTCAGACGGCAAACCGACAGGAATCAAGCCTTGCAACTCAGGCACATTCTGATGCGTGGCTAGCTGGGTATCGATTTGAGTCAGCGGCACACCGAGTAAAATCGCCATGCGATGCTTATGCACCTGCTCCGCGATCTCTAACTGTGGAATGATCGCCTGCGTGGCCGCCAGCATGGCTTCGGCTTGCGATTGGTCAAGCGCCGAGCCGTAGCCACTGTTCACCACACTCGTCACCAACTTGAGGGTCTTCTTTTGATCCTCAATGTTCTCGAGCGCCAATTGCTTGCGCTGATGGGCGCCGCGATACTGCAAGTAGTTGTGAATCAGATCCGCGCTGAGCGCCAGATTCAACCCTTCACGGTAGATCTCGGCTTGTTCGACACGAATTTTCGCCGCTTCCGATTGCTTATCAATGCGGCCAAACAGATCCAACTCCCATGAGAGATTCGCGCGTAAAGCGAATCCGTCATGTTGATTGTCCATCAAGGTCATCGAACCGAGCCCCGGAGCAATGTTGTCGAGCCCCGGCACACTCTGACCAAGCGGGTTAAGGATCGGGCCTAGCGCCGAATCGTTCTTACTGAACTGGTAGTTGTAGTACCCTGCACCCACATTGACGGTGGGCACTTTGAACGACTCCACAATGGTTTGGTACGCATTCGCCATTTGGATGCGCTCTGCTGCCGTTTTCAGGTGGATATTTTGCTGTTGCAACTGTGCCACCAATTGATTGAGCGTCTCATCACCGAGGGATTGCCACCACAAATCTTGGGTTGCTTGCTCACCGTGCTCGGCGTTGAGGTAAGCCTCGGCCAAGGTCATACTTGGCGCTTGATAATCGGGGCCGACTGCACAGGCCGAGAGCGATAACGCCATCGCAACAGGCAGCAGTTTGTAAGTAAAACGTGTCATCATGATCATTGACCTGCTGGTTGGGTATCGAAGTTAAACGCGTCATCGCCGCGCGTCGGTTGGTCTTTGGTGGTGAGCATGTACACCGCAGGCATCACCATCAGTGACAGCACGGTAGCTGCCGCAAGGCCGCCGATAATAGTGGCTGCCATTTGGTCAAACAGCAGATCACTCATTAGCGGAATCATACCTAGCGCCGTGGTCAACGCGCCCATCGATATCGCCATGGTGCGGTTAAGCGTCGCGGTTTTGACCGCATCGGCCAGGCCAAGCCCTGCTTTGCGCTCAAGCTCAATTTGATCCATCAAGACAATGCCGTTTTTGATGATCATACCGGTCAAGGTGACCGCACCAATCAGCGCCATAAATCCAAACGGTTTATCAAATGCCACCAGCGAGAACACCGCCCCTGTTGCAGCCAGTGGAATGGTCGCGAGGATGATGATCGGCTGTTTAAAGCCGTTAAACATCGCGACCAAGATGATGATCATGATGATCATTGCCTTAGGCAGTTGCATCAAAATATCGGTCACCGCTTTGTGTTCATCGTAATACTCACCGCCCCACTCCATGGAGTAACCGTCTGGCAGTTCAATTGCTTCAATGCGATCTTTCACCGCGTCACGCACTTGGGCTGGCGTGGCATGACGAGCGACACCTGCTTGCGCTGTGATGGTTTTCACTCGATCTCGGCGCCAAATCATCGACTCCTCTGGGTAGAATTCAAAACCATCCACCACTTGACCAAGCGGCACAGTGTGCATGCCAAGAATCGATTTCACCGGCAAGGTTTCAAGCGACGCCATAGTGCGCTCTGTCGCGCGAACTTGAATGGGGATCAGTTCGTCGTTAAGATTCATCATGCCGACCGTCAATCCGTCGGATGCACGTTTCATCGCCAGCGCAATGTCGGCACGGTTAATGCCTGCGCGGCGCGCTTTGTCTTGATTGATAACCGGCTTCATCACTTGCGTCTGCTGGCGCCAGTCGTCACGCACATAACGTGCATCTGGGTGGCTAGCAAAAATCACCTGAGCCTGCTCAGATAACTCATGCAGCACATTGGCATCTGGCCCTGAGAAGCGCGCTTCAACGGCAAACTTATCAGACGTCGCGAGCTTCAAGGCGCGAAAACGTGGCTGCGCATTCGGGAACTGCTCCGCAAGGTAGCGATCACCACGAGCAACCAGATCTTTGATGCCGTGAAAATCATGCGTATTGATGAGGATCTGCCCATAAGCCGCATCCAATGGCTCCGGCTCCACCGTCACAGAGAAGCGTGGCACGCTTGCGCCCACCGCCGTTGAAATGCTCTCGACTTCAGACTGAGCGAGCAGCCATTGCTCAATCTGACGCATATCACTCGAGGTTTGCTCGATTTTTGCGCCATTAGGTAGCCAGTAATCCAAGAATACGATTTCACGATCCGATTGTGGGATGAAGTTCATTCCGACCAACGGCACTAGAGCAATCGTCACGAGAATAGTTGGCACTAAGGTTGACAAAGCCTTTTTCGGGTTATCGACAATCCAGCCAGTGATCTTCGCCAGTCGATGACTGCTGCCCTCGCCCTGCTGCGCTTTTTTACTGGGTTTGATAAACAACCAACACATCAAGATGGTAAACACCATGGCGACTAGCCAAGAGAGCAGCAATGAGGCTGCGATGATGTCAAACACCGACTCTGCAAATTCCGCCGCATCCGTCTGGGAGAACACCACAGGGCTTGCGCCCATGATGGCTATCACGGTCGCGCCAAGCAGAGGGATAGCGGTCTCTTTGAACGACTCCATCGCGGCAACAGTGCGGTGCACGCCTTTGTTGATTTTGACAACCATCATATCGGTGATCACAATCGCGTTATCCACCAGCATACCGAGCGCCAAAATGAAGGTGCCCAGTGAAACGCGGTGCAAATCAATCTCACGCACGTTCATGTAAATCAAGGTCAGCAGGATGGTGAGGATCAAGCTACCGCCGACAATCGCGGCACTTTTGAAGCCCATAAAGACCAGCAACACGATAAAGACGATCGCCACACTTTCGGCTAAATTGCCAACGAACTCATCGATCGACTTCTGTACCTCTTCTGGCTGATAAGCGACGGTGGATACACTCACACCCAGAGGCAGTTCGGCATTAAATTGTGCGATCATCTCGGTGATGGTATCTCCAAGCGCGACAACGTTGATGCCATCAACCGGACTCACCGCCAAGGTCACTGCTTGTTCGCCGTTAAAACGGCTTTGAGTGAGCGCCGGCTCTAAATAGCCCATCGTCACATCCGCGACATCGCCCAAGCGAATCAAACCCGTGCTCAGCTCGCTGACGCCGCCTTTGATCACCAAGTTTTGAATGTCATCGATGGATTGAAATTCACTGCTCTGCTCGACGCGAATACGCTGTGAACCCGCATCAAAGCTGCCAGCATCAAAAGTCGTGTTTTGTGCGTTGAGTTGATTCAAAACTTGAGTCACTGACAAGCCATACTGCGCCAAGCGCTCATCGGGCATATCAATGTGCACCACGCGCTTTTGCACGCCGTGTAGCTCAATCTTTTTGATACCAGACACGGCTTTCAGTTGGCGCTGCAAGGTCTCGGCGTAGCGACGCAGCTCTTCCGGTTTTGCGTCGTCGCCATAAATGGCGAACAGCATGCCGTAGACTTCTGAAAACTCGTCTTGCACTATGCTGATCTGCGCAGTGGATGGCAGCAGCAATTTGACGTCATTGATCTTGTGACGCATCAAGTCCCAAAGCTGAGGTAACGCTTTAGAATTGGTTGACTCGTGCAGATCAACAAACACCATCGAACGCCCCGGAACAGAAATGGAGCGCAGCTTATCCAACGCGCCGATTTCTTGCAGCTTGGTCTCTATGGTGTCGGTGACTTGCTGCTCGACCTCTTCAGCGCTCGCACCAGGATAAAGCGTTACCACCACGGCGGTTTTGACAGTAAAACTGGGATCTTCGAGCTTGCCAAGATCAAAATAGGAAAACAGACCGGCAATCACGCTCAACGCAGTAAAAAACAGCACAAAGGTGCGCTGTCGAATGGCAAATTCGGCTAGATTCATCATGCTTGCATCTCACCCTTAATCTGCTCGAACCAGAACATTCGCCACTTTTTGTCCATCAGACAAATAGTGCGTACCGCTCACCACCACCTGCTCACCTGCCGAGAGTTGTCCGTCAACACACGCAGTATTGGCATTGAGTGAACGAACGACGACAGCGCGCTTCTCAACCTTCTGATCACGGATGAGGTGTACGTGCAGTGTGTCTTGCTCGCCCACTAAGGCCGAGTAAGGCAAGCAGTAAGCCGGTACCTGTTGGGCATTCGTGGTGGAGACCACCACGGATTTACCGATAAAGAGCTCATCACTTGGCTGCGAAAGCGCCAGTTTCACCGTGTAGGTTTGTTTTATAAGGTGAGGAAACGGCGCTATTTCGGTCACTTTGGCCGTGCGCTGCGCTTCGCTGCCGTACCAGCTTAATGTCGCCTCTTGGCCAGTGTTGATAGAAGCAATCAAGTTTTCCGGCACATCAATTTCCACTTGCAGCGCGTTAGGGGTTTGCAAGCCAATCACCGCCGCGCCCGGCAGCACTTGTTCAAATTCATCATACGCAATACGGCCCACTAGCCCAGAAAACGGGGCGCGCAACTCGGTGTAGCGCAACGCATCTTGCGCGCGCTGAATGTTCTTCTCCACCACTTTGACCATCGCCGCCGAACGCTCATACGCACTCATAGCACGATCAAGATTGACACTGGCGATCGCGTCATCGGCGCGCGCTTGCTTAACGCGTTTCAGTTCATTGCTGGCAAGAGCGTGCGCCGACTTAGCTTCCAGCATCTTCGCTTCTAGCTCTTCAAGCGCGACTTGGTAGTCATGCTTATCCAGTGTGGCGAGCAGTTGGCCTTTTTCAACGAAGTCGCCTTCATCGACCAGCAGCGTCTCTATGGTGCCAGCCACGCGAAACGACAGCCCAGCGCTATTTTGCGAGCTGATGATGCCATTAAAGTGCTTGAGGGTTTGCGAGAAAGGGCTTTTAAGCTCAACCACCTGTACGGTGGTTTGCTCTACGGCAGTCGACGGCAGGGTCACCTCGCCTTCACTGCACGCGGTTAAGCCGAGCGCCATCGCCACCAGTAAACTGTTGTGCGTAAACGTATTCATGGGTTGGGGTCCTATTGGTATGTGAGCCACTGGCTCGTGACAATCGGTTGAGATTGAACGCACCGAAGCGGCCAAACCACTTCGGTGCGGGGGATAACGTTAGAAGTCGTAGCGGATACCAAGCGCTAGCTCGTCTTCTTTTTGCCACTTGTATTGCACATCGCTGTCAGACAAGTTGTTGAAGTTGTATGAGATATAGCCACGGAAGTTCGGCTGGAAGTAGTAGGTCGCATCAATCGCGATGTTATCGGCTGCGTCGCTCTTCTCACCGGTGTATTTGTTTTTCTCTTCTAGGTAGTTGTAGGTCGCAGTAAAGACCGCTTTATTCAGTGTGTACGACGCCGCCACTTCATAACCTGACAGGTCAGACGCTTGTCTTAGGGTGCGGTTTTTATCTTCACCATCGACATACGCGGCGGCAAAGTAGAAGTCACGGAATGCAACCGAGCCTGCGAGCATAAATTGGTCACGTTCAATCACGTAGCCTCGCTCATCAAATTCATTGCCGTCGGCATAACCTAGGCCAAGGTTGATACCAAACTCATCGATATCAAACGCGTAGGTGGTCGAAAGTGAGTAGCCATCGGCATCATTGTTGTCGAATTTATCGAGTTTGCCAGTCGCATCTTCAGTAATACGGTCTGCAAAGCGGTACGAACCTTTCACGCCCAAGCCACCAAATTTACCGGTATAGGTGAGCATGTTGTCGGTGCGATCAGCAATGGCGATTTTGTACGCCGCCGAGTTGCCGTGGTAAGCCATGATGTCGGTAAAGTCGGTGATGGCGCCCAGCGCACCTTCGTTCTTACCGTAAGTCACTTCACCAAACAGGGAGCCAAAGCCTGCGTATGCGTAACGGTTGGTGAGGTTATCTGCGTCAGTATCGGTCGCTTGACCTTGCTCATTAGTGGTGAATTCACCTTCGTAGAAGCCGATGCCGTAGAAGCCGTTGGCCAATTCCGCTTTACCTAAGAAGTTAAGACGGATACGTGAGCGATCTTCGAATTCGCCGTCCATGACTGACGCACGCGCTTCTGCGCGTCCACCCATTTGGATCGAGTTTTTACCGTCATTGTAAATTTCTGAAGCCGACACAGAGGTTGCCGTTAGCGATACGATGGCCAAAGCCAAAAGTGTTTTGTTGCTGTTCATTTGTAAGCCCTCGAATAATTATTGGTAATTGAACGGTGTGCATAATAATTTTCGATAAGCGTAAAATACATAAAGCCAAATTTATTCAAAACATCTTCAATCGTTATGAATCTGATGAATTCTCGATCAACCCGATCGCTTATCTTGGTATGAAAGCGCCATCATCGCCAAGAAGATCACATTTCCTCAGCAATCCTGCACCATTACATCTCCACTTGTTATGCAATGTATAACTGAGCATGCCTGTACGGTGATGAATCAAGATCACTAAAATGGCGCCAACCGCACGCTCCAAGGCGCTTTTCTTCCTCTTGCAACCAAGACATCTTGATGACTATGACTCTCAGCTCGCCCCCAACGCCCATTGCTCGCTTATGTCTCTCTCTGCTGCTTATTACCAGCCTATATTCCAGCCACGTCACGGCGACGCCATATCGATTTCCCGATTTTTTCGGCATTGGTATTGGCAAAACACCGGAATATCACGGCGCCAAAGAGAGCATGACAGGCGCAGTACCCGGCGGACGCTACGCGTTTGAATCGGGAAGGTATATGGAGTGGTATGGGCCTTATGCGGGCATTAAAGTCAACACTGACTCACACTTTGAATATGGTCCCGCCGTGCTGTACAAACTGGGTCGAGATGAGGTCAAAAATTCGGCGGTGGATCAGCTCAACGCCATAGAGTCCGGCACCGAGTTGGGGCTGTTTGTCGGCTACAGCGTCGTGAACACCGACTACGCGTTACCGTTTCGCTATCGCGCTGGCGCACTCGCAAGCCATGCCTTTAGCGGTGACACCGAAGGCGCCAACATTAACCTCTACAACAGTGTCTGGGTGCCGGTTAACCAAGAAACGTTTGTCGGCGTTGGTGCGGGTCTGACTTGGGCCAACGGCGAGTTTATGCGCCACAACTTTTCCGTCAGTGACCAAGAGAGCCAATTGACCGGCATTGCGCCTTTTGCAGCCAGTGGTGGGCTACGTCAATACTACGCCTGGACGGGAGTAGTCCATCGCCTCAATCGCCACTGGGCACTGGGTGCAGGCGCCTATCTGCAGCAACTCACTAACGATGCCAAACACAGCACTATCACCGCTCAACAAGGGGACGATGTACAAGTGACGTACGGGATCGGGTTAGGTTACTTCTTTTAATTGAGGAAGATATTTAATTAAGGAACACATTTGATTAAGGAACATTTAGCATGAAACGCACCACATCGACATTGCCTGTCACCCTAGACTCCATCATAGAGATTCGCTCCGTTCGCACCGCCCTGTTGCTACTTGGCAGCGTCCTATTAACAGGATGTAGCTCCAACAGCGCCACCAGCTCTATTTTGACTTCACTTTGGAAAAACGAAGACGCGATCATGGCTGAGCAAGAACGTTATCGCACCTGCATTATCCATGCTGGTGATACCAGCGCTGTCAATCAGCAAGCGCTCGCACTGATGGTCAACACCGCCTTTGAATCCGACTCCAATGAACTGAAGATTGAAGCGCTGCGTGCCTACTCCGCCGGGGTTTCTCATCAATACAAACGCTCGCAAAGCATTCAGCTCTATCGAGATGCCTCCTTTGCGCTGTGCCAAGCCTATCAATCCGGCATGCTTAGCGAGCCCAAACGGTTCTCTCAATCGGTCGCGAAACTACTCACTCTGCTCACCCATAACGCGACATTAACGCAACTAGACGATGATCAACACACATTGACCCCGGAAAGTGAACGCACCTTCATGCAGTTGCAAAACGAACTCGCCCTGACACGCGATGAACTCGATAGCTTGATTGCGGAATCGACGACGCATGATGCCTACTTGATGGCGCAGCTCGCGATCACCACTATGGCTTTCCAAAGCCTAGAAAAAGAGTACCCCCATTTTTATGATGCTGAGGTAAAGCAAACGGACAGCCAAATGAGCAGTTACCAAGGGAGCATCAGCGATTTGAAATCGGATATTCATCAGCTTAAACAGGCATCGGTGCTCGAATAGAGAGCGGACTCAAAAATAGTGCGAAATCGCCAGATATCGGGTGCGGATGTGTTCAATCAACAGCTTGACCTTGTTGGGCGGCTGGCGAGTAAAAGGATAGACGGCGTAAATGCCGAGCCGCTTAGCGACTTGTTCTGGGAAGAGGTCAACCAGCTGACCGCTGCGCAAATCATGGTAAACCAAGCAGCGCGGTACATAGGCAATGCCGTGACCACCGAGCGCCGCTTTGCGCAGAGCAGTGGCGTTATCGGTGGAAAAACTGCCGGAGACTTTAACAAAATAATGGCTCTGCTTGCCCTTGAACTCCCACTCACTGGCGCCCGTGGTTTGATAGGCGTATTGCAGGCAGTTGTGCTGCAACAGATCGCGAGGCTCTATCGGCTTGCCTTGTTTGGCAATATAGGAAGGGGACGCGCACACCACCCACTGCGAGTCTAAAATATGACGCGCGATCAGGCTCGAGTCTTCCAGGTAACCGGTGCGGATCACTAAGTCAAAACCCCCTTCCAGCAAATCGACAAACTTGTTATCCAGTGACATATCGACCGTTAAACCGGGGTGAAGATTGCAAAACTCCGCCACCGCATCAGCCAAGATCAAATCGCCCGAGATGGTCGGCACCGACATGCGAATGTGACCCGATATACTCTCGCCATACCCTGACACCGTATCGAGCGCTTCTTGCGCGGCTTGCTTCACACTTTTCGCACCTTGCGTCAGGGCTTTGCCCGCTTCTGTCAGGGTCAATTTGCGCGTTGTACGATATAAAAGCTGCACGCCGAGATCGTGCTCCAATCTTGCGATTCGTTTGCTAACTACCGAATTTGTCAGGTTATTTTGCTCTGCCACCTTGCTGAAACTGCCCAGTTCCACCACTTGAGAGAAGAGAATAAGATCGTCTGCGCGCATCGTATTATGTCATTTTTGGAATTAATCATTTTCATTATTTCCCTATACCGAGAAAAAGGAAAGCGATAAATTCACAATTAAGAAACAATTCAATCACAATGTAACGCCGTAAGGACATCGCCATGATCATTTCCGCCCCTACCGACTATCGCGCGGCCGCTCAACGTGCCTTACCTCCCTTTCTGTTTCACTATATTGATGGCGGCGCAAATCAGGAGCATACGCTGCGCCGCAACTGCGAGGATTTACAGGCCATTGCACTTAAGCAGCGGGTACTGCGCAACATGGAAGATCTGTCACTCTCTTGCGATCTGTTTGGCGACACCCTCTCGATGCCTATTGCTCTAGCCCCCGTCGGGCTCACCGGTATGTACGCTCGGCGTGGCGAGGTGCAAGCGGCGCGCGCCGCTGACAACAAAGGCATCCCGTTTACGCTCTCGACGGTGTCTGTCTGCCCAATTGAGGAAGTGGCCCCTGTGATGGCGCGCCCGATGTGGTTTCAACTCTATGTACTCAAAGATCGCGGCTTTATGAAACACGCTCTTGAAAGGGCCAAAGCGGCCGGCGTCACCACGTTAGTCTTTACCGTCGATATGCCCGTACCCGGCGCTCGATACCGTGACCGACATTCAGGCATGAGTGGTGACTACGCCGCGCTAAAGCGGGTCTGGCAAGCGACGTGTCACCCAAAGTGGGCATGGGATGTGGGTCTCAACGGTAAGCCGCATGATCTGGGCAATATTTCAGCTTATCGCGGTGAACCGACTCAGTTAGAGGACTACATTGGCTGGTTGGGGGCCAATTTCGATCCCTCCATCAGTTGGAAAGATCTCGAGTGGATTCGTGAATTTTGGCAAGGCCCAATGATTATTAAAGGCATTTTAGATCCTGAGGATGCCAAAGACGCGGTGAAATTTGGCGCCGATGGCATTGTGGTGTCAAACCACGGAGGACGCCAACTCGACGGCGTCCTCTCCAGCGCCAAAGCCCTCCCCGCTATCGCCGACGCCGTCAAAGGTGAGGTGAAGATCATGGTCGATTCGGGCATTCGAAGCGGCCTTGATGTCGTCAGAATGATCGCCCTTGGCGCCGATTGCACCCTGCTCGGTCGCTCATTTATTTATGCCTTGGCCGCGCAAGGTCAAGCCGGGGTTGAACACTTACTGAGCCTGTATGAAAGTGAAATGCGCGTCGCGATGACACTGACTGGCGCAAAATCACTTGCGGATCTCAATCTCGATGCGCTGAGCCAAATATAATCAGCAAACCGTGCAGCAAGACAGGCACCAAACGACATAATAAAAACAAGTGGTTAGGCCATGATAGCCCCACTCTACACAGCAGGAAGCGGATATGCCCAATACGTTAAACTCTCATCCTTATTCGGCCTTGATTGAGACGCTGAGCCAGCGCCTTGATAAGGATAGACTGATCACCGATGACGCCAAGCGCCTTGCGTATGGCACCGATGCCAGTTTCTATCGCTTGATTCCAAAACTAGTGGTCAAGTTGTCCAACCTCGATGAAGTGATTTGGGTGATCCGCACCTGCCGCGAGTTTGCGGTGCCCTTTACCTTTCGCGCCGCAGGCACCAGCCTTTCAGGCCAAGCGGTGTCGGATTCGGTGTTGATCACCTTGACCGATCACTGGCGCGGCCATGAGGTTATCGAAAATGGCGAAAAAATCCGCCTGCAACCCGGTGTGATTGGCGCTGACGCCAACCGTTACCTTGCGCCCTATCAGCGTAAAATTGGCCCCGATCCCGCCTCAATCAACACCTGTAAAATTGGCGGCATCGCAGCGAATAACGCCAGTGGAATGTGTTGTGGTACGGCGCAAAACTCCTATCGCACCATCGATAGCCTGACACTGGTTTTAAGCGATGGCACCGTGCTCAATAGTGCTGACCCAGCCAGTGTCGAGGCATTTAAACGCCAGCGCCCTGACATCATTGACGGCTTAACCCAACTGGTGGCAAAAACGCGCGCTAACCCCACACTCACCGAACGCATTCGTCACAAATATCGCCTAAAAAACACCACAGGCTACGCCCTTAACGCACTGGTCGATTTTGATGATCCGATTGAAGTGCTCGAACATCTGATGATTGGCTCAGAAGGCACCTTAGGCTTTATCGCAGACATCACTTACCACACCGTGGCCGATCACCCGTTCAAAGCCTCGTCGTTACTGGTGTTTGCTGATATCGAGACCGCCAGTCGCGCCGTCACGACTCTCTCCCAATCGCCCATTGCCGCCGTCGAACTGATGGATGGCCGCGCGCTGAAATCCGTCGCCGATAAACCGGGTATGCCCGACTTTATGTCGACACTGACCACGGACGCAGCCGCGCTGTTGGTTGAAACCCACGCAGAAAGTGCTGATCAGCTCGAGGCGCAATGTGCGCGTGTGATGGCGGCTCTGACCGATTACGCGATTATCGAATCGGTCGATTTTACCCGCGATGCGAACACCGTCGCCACGCTGTGGGGCATTCGAAAAGGCATGTTTCCTGCAGTCGGCGCCGTTCGTGAAGTGGGCACCACCGTTATCATCGAGGATGTCGCTTTTCCCGTTGAGCATTTGGCCCACGGTGTGCGCGATTTGCAGCAACTGTTCGATCGCTACCACTACGATGAGGCGATCATTTTCGGCCATGCGCTGGAAGGCAACCTCCATTTTGTTTTTACCCAAGGGTTTGATAGCCAAGAAGAGATCGCCCGCTATGGCGCATTTATGGATGACGTTGCCGAGTTGGTCGCGGTGAAATACCAAGGTTCACTTAAAGCAGAGCATGGCACAGGGCGCAATATGGCCCCTTATGTCGAGCTCGAATGGGGCCAGGACGGCTATCAATTAATGCAGCAAATTAAACGCTTGTTTGATCCCGACGGACTGCTCAACCCCGGCGTCATCATCAACGACAACCCCAACGCGCACCTTGAGGATTTGAAGCCGATGCCTGCGGCGGATCCGATTGTCGATCGTTGCATTGAATGCGGCTTCTGTGAGCCGGTCTGCCCATCGCGCACCTTAACGCTTTCCCCTCGCCAGCGGATTGTGTTGTATCGTGAGATCCAGCACCGCAAACGCCATCAACTGCCTAGCGCGCATGAGCTAGAGCAAGTGTTTGAACATCAAGGTTTGGATACGTGCGCCGCCACCGGACTGTGCGCCGATCGCTGCCCGGTGGGCATCAACACGGGTGATCTGGTCAAGCAACTGCGCAGTGCCAAGTATCAGTCCTTCACGCGGATTGCACGTTGGACAGCGGATCACTTCGCCACTACGACCACGTTAACCCGCGCCGCGCTGGGCGCAAACCGTATCGCCTCTGCCCTACTACGCCCTAACAATATGGCGGCGGTCATGAGCCAAATTCGCCGAATCACCAAAGGCAAAACGCCACAATGGTTAGCAGAAATTCCCACCGCAAACCGCCACCGCGTCAATAAGGCGATGGAACTCTTGGTCAAATCCGATAAAAAAGTGGTCTATCTGCCCTCATGCGCTTCAAGAACTATGGGCCAGCAAGCGGACAACCCAGACTCACGCAGCTTGACTCAAGTCACACTCTCGCTGATCAAAAAAGCAGGCTTTGAAGTGATCATCCCAGACCAGCTCGACAGCCTCTGCTGTGGCATGCCCTATGACAGCAAAGGAATGGCGGATCTCGCCAAGCAAAAATCCCTACAACTGGAAAAAATGCTCTACGCCGCCAGTTACCAAGGGGAGTATCCTATTTTGATGGACACCAGCCCGTGCGCGAAGCGAAGTATTGAGCACTTTACCCAGCCGCTGACCATTGTCGAGCCGACGGGCTTCGTTCATCGTTACTTGCTGCCACACTTAACGTTGACGCCCAAACAAGAAACCGTGATGTTGCATGTCACCTGTAGCGCAAGACGCATGGGATTGGAAGCCGACATGCTCGCGCTCGCCAAGGCGTGCGCCACCGACGTCGTGCTACCTGAGCACATCGCCTGTTGTGGCTGGGCGGGCGACAAAGGCTTCACCACACCGGAGCTCAACCAAGCAGCGCTCGAATCGCTCAAAGCGCAAGTTCCCGAAGGGTGTCGCCGCGGATTTAGTAACAGTCGCACCTGTGAAATCGGATTGTCCCATCACAGTGGCATCCCGTATCAATCGATTCTGTACTTGGTGGATGAGGTGTCGACGCCGTCCTAATCCTCCCCTATAAAAACATGGCTTCGATTTGCGCTCTTTGTGCGCCGCTTACGTAAGACAAGCGATAACGTATTTTGACTCAATACGTACTAAGCTTGTTGAAACAACGGAGGTGAACAATGAAAAAGAGAATCGGGTTAGGGTTAACGCTACTCAGTAGCGCGCTGATGAGCGTCAATGCGTTGGCAGGCGAAAGTAAAATTTACAATGTAAATGGTAGTGAATACGAGGGCTACTGGTCCAAAGCGGGTGACGATGCCCCGTTGGTCTTACTGGTGCACGACTGGGATGGGTTGACCGATTATGAAATGAAACGGGCACAGATGTTGACAGAGCAAGGCTACAACGTCTTCGCTGCGGATTTGTTCGGCAAAGGGATTCGGCCTGAGAAAATTGAAGATCGTCGCCAACACACTGGCGAGCTCTATAAAGACAGAGACAAATTGCGTGCTTTGATGCAAGGCAGTTTAGACTTTGCCGCCAGCTTAGGGGGCGATGTCAGCAACGCGGTGGTCATGGGTTACTGTTTTGGCGGAGCCGCAGTTCTTGAATCGGCGCGTGCAGGCATGCAAGCAAAGGGTTTTGCGACGTTTCACGGCGGCCTATCGACGCCTGAAGGGCAATCCTATCAACAAACTAAAGCGCCTATCCTAGTGCTGCATGGTACCGCGGACACGGCCATTACCATGGATCAATTTGCCGCGCTCGCAACCGAGTTAGAAGCGACCCAAGTGCCCCATGAAATGATCACCTACAGCGGCGCGCCCCACGCATTCACCGTGTTTGACAGCGACCGCTATCGAAAAGACGCCGACGAAAAATCGTGGCAACGCTTTGGTGAGTTTTTGGCCTCGGTGACGCGGTAATAGACGCGCTGTCAGAAACGCAATGAAGAAAAGCAGCCTCCTTCCAGATGGCTGCTTTTTTGTTTGGCGACAATACCGTTTGAATTATTGACTCAGCTTGCCCGCACCAACCTTATCTTTCAATATGTTAAGCAACTCTTCGGGTGCTTTGACATCATAGGCGTAGTGTTGGCTTGGGTGCCAAAAACGCGCCTCTTGAGCCGGATCTAGCGAGATCAGCGGCGCATTGCTTTTGCCTTTTTTCGCCTTCGCGTGGGCAACCTCGTTCAACTCAACGGGCTGACCGTTCAACCAGTTGTTGTGCGCGAAGTAATAAGAGCCGCACTTTGCTTCGCTCCAACCCGCATTAAGACACTTCTTCTTGTTGCTTTGGCTAGAGCTGTAACCAATCAAGCCAACCTTATCGTGATGCTTGAAGTGGTTGTTCGAGACCGTCACTTTGGTTGACGCGCCAACGATATCGATCAAGGCGTCGTGGTGTTGCACTTTTTGCGTCTTTTCGTTGTATGGAGCGTCCCAAACGGGTGGGAAGCGATCGTCAGTCCGTTCACCATTGCTAAAACTGTTGTGATCAATCCAAACCATAGACGCGTTTTCTACTGTGATGTTGTCGTACTCAGAGTTCCAACGTCCTCCGCGCAGCGTGCACCCGGTTGGATTGACCTTGTCATCAACAAACGTCTCACTGCAATTTCCTTGACCAAATTCTTTTTTGTCGACTTTAAACGAATCTCTTGGTCCCCACCCTGGGAAATCATCAAACGCATCGGTAAAGCGAAGGTTTCGGATCACGATATTTTGCGCATGATAGTTGTACGGTTTGGCTTGATTCTTTTCTCTGTCATAGCGCAGTTGACCTAATCGCAACTGACCATGCTAAATTTCCGCGTCGGTGCCAACGCCAATCAGTGATGTATTCGAGCCGACACGCAGCACGATATGGTTGTTTTGCTGGCGACTAAAGCATTGACGCAGAGTTTCCAGTTCACCCGTTAACTCCGGCGGACGACCGTTTACAAGCGATTGTTTGTTCCACTCTTGCGGACGATAGGCCTGATAATAAGCGGCATAGAAATCGTCGTAGCTATCGTATGGCGAGTCACAACGTGCCATATACTGCTCAGGTGCGATGGGTTGACCTGTCGCATCACCGTTCAAATCGATGGAACCTTTGACGTAAATGATTTTTGCCTGATGAGATGGCTCAACCCACGCACCATCTGAGGCGATGCTTGGTTGACCCTCGTAGAGTGCATCCATCAGCTCTTGACGGTTGGTGACTGTGGTGATTTGTGTCGCGCCGCATCCCCCCGTCACACCAGTCGCCCAGCCTGTTGCACCAACAGAGCTTGGCGTCGAATCGGTGTCAGGTGAACACGCTGCCCATGTGGGTAGCGCCAACATGGTACATGGAAGAATGAAAAGTGAGGCGATTTTCATCGTGTTGTACTCCATAAAAAGCGATAAAAAAAGGCTTAGCGTTTGCTAAGCCTTTCGGTGGTTAGGGTTGTGATAACAACGCTTTTAAGCGCATCGCTTCCGATTGACCGGGAACCGGTTCGGTAGCGGAAATTTTCGATGCTTTTTTCAGCTCCACCAAACGCTGCGACTCTATCGCCTGACCTTGGTCATTGACGGTAATGCCATCCGCAAGCAGGTAGTTGTTCTGCTTCACATCCGCGTTCACCACATCACTGTAGTCACTGTCAACAAAGAAGCGGTATGACTGGTTACCCGTAAAGGTACCCTGCTTCACTGTCTCTGTGTATGGACTCTTACGTACGAGGAAATTGAAACGTTTGTTGTCGATAGACACGTTATTTTCCAATTGCAATGCACCCGGGTTGAAGTTATCGGTAAAGCCGTCCATGTGGTTGTGGAAGGCTAAGTTGTTGCGCACAATATGCGCCACAGGTAAACCTTCACCGCCGAGCTTAAAGCCATTACCACGTGAACCGCCTTTACCTGCTACTTCAAGCGTTTGTCCATTTTGGTACGCAACAGAATCTAGAATAGTCACGACGCCATTGGCACCATCTTCAACCTTGTTGAACAAATCCCAGCCATCATCGATGTTGTGATGGGCAACACAACGGATAAAGGTGTTCCCGTCACCGATGCGCATTTTGGCAGCAAAACCGTCAGCATTGATTTGTGACTCATCCATGTTGTTGTAGCTTTCGCTGTTTTCCACCACGTTGTAGCTTGCCCACAGTGCACGGCCAATCTTCGCCTGTGAGGTGATTTGGAAACCTGTGTCAGGTGCACTGTGCGTCACAATGCGATCAAAGTGGTTGTGGCTGCCGTGAACGATATAGCGCGCACCTGCCACCTCGATATTCTTCACATTCCAGTAGCTGGCGTCATGCAAAATATCGCCGCTAAAGGTCACGCCATCTTTTGCGATCAGATGCTTGGGTTTATCTTGGGTACCACTCACAGACACTGGCAGCGTCAAACCTGGGTAGACACCCGGCTCTAATGTGATGGTACCACCCGGTGCCACTAGCGCTACTGCGGCTGCAAGATCAAGCTGGCTGTTAGGGCTAACGGTGAGGTTCATTGGATCGCTCACCGTGACTTTTTCAACCGATTGAACGTAGCTTTTCGCGCTCAGATCCGGCCCTTCGACAGGGGTATAAGTCACAGTAAATTGCGCTTGGTTGTGCTTGAGCGTGGCATCATAGTTGAAAAACTCACCGGCACTGACCGCCACGTTATCGACCAAGGTCTGACCGTTTTGGCTCACGCTGAACGTGCCCGAGTAGTTGGCACGCGACTGCAAGGTATAGTTATCAATCGCACTGCGATCAGGTGACGCTTGTTGCAGCACCACGTCTTCTAATGTGGCTTTGTACAACGGCGCATCAACTGTGTTGGCTGGAGTTAGCGTGAGATCCACATCGCTGACGGTGATTTTTGCATTTCGAGAGGCAAAGAAACCGATATATTGGTAATTCGGATCTTGCACTTGAACAATATTGGCATTCGCACCTTTGATCTCTTCGCTCTGCTGCACTGTGCCATCATCATAGGTGACAAGGTAGCCGCTGTCGGTACGTGTTAGCGACATTTTGTAGGGCTTATCTGAGCCAAATGGCACGCCTTTAATGAACTCATCACGGCTCATACGGTTGCCGCCCGTACCCCAAGGTTGGTAGATACCTTCACGGTAATTGGCGTTGATGTTCACCAAACCATTGGTCGCTTTTTTGTTTGCACGCAGCGCATGCATCACCATGTTCGATGCCGAAGGAAACTCTTCCAAACCTTCAGGTTGAGGATTCAATCTTGGTTCACCAATAATATCGCGTACCATGATCCCAGCCCCTTCTTGGCGGTTGGGTTTTGAACCGGTTTCAGGGCCAAGCTGATCCAAGGTGATGGTCGCAGACAGGGTGAAATTCACATCGGTTGGGATTTTGGTGTAGTAAAAAGTCACACCTTCATGAGAGTTAGCGAGCTTGCCGCCACGGCTTTCAATGGTAAAGGTGTCCGCCAAAGCACCTGCGGTGGCCGGTTGGCCATTAACGAGCACTTCATTGGTGCCGACTTTTTCCGGCAGTATGGTTGAACCAAAGTTTAAATCGGTGGATTGACCAAACGTAATGGCCTGCCAAGTGAGCGTATCAGGAGAGAGAGATTGTGATTGTTGCGTATCGGTCGCACATCCAGTGATAGACATCGCCGCCGCGATACACAGAGCAATGGGCGTTTTTTGCATAATGGGTATCCTCATTTAAACCCTATTGGCACCGGAGTACCAACAGGGTTTTAGGTATCGTCAAGATGGTGATTAGAAGCTGTATTTCATGCCGATACGGTAACGAGGTTTCCAAGCATCTTTCTCAGAGCTGTTCTCTTTCTTATCTGGTGTCACACCAAATTCAGCAAACGGATACCATCCGCCACCCATTTTGTACTCTGCTTTGAAGTTGAATTCAGTAAATCCGTCACTGTCACCTTTCCACACATCTTCACCCTCTTGTTTCCAGGTGTAGTCTGACGATGCACTCAGCGACCAGTTGTCGATGCCTTTGTAACCTAGGCCCACAGTCCAACGGTTGTAGTGTGAGTTATCGTCGCCACCATTTTTGATCTCATAGTGGTAACGATGACGGAAAGATGTCGACCAATCGTCGTTAATTTTGTAACCCAACGTTAGGTTAAACTGGTGGGCATGTTTATTACTGCCCGTTTCCCATTTGTACTGAGGGGTTAGAGTAAATTGGCCATCAAGCTTCCAGCGGTAGCTGATGTTGGCTTGGTTACCCGCATCAACAAACTGGTCGAAGTCAAAGAAGCCGTCACCACTTTGCCACTTAGTTTCCACTTCCCAACCGACACCATTCGCATGGCGATGGGAAACCGCGATACGGTCTTTATGGACTTGGTCTTTGCCCTCAAATTTAGGCGTCCACTCGTGACGCATATTGATAGAGACCGCATGCGCCGCTGTACTGGTTAGTGCGAGTAGGATAGCAGAAGTTATAATTTTATTTTTCATTTCGAAACACCGTTTTGTTCTCGTTAAGTTCAATTTAACTTACGCCTTAAAGACCCTTGTTTGAAAGTGGTATTTAACCAAAACGTGATCAGTGAAACGATGTTTTAATAAATTACGTTACTAAATGTGATTTAAATAATATTTACTAAACTCCTATAAATTAATATAAAAACACTTAGTAAAGGCAAATCAAAAAACCTGAATCAGATCACAATAAAACAGTGTTTCTATTTATTTTCAATGAAATAAAAAAAGGATTTACAGCGTGAATAGATTGGTAATTCTTGGAATCGGAGCGACGTCAGCCCTGCATATTGTCACAGCAAACAGTATGATGGATGAGAACGGGAAGAAGTTTGGCACCTTTGGCAGTCGTACGGTCAGTGTCGATGCCGCTGACTTTCAAGCTCGAAGCCTCATGATAGAAAATGGCTTTGATTTCCCACAAAACCAAAAGAAAGCAAAAGACGATCCAGGCCGCCAGAATGGGACTCAAGCGGTGGCGTTGCTTATTTCCCATCAAGGGGATCGGGCTCAATTTCGAGATGTTTCCGTTAACAGTTATCAAGACACATTATATTTTCGTGCAGGGCGCGCCTATTTTGACGAATCACAAATCAGTGGCACCGTCGATTTCATCTTTGGTCATGGCACCGTATTAATTGAGCGCAGCGATATCATTGCTCGATACTAAGATAGTGCCATCATGTCAAACGAGCATGGGGGCTGTACGAAACCCATGTTCGCTCACAGCATCTCTTTGGCGATCAGTTGCAGCAAGAAGGTTTCGCGCTCGATGCTCATGCCCTTTTTGTCACTTTGCTCCATGGTTTTCTCGTTGTGAGCGATGGCATCGTGGATATTCATCCACACAGGTTTCATCCCGTTTTTTATTTCATAATCTTCGTAGGCCGTCTCACCGAGCTCTCTGTCCACCTTGCAGGTGTAGCAGTAGGAGATCATGTGCATCACATCGGCGTCATCTTTGTACCAAGGACGAAACTCTTCATATAGGCCGAATGGCTTGATGGCGTGAATATTTTGCGCGCCGGTTTCTTCTTGCAGTTCGCGCACCATGCCTGCGATGACATCTTCATCGGGATCGAGGCCGCCACCAGGGATAGTGTAATCGTGGTAACGCGCGGTATAGAGTAAGAGGATATCCTCTCCACTAATGACAATGGCTCGTGCAGCATTACGCTTAAACACAGTTTTTTCGTCTAGGTGATCAATATCGGGGTGAAGAGTAGTTCTAAGGTGTCTCATAATGAATCGCGCAGCTCTGATGGATGTTGCTCTAAATAATGGGTCGTGATTCTATCATCAGAGCTGGCGATTTACCTCAGTTGTCGAAAGACGTGCCTTGTGTGTTGAGAGACGTTTATGCCAGCTTGAAGCGCTGAATCATGGCCAGTAGATCATTGGAGACACGGTTCAACTCTTGACCTGATGACGCCATTTGTTTTGACTCTACCGACACTTCTGACGCCATATCACGCAGGCTGACAACATTGCGGTTGATGTCTCCGACCGTGACCGTTTGTTGCTCCGCAGCCGTTGCGATGTGCTGGTTCATCTCCTCAATCGTGTGTACCTCTTTGTTGATGAGATTCAGCGCATCTCCCGCTTGGCTCGATAACGCAGACGCACTGCCCGCTTTTTCAGCGCCTTGGTTCATCACCTCCACCACATTTTTCGCACCGGCTTGCAGTTTTTCAACAATACTCTGGATCTCTAATGTCGACTCCTGCGTTCGCACCGATAGCGTTCTTACTTCATCGGCGACCACGGCAAAGCCTCGACCTTGTTCACCGGCGCGCGCCGCTTCAATGGCGGCATTGAGCGCCAATAAGTTGGTCTGCTCAGCGACGCCTCGAATGACTTCCAGAACCGTGTCAACGTTATTCGCATCGCTCGCTAGTTGCTGCACCACCTCTGTTGCTGCTTCGATTTGCTGTGCAAGTTCATTGGCGACCGTGACATTTTGACTAATAATTGCGTGGCTATTCGAGGCTTCTTTCGCCGCTAATCCACTGGCATCATTGGCCTCAACGGTGCGACTGGCCACTTCTTCCACCGTCGCGAGCATTTGAGTCATCGCCGTCGCCAACATATCGACGTCGTTTTGCTGCTGGTTCAAACTGTCATCAATATGATGCACCGAGTGTGTCAGTTGCGAAGCGGATGCTGAGACTTGAGCCCCGGCATCGCTGATGCTCTGCATGATGGTCTGTAGTGAGGCAATAAACTGGTTGAAATAACGCGCAAGTAATATCAGTTCTGCACTGCCCTCTTCCGGCAAGCGCTGAGTCAGATCGCCTTCACCTTTTGACAACTCACGCATCGCTCTCACCGTGCGTTTAATTGGGCTAGTGATGGTTTTTATGAAGTAACCGACAATCAAGGATAAGACCACCAATATTCCCAACGCGTAGCTCAATGAGGCGATTTCCGACATTCTGGTTGCATTTTCAAGCGCCACCATGTTCATCCCAGACCCTATCATCCAACCCCAGGGTTCAAACTGCATCACATAACTGGTTTTCGGATCGATGGTGTTTTTATCTGGATTCTTCCAAGTGTAGTTGACGAAGCCGCCACCACTTTGCGCCATCTTGTACAAGTCTTTAACAAAAAAGTGTCCAGAGCTGTCTTTGAACTCCATGATGTTTTTGCCTAGCAAAGAATCGACACCCGTTGCCAATTGGACACCGTGTTTGTCTCCCACGAAGATGTAGTTCCCCTCGTCAAAACGCATTGCAGAGATCGATTGAAGGGCGTTCTTTTGCCCCTCTTCCAACGTCAGCTCGCCACTTTGGACTAATTCGTAGTAGCGATTGGCGACACCCATCGCGCTTTGCACTAAGGTTTCAACCCCATGCTCGTAGTTGTAACGCATGTGCTCTCGGGATTTGTCGATGTTAAGTAGAGTGTTAACAATAAGCCCCAGCGCGAATAGCGCTAGGATTGACCATGCTCTGACCGCAATGGACACGTCCTTGATTTTTAGTGGTTTCATACCTGTTTTCCTAGCCATTCTGAATCGATTTTATCGTTATTGCTTTGAACTGCTTCCAACGTCACACACTGGGTATGATGTTGAATTCGTCGCTGTTGTTATTATTTTGTAAATTTAGCACTCTTTTTAGGGCTCGATATCACAAAACACTGAATACAGAGCGCAACATGTCCTATTAATAATTCAATAGATAAAACCCTCTGATTTAGAGCATTAGCACCATGAATGATTAGCATTTTATGCTGGTTAATTTCCATACTGGCATAAACATCGGAGCATCCTACTTTTGAGACGGCGTGATGACGATCGCTTTATCTGTTGCATAACAGCCTCTCGAAATTGGATTTACCGCGACAGGGAATAATTTTGAAGTGGCTATTGCGTTGAAAATGAAGATGCGTTACTGATTACAGGTTGAGCAAACCCAATCCCGAGGATCTGCTCGGCATGTTCTAAGACCTATCGGCGGGGTGGTGCACTCCGTCCATCGTCGTTATGTCGCCAAGATCAAACGGGTTCACCTCTTCAAGGCATCCGACATTGTAGCCATACTCTGTCGGGTCCGAACGGCGCTTATGATGAGTGTAGATGCCACATATTTTGCAAAAATAGTGTTTTGCTGTGTGGGTATTAAATTGATAGAGAGTCAGGCTCTCTTCTCCTTGCAGTAGGGTGATCCCATCCAATGGCACAGAGGCCACTATCGCTCCTTTACGACGACATAAGGAGCAATCACAACGGCGCGGTTTCTCAATCCCATTAGGCAAAGAGAGCGCCAGTTTAACCGCACCACAGTGACAACTTAGCGAGTGTGTTTCTTTAATTGTTGTCGGACCCACTTGCTTGATCATGCTTTCCTCCTTGAGAATTTCTTGATAACGCTACGGCGCTACCTTAGGAAAACGCTGCTCATACAACGCCATAAAATCCATACGAATCCCCTGCTCTAGATGAGACGCTTTGTCTGTAGGGCAAAAGAGAGTGAACTGAACAATTTGCTCACCCGTCGCCGCACTAGTGACCGCGATATGAGGCTCTGAACCGGGCAAATCGACCCCCGCTCGCTTTTCAATAATGGCATTGTATCGTTTGGCGACTTCACTAAAGTAATGAATGCGTTCATTAATTTTATCTTCGACATCTTTAAGCATCGGATAGAGATTGACAAAATCCGGCACGATGATTGAGAAATGGTGGAACACGTACCGCTTCATGAAGTTCAAGTTTTTGACCGGATAGGTAAAAAATAAGCTGTTTGGTAAGGTGATGGTCTTGCCTGTGTAGTTGTACTCACCGTGATAGATATCAATCTCCTGAATCACGGTGGCCATCAAATTGTGTTCGATGACTTCACCAGTACTTTTGCCCACTTCGATCCAATCGCCCATGCGAAACGAACGCGAGCTCGCACGCTGAATGGAGCCAGTGAAACAGAGGATAATCTCTTTTGAGGCAACCACAATGGCCACCGCAATCGCCGTCACTGAGAGGGCGAATTCACTGATTTCCGGTTTCCACAATGTGAACAGCAACACCACAGTGACCGCAAAAGCAGCGTTTTTTGTGCGATACATCCAGCTGCGTTGCTCTTCACTGACAAAAGCCACGTCACCACGAATCTTAGCCAATACCACGCGACGAACCAAAGCAATCAGCAAAATAATCAGCGCTGTAAAAACCATTTTGTGAGTCAACAGGAAGTCAATCACTAGGTGAATTTTGTCCACACCAAACCTCGTTATGTTGCACAGTGCCCATCGCCTAGCACCGCAAATATTATTTGTCCTTAGTGTACTGAATACCTAACCATACAAACAATGGATGAAGAGAATAAATAAGTGACTTTGACCAAGGGGCTCGTGTTTTGAACGTCAAACACGCTTTATTTGTAACGGGCAGAAGTAATAAATTCTTTGAAGGTTTCACACCAGACGATCACCGTGTTGTACTCTTCCACATGGACGCCAGCAGGAATAGTGAGATAAAAACGCTCGAAGGTGTTCACATCCCCAATCAGCACCATTTCTGCCTGAAGGTCCAAAAACGACGCTTCGCTTTCCACATATTGAGGCGAAAGATAGAGTTTATAATCTGGGCCCGGTGCAAGCTGACCTATAAACCCGATAGCATCTGGCGTAATCGACACAGAGCCCTCACCCCAATGAAGAAAATCACTGTCTTGGCGTGCTCTATCAAATGTGGCGCTGTAGAGCGCGGTATGAGACAAGGCTTTAATCTGACTGATATCTGGAGACGGAGGCTGGGTAATAATCGGCAATGCGTAGATACCCAGTCCAATCCCCGCAGCAAACACCAAGAGATGGCTGAGTAACCCCAACAATACTCTCATCTAACACCTCATCTCCTTGTCATCATCCAAATAAGCGTAATGGTATTCGCCAAATTTTTCAGTTATTTAGCAAGGTGTTTAATGAGATTGTGATAAAGATTGCATCCCGCCCTTTAAGTGATTGAGTAGAGATAGGAACTCGATAGCGTGGTGACCTTACACAATTTTGAAGTGAGATCACAGTTTAGGAAGAATAATCGATATCATTATCAACAATTATTTGGCAAACCGAGATCGCTCTTCTAGATTTACAAAGCAAATCTGGCGCGAAGCGTGTACAGACTAACAACGACATTGGCTAATCACATCCCCCCTCACTGAGCTCAAATTAATGCGCAGCGAGGGGGGATTTTTGTTTATGTACCCGAGTTAGTCAATTCCTGTGTATGTTGACCAATTCTTTTCACTGCGCCTCTGTTAGACTTCATCCAAACCGAGCAACACCAACATAAGGAAAGGATGATGAAGATACTGGTAACTGGCGCGAGTGGTGGAATTGGTTACGCGCTGACGCAGCAGCTCTGCGCCCAGCAGCACCAAGTGTTTGCCACCGGAAGAAATGCAGCAGCACTGGCCACCTTACAACAAGAGACCGGATGCCATGTCGCAGCGTTTGATCTTGCCGACGCCAACCAGTGCATAGCGCTATTCAAGCAAGCGACCGACACCTTAGGTGGGCTAGACGTGCTGATCAATAACGCCGGTATGAACAGCCGAAAGTGTGGCCTTGATGAGTTCACCCTAGAAGAGTTTGACCAGCAATACGCGATCAACCTACGTGCTCCCGCTCTTCTTTGCCGAGAAGCGCTACCACTGATGAAAGCGCAGCAATCCGGCTACATCATTAACGTCGCCAGTACCGTGGCCAAACGCTCCAGTGAAACCATGGGGGTATATACGGCGATGAAGCAAGGATTGGCAGGTCTGACGGGCGTATTGATGAAAGAAGCGCAACCACACGGCATTAAAGTCACCAACTTATTCCCAGGTGGTACAGACACTGGATTTCGCGCTGCAAGTCGCCCTAACTATATGCAGCCCGCTAGCGTGGCACAGACCGTCCTCACTTTATTGAACCTACCCGACGATGTCGTCATTCATGAAATGGTCTTTAGACCGCCAGTGGAACTGGAGTAATCCGACCTACTTGGCTCACGCTTGCGGCTATCTTAGCCTTTGTCCGGATGAAGTAGTTTGTTCTTGTATTGCTCTGGCGTTTGGCCAGAGTACTTCTTAAACATGCCAATAAAGGGGCTGGCTTGGTTATATCCGAGCGTCAACGCCACTTCTTTCACGGAGTGACCATTACGCAGCAGTTCCATCGAATGCAGATAACGAACGCGCAATCGCCACTCGGTAAAACTCATCCCCAGCTCGGCTTGGCAGTGACGGGCTAACGTGCGTTCTGTGGTATGGACGCGCTCAGCCCATTGCGACAAGCTCGTGTTATCGATGGGGTTCTCTTCCACCGCCGCTAGAATCGGTGCTAAATATTTATGATCGCTCGAGGGCAAGAAGTGATGCTGAGTATCTCGGGTGGCTAATTGGTCAAGCAGCACCTGAACCAAGCGTTTATCCGCATCAGAATCAGCAACGTTGATGTCTCGCTGACGAAAATCATCAATGATCGCGGAAACAATCGGCGTCACTTTAATCAGGCTGGTTCTATCTGGGAAATTTGTCGTCAGCGATTGCGCCACATTGAGAGAACAGTAGGAAATAGGTTTGCGATTGTAACTGGTGTGACGAACGCCCGCAGGCACCCAAATAGCCAAATGGGGCGGAGCCAAAAAGCGCGTATCTTCGGCTTCCATCTCCAATATTCCACCACTGATCAGTTGAACTTGCCCCCAAGGGTGGCTATGCATACGCGTTTCTGTATTCGAAAGAAACGCCTCGAAATTCATAAATACGTCTGATGGTGCCTTATCAATGGATAAGGAAGGATGAAGGTGTTTTGCCGATTTTCTCAAGATTGTCTTCCTATGACGCGCAATGTCTTTATGGAGATATTTATAATTATATAGACCTGTCACACTCGGTTCCACTGATTACTTTGCGATGGGGCTCACATGAACTACTTACTTCCACTGTTTACCGTATTCATTTGGGGCGGGAATACCATCGTAACCAAACTGGCCGCCAGCCACATTGAACCCGGTGCGATGAGTTTCTATCGCTGGTTTGTTGCCGTGGTACTTCTATCGCCTTTTTGTCTTCCGAGCGTGGTGAAACAGTGGCACCACGTCAAACCACACCTGACGAAACTGGCGTTTCTTGCCATGCTGGGCATGGTGCTCAACCAGTCGCTCGGTTACTACGCAGGCTTAACAACGACCGCCTCGAACATGGCGCTCATCACCTCTTTGGTGCCGCTGCTTAGTGTGTTTCTGAGTGTCCCCTTGCTGGGTAAGTCGATCTCTGCGGTGAGTATTCTCGGTGGCGTACTTTCATTAATCGGCTTGAGCTATATGTTGGGCCAAGGCGATATGACCTATTTCCTCCATCAAGATATGACGCCAGGAGACGGCTTGATGCTGTTAGCCGCACTTTGCTACGCCGCCTACTGCGTGTTGCTTAAACGTTGGAAAATGCCGCTCTCAAACTGGGTCATCATCTATTTACAAGGCGTGTTTGCACTCATGATGCTATTTCCACTGCTCGTCACCAGCGCGTCGCCAATACCCAGTAGCGATGCTCTGCCGCTTATCGCTTACGCTGGCATCGCCGCCTCAGTGCTCGCGCCTTGGATGTGGGTCAAATCGATAGATGCGATCGGCGCAGACTCAAGCGCAATGTTTATGAACTTGTTGCCGATCTTAGCGGTGACATTGGCCTCTGTGTTACTGGGTGAAACTATGCATTTCTATCACCTTGTCGGTGGTTTGATGGTGATCACTGGGGTCATTTTGTCGCAGCTCAAACTGGGGCGTGACAAACCGCTATTGGCATCACCTGTGGCCAAAGAGACGGCCTAGTTGCACACTCCGGATGCGCGAGTCCGAGTTTTTCCGCTGAAAACTTAAACTCGTCACGCGCGTTTTTGTGAACATTTTCTGAAAACGCGCATACTTTCACTTCGAACGACCAAGTTCATTGGCTTTTCTCTTCGACTGTCCGTACACTTCTGTGTTGTACGCCATTTAATAAGGAAGTGAATTTGAAAGCATTAAAACGTCATCAAGAGATCATCGAGCTCGTTCAAACCCAAGGTTTCGTCAGTACCGAAGAGTTAGTTGAGCGTTTTGATGTCAGCCCACAAACAATTCGTCGTGACTTAAACGAGCTGGCCGAGGCGAACAAGATCCGCCGTAACCACGGCGGCGCGACCATTGTCTCAAGCTCAGAAAATTCTTCCTATCAAATCCGTCAAGTGTCTCACCAATCGGAAAAAAGCAAAGTAGCACAAGAACTTGTGACTCACATCCCTGACGGTGCCACCTTATTTATCGACATCGGTACAACGCCTGAAGCCGTCGCACGTGCACTGATGAGCAAGCATCAAAACTTACGTATCGTCACCAACAACATCAATGTCGCCACCCTATTAATGAGCAAACCGGACTTTAAAGTCATCTTGGCAGGCGGCGAAGTACGCGGTAAGGACGGCGGTGTGACGGGTGAAGCGACACTGGATTTCATCTCCCAGTTCCGCCTCGATTTCGGCATCTTGGGCATCAGCGGAATTGACTTCGATGGCTCATTGCTGGATTTCGATTATCATGAAGTGCGCGTCAAACGCGCAATTATGGAAAATAGCCGTTGTGTCTTTCTTGGCGTCGACTCAAGTAAATTTGGCCGCAATGCGATGGTAAAACTGGGTACCTTGGCCGACATTGATTTAGTCATCACCAACGAAGCGCCGCCGGAAGAGATTGCGCTGTTTGCACAGGAAAACGACACACCGGTTATTGTTGTCAGCGGATAGTGAGCCCCCCTCTCACATTAAGGCCCCAATCGCACGGATTATATGCTGCATATCTTCCGCGAAATTGGGGCTTGTTTCATTTCAGAGGTAAGGGTATCTCTTTATTTAACTGATCTATTTAACTGATGACTTCGATGTCCGATTTCGGCACACAGCAGCAAGCTAACGCTAACCCCGGTTCGTGAGCAAAGCCATGAAGTGCCGGCACATCTTCTTGGTCCACTTCGCCAGATTCCACCGTAACGCGGCACGCACCACACAGCCCAGCACGACAACTGTTTGCCATCGGGATACCCGCTTCCTCCGCTTGCTCAAGTAAGGTGCGTTGGTTATCACCACTGAAGATGTTGCCGTTGACACTGATGGTCAGCGATTTTACTGAGTCCGGCACTGGCGCTTCCACAGCAGAGAGACTCAGTTGACCTTTGTCAGCGTAGAATTCTGGCTCTTTGTATTCCAACACTTCTATATCATCACCTTGTCGAATCAAGCCTTCGTTCTTTGCGACCAAGTTTTGACCAAAGAACACGCCACCGCGCTCATTGGCGCGAAATTGCGATAAGGTTTGTAAAGGCTCTTTACTTCGACGAAACGCACCTTTTTCTACGTCCACTGTGGTCAACACACAGCGCTCACAAGGCTTCACCGCTTCGAACTCAACGTCACCGATTCGAATGCGCTTCCAGCGATCTTCCTCAAAAGGCGCAGTGTTGCCCGCCACTAAGTTGGTACGAAACTGATCCATATCGTGGCGTTCAGGGCTACGGCGGTTGAGTTCATCAAGCGACGCCTGACTGATAACAAGCAGCGGATAACCATCAGCGAAGCTGACATTGTGACCCAGCTTTTCACGCACACGATTGGACTGTTCGCCGGTATAAAGCAGCTCGACCCGTTGACCAATGACCGCGCTAAACCAGTCATCGGCCTCATCCGTGGTGGTGTAAGCAGTAAATCGGTCATTCCACACTTGAGCAGACGCCGCTTGCATTTTAAACGCGTCGTAACGTAGGCGAAGTGGCGCATGCCCCTCGGCGGTCATCACCAGCCCATCTGCCGTTAAACTGGAACGAACCGTGACCATCTGCGGGAATTTGCGCGCGGTGACCATTTGACCATCGGCAGTCGCAAGCATAAAGCGACGGTCAAACGTGAGACCTTGTTTTTCCACCCACGAGGTCGAGAGTGCAATACCGCCCACCGATTTGACGGGGTAGACATTGATTTGGGAGAGTTGCGGTTGTTGTGAAGAATCTGGCGCTGACATTGCTAATCCTAAGCGTAATGATTGTCTCAGCAGTATACGCTGCAGCGCGCGGATACTTAAGGCGAAATCGGTCAAAATCCGAGAAAGTAGATGAAATTCCAGTGACTTTGCTCTATCATCCTGTCGCCTAAACGTAAGCGTTTGCCTTCACATTTTTCGCCGCGTTTAGGCTCCAATCCGATAATTCAATCTATGGTGGGAGCAATCAATGACAACACTTACGATCACACGTCCTGACGACTGGCATGTTCACTTACGCGACGGTAACGTACTCAAAGACACCGTGCGTGACATCAGTCGCTACAACGGCCGCGCGCTGATCATGCCAAACACTATCCCACCTGTGACCAACACCGATATGGCGCTGGCTTACCGAGAGCGCATCCTGGCAGAAAAGCCAAGCGAGCAGTTCGAACCATTGATGGCGCTGTATCTGACTGACAACACCACCGCCGAGGATATCCGCCAAGCGAAAGCATCAGGCAAAGTGGTGGCAGCGAAACTCTACCCAGCGGGTGCGACCACTAACTCCGACTCTGGGGTGACCAATGCGAAAAACATCTACCCCGTGCTTGAAGCGATGCAAGAGGTGGGCATGCTGCTGTTAGTCCACGGCGAAGTGACTCATCACGAAGTGGATATTTTTGATCGTGAGAAAGCGTTCCTAGACACTGTACTTGCGCCAATCGTCAATGACTTTCCTAATCTAAAGATTGTTCTTGAGCACATCACCACTGCCGATGCCGCTGAGTTTGTGAATAACGCCAATGACAATGTCGCAGCAACGATTACCGCTCACCACCTTCTCTACAACCGCAACCATATGCTTGTCGGCGGCATTCGCCCACATTTCTACTGCCTGCCGATCCTTAAACGCAACACCCACCAAAAAGCGTTGATTGAAGCGGCTACCAGTGGCAGCAAGAAGTTCTTCTTGGGCACCGATTCGGCGCCACACGCCAAGGGCAAAAAAGAAGCAGCTTGCGGCTGTGCGGGTTCTTACACTGCACACGCAGCGTTAGAGCTCTACGCTGAAGTGTTTGAGAACGAAGGAAAACTGGACAAACTGGAAGCCTTCGCCAGCCACAACGGCCCCGATTTTTACGGCATCCCTCGCAACAGCGACACCGTCACTTTGGTGAAAGAGAGCTGGTCTGTCGAACCAACCATGCCGTTTGGTGACGACATCGTGGTTCCTATTCGTGGCGGCGAAACCATCGCTTGGCGTGTGAAATAAGCCACACCCAGCACGCGATCGAGCCATCGGGCACTTTTATTGACTAAGGCCGCCGAATTCGGTGGTCTTTTTCTATTAAACACAATTATATCAACTACACTTAAACACAAATAAATCAAATGGATCATAAACTTGCCGCGTTTAGATATTCCGACCTTGTCGGTGATTTGTGTTTTTTGTCGTTTACGTACGCGTTTGGGCTTTTGCTGATTCAGCGCCTACAGCCAAACATTAGGGGAATCAATACTATAGCGCTGGCGCTGCTTTTGCTCGGTGTGGGTTTTCTTTTACTGAGTTTTGGTAATCACACCTCTTATTGGATCTCAAAAATCACCGCCAATTCAGCGATTGTGCTCAGCTTTGTTTTGCTGCTCCACGGCGTGTGCTTGTTGCGCAGCTTTCCTCATCGTTTGGCGAACATCGGCTACTATGGCTTGCCGTTGATCATTTTGGGGCTGACCTACTTTACCTATTTCTCCCCCTCGACTAATGTACGGATTTTTTTGGTCGCGAGCTTTATTGCATTAATGTCTTTCCTCACCTTATACGCCAACCTCAAAGGGACGCACAAAGACATCCCTGGCTCAAAACGTTTACTTTCTATTGCCATGATTATTCAAGGTGGATACAGCCTCTTTCGCGTCGCTACTCTGCCGTTCCAACAACAAATTCAGGATTTCATGCAGTCAGGCTTAGTGCACCAACTGGCATTCATCTCTCTCATTTCTATGGTGATTTTTATTTGTTTTTCAATCACTTGGCTCCTAACCGGTCGCTTGGTCGCCACCATCTACGACACATCCCTGAAAGACGACCTCACCCAACTCTATAATCGACGTGCACTGTCTGAATTAGCACCCAAAGAGTCCGCTCGAGCACGCCGTTTTCAAACCGACCTATCTTTCGTGTTGCTGGATATTGATCGGTTTAAAGAGATCAACGATTTCTATGGCCACCAAACAGGCGATCGCGTGTTAAACAGTATCGGTCGTATTCTGCACGTGGAAACGCGCGCCAACGATTTTTGCTTTCGTTACGGCGGTGAAGAGTTCTTGCTCATTTTGCCCGAGACGTCACTTGAAGACGCTGAATTTGTCGCAGAGAAGCTGCGTCAGGTCATTGAGCGCACTCACTTGCTTCCTAAACACGATGAATTCTGCACAGCAAGCTTTGGCGTCAGCAGCCTCACCATGCATGATACTTGGAGTGAAGCGGTATCACGCGCTGACCAAGCGCTGTATGAGGCGAAAAAGGCGGGGAGAAACCAAGTCGTCGCCAGATAGTCGTTGGCGCCGCGCCCACGTTGATCAGCACAACGGCCATCGGGGATAAAAAGCAAAAAGGCTGGCAATGCCAACCTTCTCTTCTGCTTTCTTGACCAAGTAAACCAGCGCAATCAGTGAATCGGTGCGTCCGTCTTGGCGTAGAATTTTCCAAAGTACTCTTCCAAGACCTCTGGGGTCAACTTGCCCTCGGCTTCAAGCTCTTTCAGCTTTTGTGCGATGGCTTTTTGCTCTTCGATTGATGGCAATCCCACCTCTGGCTCATCCCCCATCTCTTGAGACATCAGCTCCAGTTCTTTTTCAACATCACTCATGATTGACATACCCTTACCAAAATAAAACTGGGGCAAGTTTACCTACTTAACCCCAGAGTTTCTAGTTTGACACGCGAAAGCGTTCAATGCTGTTATAGCTTAAAGCTCCCAACCATTTTATCCAACCGAACGGACAACTCTTTCAATTCAGTACTCGCTGCTGCTAACTCTTCCGCCGTGCTAGTGGTCACTTCATTGATGGCGTTGATCTCTTCAATATTCTGATTGATGGTGTGCACCACGGTAGATTGCTCCTCCGTCGCTGTCGCCACTTGAGTGTTGCGATCCGAGATGTCATGGATACGCTCTGAGATACTCAGTAGCACTTTTACCGCTTCGTCCGACGCAGACACCCCTTCACCCGTGACGGATTTACCCGCCTCCATCGCCGTTACCGCGTCTTTGGCATCGCTTTGTAACTGGTTGATCATCTTCTGGATCTCTTCGGTCGAATCGGCTGTTCGACTGGCGAGATTACGGACTTCATCCGCCACAACCGCAAAGCCTCGACCTTGCTCGCCCGCACGTGCCGCTTCAATCGCCGCATTGAGCGCCAACAAATTGGTTTGCTCGGAAATATCGCGAATCACGTCCAAAATGGAGCCAATTTCTTGCGTTGTCGACGCCAACTGTTCCACCACTTGACCGGTACTTTCGATATCAAGTGCGAGACGACTGATGGCATCTTTCGCTTTGCTGACCACTTGTTGCCCCACTTCACTGTTGTCGGACGCTTGGGTTGCGGTTTCCGCAGCAGTGGCAGCGTTGGTGGCAATCTCACTGATGGTGGCGCCCATCTGGTTGATCGCGGTCACGACTTGTATGGTTTGATCACGCTGCACTTGGCTATTATCGTGCGTGGTGTTGGCTTTGTGTGAGACCCCATCCGCCGCTGATTGAAGCGCACTACTGGTCGAGGCTACTTCTTTCATTGATTGATGAATCTTCTCAATAAAGCCGTTAAACCCTTCTGACAATTGACCGATTTCATCGCGGCCTTTGATCTCGATACGTTGAGAAAGATCGCCATCACCTTTGCCCAGATCGCTAAAACGCAGTGCAATCGCACGAATCGGCTTAGCAATGCTGTTGGCCAAAAACAGCCCCATCAAAATAAACAGTGCCGCGACGACAATGGTCGTGATCAGCATTTGATGCGCCACTTTGGTCAAATCCGCGAACACTTCATCTACGGGTACCACGCCCACCACAAACCAATCCATAACCGGAATATAAGTGGAAGAAACAAAGACGTTTTGGCCGTTGTAAGTCGCTTGGACAAGGTTAAAGTCTGACTTATCCAATAACTCAGACGCGTTGCTGCCATAGAGTTGCGCCAATGTCGCTTTTGATTGGCTTTGGTCGCGGTGGATTTGTACTTCACCTTTAGCGTTGGTTAAAAAGACAAAGCCGGTTTGCTCAATCTTGAATCCATTCAGTAGCTTCACCATGTCATCCATTGATTTTGACACCCCTGACATGGAGAACCCGTCGACTTGCTGGAAGTTAGCGAACATCTTCACTTCACCGCTGGCCTCTTGGAACATGCTGACCATAGTCGCATTGCCGGACTGCGTGAAGCCAAAGAACCAACCATCCTGCTGCTTGTTAAGCTCACGTAGGAAGCCATTTTGGTTCCAGTAGTAGGCGGTCTCTCGGTTGGCCACTGACGCATCGTTGAGTTTGTACTGCGTGCGGACGTTATTTAGCGACTTCACCAAAAGACGCTCGCTATCGGCATCGATATTACGAGTGTTGATCGCTTGCTGGGTGAACTCATTGTTGGCGATCTGTTGTGCTGCCATCAACAACTGGGTCACTTCGTTGTCGATTTCTCCTTTGATTTTTTCCAGCATGGTTGGCAACTCAATATCGATCAAGCGATGCTCTAATACTGCTCTCGCTTGACGTTGAGCCATCACGCCGACAATGATGGTAGATGCCAGTACCGCAAAGGTAATCCCTGCGACCACTTTCTGTTTAATACTAATGGAGTTCAAATTTATCATGCTGATCCTAGCCCTGTTGAACAAACAAGCACACCCCGTGACAGACTGCTTTCACAGAGCCTAAGCCATCGAGTGTGCTATTCACTTTACTTATATCGTAAGGTTTAAGCATTACTTTACCTCTTTCATTTAGACTAGCTCACACTTTGGTTGTATTTCCACAATGTCTTGTGCCCATTGGCAAAATTTTGGTCAATTGACTGGGGAAAGAGTTGTATCTCACGGGAAAATACCCATATTCTAATTGTTCTCAATATCAGAGACTTAACCTGCGCTATCGCCTATGGCGAGAACTCATGGAGAGATACGGCTCATGCACACTCACGCTCTATCACAGCTGCAACACTATTTGAACGGTCAAGTGATTGGTCAAAGTGAATTGGTCAAGCAATTGCTTGTTGCACTCTTGGCTGACGGCCACATCCTTGTCGAAGGACCACCGGGGCTTGCTAAAACACGCGCGGTAAAAGCCCTAGCCGATTGCATTGAAGGCAGCTTCCATCGCGTGCAGTTTACACCGGATTTATTGCCGGCGGATTTGACAGGAACCGACATATTTAGACCAGAAACCGGGGAATTTCGCTTCCAACCGGGCCCGATTTTCCATTCGTTGCTGCTCGCTGATGAGATCAACCGTGCCCCCGCCAAAGTGCAAGCCGCAATGCTAGAAGCCATGGCAGAAAAGCAAATTACTGCCGGCAAACAAACCTACCCGCTGCCCGAGCTGTTTTTGGTGATGGCGACACAAAACCCGATAGAGCAAGAAGGTACCTACCCCTTACCTGAAGCTCAGCTTGATCGCTTTTTGCTCCACCTTAACGTCAGCTACCCTGACGCCGACAGTGAGCTCGCGATCCTGCGCTTAAACCGCGGCGAAGCCAAAGGCGAAGTCGGCGCGCAGAAACCGCAACTCTCGCAACACGATATTTTCACCGCCAGACAAGAAGTGCTCAACGTACATATGGCTGAGAGCGTCGAGCAATACATCATTAGATTGGTGATGGCGACCCGCGATCCAGAGCAGTACGACGACAACCTTGCAACGATGCTGGAGATGGGCGTCAGCCCGCGCGCCACCATCGCACTGGATCGATGCGCACGCGCTCACGCTTGGTTGGCCGGGCGAGATTTTGTTACGCCAGAAGACGTCCAAGCAATGGCCTACCCTGTGCTAAGACATCGACTGCTGCTGACCTATCAAGCCCAAGCAGAAGGCATCAGCCGCGATCATGTGATCTCAACCTTGCTCTCTCTGGTCGGTAGCGCATAAACATGGTCACAAAAAATACCGTCCTCCCTACGCCGACACTGCCGCCTCATAGTGATGGTGTGAACCTCACCATGAAGGAGTTGCTTCATCTTAAGCAGCACGCGGTGAAATGGCTGCCACCAGCCAAAAGTTTGTGGTCACAAATGGCAGGGCAACACCAAAGTCGCCAACTTGGCCGCGGGATGGATTTCAGTGAAGTACGCCAATATCAACATGGCGATGACATTCGAAGCATCGACTGGCGCGTCACGGCGCGCACAGGCAAGCCACACACCAAACTGTTTAGTGAAGAACGCGAAAAGCCGGTTATCGTCTATGTCGACTTTAGTCCGAGCATGAGGTTCGGCTCAACGTTGTTACTGAAGTCGGTGCAAGCGGCGCATTTGGCCGCGCTCACCGGGTGGATAGCCACTGAAGGGCAAGATAGAATCGGCGCAGTCATCGATACCGGCTCAACACTGACTGACCTCAAGCCCCTTCCAAGGCAGCGAGGGGCGTTGGCACTCAATCACGCTTTGGTCAATGAACACCAAAAAGCGCTGATGAACCATCACGTCACGCAAAACAGCTCGATGGCGCCCGCGCTGGAAGCACTCAACCGTCTCTGCCCTAAAGGCAGCGATATTATCTTACTGAGCGATTTCGCCCGACTGACGGAACAAGATGAGATCACCCTATCTGGACTCAACACCCACAATCGCGTGCGCATCGTGCAGTTGTGGGATCCTCTTGAGCAAGGCGTCACTGATTTTCGCGGCTGCGAACAGGTGACGGATCGTCAGCATACGCAATGGATTAATTTTGGGAAAAAAACAACGCGAAAAAACATTGAAGCCGCCTTTAAAGCCAAGCAAAATCAGCTTTCTAGGCTCTCGCTTAAACTAGGAATGAGCGTCAGCGCACTCACTAGTGCACAACCACTACAACAACAATTACACGGATTTTAGAATGAGCTCGAACAGTCAATCTTCATTGCTGCCGCTAGACCCTATGATATTACCCTCGCCACCAAGTTGGCTACCGCTTACCTGGGCATGGTGGGCGAGTATCGCCGCCGGTATCATGACGCTACTCGCTATTTGGGGCTTCACCCGCTGGAAGAAAAAACGCCTTGCACCGAAAAAAGCCGCCCTACGCATTTTGAAACAAGGCAGCACACCTTCATCAGCGATTGAGTTGGTTCGCCAATCGGCGTTGTGCTATTTCCCACGCGAAGAGATCGCTCAGCTAACAGGAAAAGAGTGGTATCTATTTTTGGATGAGCAATTGAGCACCCCGCTCTTTGCCGACAATTACGATAAATGGCAACATGCACTCTACAGCAAGCAACACAATGATGAGTCTCAGGCGTTGATCGAACACTGCGCCCATTGGATAGAGCACGCGCTGCCACCGAAGAAACGGAGGAAATCTCGTGGCCCTGTTCGAGGCTGATTGGCAACTGCTGTGGTGGTGGGTGCTGTTTGCACTGCCGCTGCCCTTGTTGGTTTACCGCTTCGCTCCTGCCAGCGCGCAGCGAACGCCGCTCTATCTGCCCATTTTACCTCAGGGCGCAGCCCAGGCTACGCCGAATTTGCGCGTCACACGTCTGCTGCTCTCACTCACTTGGCTACTCCTGTTACTCGCGGCGGCGAGACCGGTGTGGTTTGGCGATCCCGTCACAACACAGCCGAAACACCGTGACTTAATGTTAGTGCTCGATCTCTCTTATTCGATGAGCCAGCAAGACATGCTTCAAGGGGACGACTACATTGATCGGCTGAGCGCAGTCAAACAGGTGGTCAATGATTTTGTCGCCAAACGGGAAGGCGATAGGATCGGCGTGGTGCTGTTTGCTGATCACGCCTATCTGCAAACGCCACTGACCCTAGACAGACGTACCGTCGCCAAACAAGTGGATCAATTGGTTTTGCGCTTAATCGGTGAAAAAACCGCCATCGGTGAAGGAATTGGCCTTGCGACCAAAACCTTTATCGACAGTGATGCGCCGCAGCGCGTGATGATCCTCCTCAGTGATGGTTCGAACACCTCGGGCGTTCTTAATCCTCTTGAAGCCGCAGACATTGCCAAGCAATATGGCGCGACCATCTATACGGTCGGTGTGGGCGCCGGTGAAATGGTCGTCAAAGAGTTCTTTATGAGCCGTAAAGTCAATACCGCCCATGATCTCGATGAACGGACCTTGATGGCAATCGCTGAGACAACCGGCGGGCAGTACTTTCGGGCCAGAAACGCCGATGAGCTCGCCACCATCTACGACACCATTAATGCGCTTGAGCCTGTCTCGTTGGCAACGCAAGTCTGGCGCCCTCAAACTGAATGGTTTTATGTCCCGCTCACGCTCGCCCTTCTCACCCTACTCGGCCTGATTATCGTGCGGAGGCATCATGTCTGACTTTACGCTACTCTACCCGATGTGGTTGTGGGCACTGCTGCCCACCTATGCATTGCTGTACTGGCTCAGCAAACGTCAAAAGAGCCATACGCTCATTGCGCCGCACATTGCTGCCGCGCTTGGTATGAGCTCATCACAGCCCACTCATCGACTATTGTCACTGCTAGGCGCAATGCTGACGCTTGCCATCGTTGCGCTATCAGGGCCAAGTTTTAGCCAAGCGGAGCGACCGGTGTTTTCCAGCACCGAAGCGCGAGTGATAGTGATGGACATGTCGATGTCCATGTACGCCAATGACATCAAACCCAATCGTTTGAACCAAGCCAGATACAAGGTGTCGGATTTATTGGCCGAATGGCAAGAGGGTGACACCGCGCTGATTGCTTACGCCGGGGACGCGTACGTGGTAAGCCCGCTCACCTCAGACAGCCAAACCATATTTAACCTGCTGCCCAATCTTTCACCTGACATCATGCCCTACCCGGGCGCTCGGGCAGACAAAGGCATCGAACTGGCTATTGAGTTGATGAAAAATGCGGGCTTAGATCGCGGCCATATCTTGCTTGTCAGCGATGATCTGGATGATGACGAGCAAGCACTCAGCGCCGAACTGATCGATTCTGGTGCTTGGTCGCTGTCGGTCCTCGCCATCGGCACTGAAAGCGGCGCGCCAATCCCTTTGCAAGATGGCCAATTGCTGACGCATAACGGCCAAACGGTGGTCGCGAAAAGCAATTTTGATAATATGCGCCGCTTGGCGTCCACCAGCGGAGGTATTTTTGTGCCCGTTCAGGTGACAAACGACGACATCAACCTCATTCACCGCGTGATGAATCAAACCGACCAAGCCACTCGCGCCGTCAGTCATCAATCGGTCAGCAATCAGGTCAACCAAGGCTATTGGCTGCTGCCACTCATCGTGCTGCTCTCGCTTCTACTGTTTCGCCGTGGCGTCTTGCTGTCGGCGCTGCTAGTGCCGCTGCTCTGGCTCTCGCCCAGTCAGGAGGTTGCCGCTAACCCGTTTAAACCTCAAGATCTCCAAGCGTATGGAGACTATCTCTCGGGTAACTACTCAGCCGCCGCCGAGAAGTTTAACGATCCGCAATGGCAAGGCTTGGCACACTATCAAGCGGGCGATTTTGACGCCGCCATTGAAAACCTAAGCGGCGCAAAAACGGCCAACCAGCACTACAACCTCGCCAATGCACTCGCACAAAGCGGTCAATATTCCGCCGCCATTGAGCACTATGAGCAAGCGTTGGCGCTTAACCCAGAGCTCTCATCGGCAAGCCACAACAAAGCGATTGTGGAACAAGCGCTACAACAGCAGCAACAGCAACAGCAACAGCAACAGCAGGGTGAATCAGGTGAGCAATCTGAGCAAGCCGCGTCTCAGCCTAATTCCCAATCTGGTAAAAACTCTCAAGGCAACGCTAGCGCGCAGCCCGAGCAACAAGACGAAGCACCGCGCCCAAACAATGAACCTCAGCAAAGCCAAGAGAGCAATCCTTCGCAGCCGTCTACGTCCGAGGCACCTTCTACTTCTGAGAACTCTTCTAGTTCAGAGCAATCTTCAACTACAGAGCAATCCACGACTTCTGAACAAGACTCGATGTCAGAGCAAGAGAGAGGTTCGCAGGAGGCAAACGACCACACTGAGCCGCCTAACACATCGGCAACACTCGGCGACACCAAGACCAACGAGATCGATCCCGCGCTGCGTAAACTTGAGCAAGTCGAAGCCGCACGCGATCCTAGCCGCCTATTGCGCGCGCAACTGCTGTTGCAAGCGCAGCAAAAGTCTCCCCCAGCATCAACAGGAAAAACATGGTAATGACAGCGTTTCGATCCCTTTCTATCTTTTTTTTCCTTTGGTCTAGCGCCATCAGCGCCGCCACGCTTCAAGTCACCGTGAGTAAAAATCGGGTCGTGAAAAATGAGGTATTCCAACTGCGTGTGGTACTGGATCAAAAAGCCGAATCGGATGACATTGATTTTAGTCTGCTTAGCGATGACTTTTATCTAGGGCGACCAAGCTTTGGCTCCTCGCTCAACATCATCAATGGCAACCGTTCAACACGCAGCGAATGGAATCTCTCACTGGCTGCCAGTCGCATTGGCACCGCAGTGATCCCCGCTTATGAGGTCGGCGGTGC